>JAODBI010000181.1 GCA_025463875.1 Actinomycetes bacterium
CCGGGAGGAGCGGCGGTGTCCGGGTCGACCGCGTACGACGCGTCGACGAACACGGCGACCTTCACGCCGTCGGCTCCGCTGAGCTCGGCCATCACCTACACCGTGACTGCAGCCGGTGCGACGAACGCGGCCGGCGCTTCGATGAGCCCGGTGTCGTGGTCGTTCACGACGGCGGGTGCGCCGTCGGTGACCTCGGAGTCGCCGGCGCCGGGCGCGACGGGTGTTGCACTCGGATCAACGGTCTCGGCCGGTTTCGATCGGGCGGTGGTGGGCGGATCGACCACGTTCCAGGTCGTCGCCGGCAGCACTCCCGTATCCGGCACGGTCGCGCTGAACGCCGCGGGAACCGTCGCGACATTTACGCCGAGCGCGGCGCTCGCGCCGAGCACGACCTACACGGTCACCGTCTCGGGCTCGACGGCAGTCGGCAGCGGACCGATGACGCCCGTCTCGTGGAGCTTCACGACCGCGGTGCGCCCGACTGTGACGTCGCAGTCGCCGGCTCCGGGTGCATCGGGCGTTGCGGTGAACACCACGGTGTCGGCCGGATTCGACCAGGCGGTTACGGGCGCGACCATCGTGGTCACCAATCCGGGCGGCACGCCCGTCGCCGGGTCGATCGCGTACAACGCGACCACCAACGTCGCGACCTTCACGCCGTCCGCGGCGCTGAGCCTCGGGACCACCTACACCGTCACCGTTTCCGGCGCGACGAGCGCGGCGGGCGCGTCGATGACACTCGTGTCGTGGGCGTTCACCACGATCGCACCGTCACCCGCGGTGACGTCACGAGCTCCGGCGTCGGGCGCCACCGGAGTCGCGCTCGGCACGACCGTGTCGGTCGGCTTCGACCGTGCGGTCGACAACGGCTCGACGACCTTCCAAGTGGTTGCCGGCAGCACTCCTTTGCCGGGCACCCTGACGCTGAACGCGGCAAGGACCACCGCGACGTTCACGCCGAATGCTCCGCTCGCGCCGAACACCACGTACACCGCGACGGTGTCGGGCTCGACGGCGTCCGGTAGCGCGGGCATGGCGCCCGTCTCGTGGAGCTTCACGACGGCGGCGGCGCCAACGGTGACCTCGCAGACGCCGGCTTCCGGCGCAGTCAATGTTGCGATGAACGCGACGGTTGCGGTCGGCTTCAACCAGGCCGTGACCGGGGCCACGATCGTGGTCACGGGTCCGGGCGGCAGCGTCGCCGGGTCGACCGCGTACAACGCGGCGACGAACACCGCGACCTTCACGCCATCGGCTCCCTTGAGCGCGACGACGACCTACTCCGTCGTTGCTTCGGGCGCGACCAACGCGGCCGGCGCGTCGATGACTCCGCTGTCGTGGTCGTTCTCGACCGTGCCTGCGCCGGCGGTGACGGCGCGGACTCCGGCGGCGAACGCGGCGGGCGTTGCCCTCGGCACGACGGTCTCGGTCACCTTCGACCGATCGGTCGTCAGCGGCACCACCATCATCCAGGTCACCGGCGGCAGCGCCGTCTCCGGAACGTTGATCCTGACCGGCGGCGGCACCGTGGCGACGTTCACGCCGAGCGCGGCGCTGACGCCCGCGACCGCCTACTCCGTGACCGTGTCGGGCGCGAAGGCGTCGACCGGCGGTGCGGTGATGTCGCCCGTCACGTGGACCTTCACGACCGCGGCGCGGCCGACGGTGACATCGGTGACGCCGGCTTCGGGCGCGACGAACGTCGCGGTGAACTCGACCATCTCCCTCGCGTTCAGCGAGGCGGTGACCGGCCAGACGATCGTCGTCACCGATCCCGCAGCCAACGCGGTGGCGGGTGCGAGCGCCTTCAATGCGGCGACGAACACGGCGACGTTCACGCCGTCGGCTCCGTGGAACTCGAACATGACCTACAGCGTCGCCGTGTCGGGCGGGACGAACGCGGCGGGCGCGACGATGCTCCCGATCACGTCGTCGTTCACGACGATCAACTACGGGTGTCCGTGCCAGCTCTTCGCCCCGAGTGCGACCCCGTCGACATCGACGGTGTTCGACTTCTCCAGCACCGAGCTCGGTCTGAGGTTCAAGGCCGACGTCAACGGCTACATCACCGGCGTGCGCTTCTACAAGGGCCAGTTCAACGGCGGCACGCACGTCGGCAGCCTGTGGACGAACACCGGAACGCTGCTCGGCCGCGTGACGTTCAGCGGTGAGTCGTCGACCGGCTGGCAGCAGGCGAGCTTCTCGGCACCGGTGCCGGTCACGGCCGGAACGCTGTACGTCGTCTCGTACCACGCGAACAGCGGGCTCTACTCCCAGACCGCGAACTTCTTCTCCAACGGTGGTGCGATGGACAACGGACCGTTGCACGCGCCGACCGGAGCGAACGGCCTCTTGGTGCACAGCTCGAACCCGTCGTTCCCGTCGACCACGAGCGCGTCGGCGGCCAACTACTTCGTCGACGCGGTCTTCAAGAGCGCCGCGGCGCCGAGTGTCATCGCCACGACTCCCGCCAACGGCGCGACCCGGGCTTCGACCAATGCGAACCTGACGGCGCAGTTCAGCGTGCCGGTGCAGTCGAGCGGGCTCACGTTCACGCTCGTCAACAGCTCGGGCGCCACGATCAGCGGCGTCGTCTCGCTCGACTCGACCGGCACGATCGCGACCTTCAATCCGAACAGCACGCTGAGTCGGACCGGCTTCACGGCATCGGTTCGGGCCAAGGACACCTTCGGCAACCAGATGGTGCTGCCGTTCACGTGGTCCTTCAGCACGTAGGCAGTACGTAGGCAGTACGTAGGCAGTACAGCAGTACGTGGGAGTCCTTCACACGCTCTGCAATGAAGGCCGGTGCGCACGCACCGGCCTTCTGCGTCGGGGCTCATCCAAGGGTGGTGCACTGCGGGCGGCGACGACGTGACCCGGGCCCATATCGCCACGGGGACGGCGCGTCAGCTAACTTCGTGGGTCTTGTTGCCGGTGGGGCCATTGTTGGCCACTTTGCGGCGACGGCATGCTCGGTCCGCCGTCGCGACGTCGCTCTTGTTCTGTCTCACGGTGAGCGGACTGGCGGTGTCCTCGCAGCCGGCCGGCGCGAGTGTCGCTTCGGACCAGGCGGCCATCGCTCAGATCCAGCAGCAGATCGCCGCCGACGGCGCGCGCGCCCAAGACCTCGTCAGTCGGTTCAACGACGTTCAGGCCCACGTGAACGCGCTCGAAGCGCAGATCGCGCAGGACGAGAAGTTGGTCTCCGCCGCGCTTCGCGACGAAACCGCGGCGATGAGCGCAATGCGACGCGTGGCGATCAAGGCGTACACGACCGGCACCGGAATGGGTTCGCCCACGCTCGAGATGTTGAGCAGCACGTCGGACATCAATCGGACGCTCGAGCGAAACCACTACCTCGGCGCGGTCGGCAGCAAGTGGGAGGACGCCCTCACCGCGCTGCGCCTCTCCCAAGCCCGCACCCGCGATGCGGAGGGCGGTTTACGCGCCGACCAGTCGCAGGCCAAGAAAACGCTCGGCGATCTCACGTCCGCGCGCGACGCCGCGACCGCGGCGATCGCGGCGGGCGAGGCGAAGCTCGCGCGCGTGAACGGCAATCTGCGTTCGCTGTTGGCCGCCGACGCCAAGAAGCGTGCGGCCCAAAACGCCGCGGCCGAACGCGCGCTGGCCGCCGCGGTGAGCGCTCCTTCTCCACAGCCGCTTGTTTCAACCGTGCCTTCGATCGCGCCGTCACCGACGTTCGGACCGACCCAACCTCCAACGGTCGGCCCGCCGCCACCGACACCGCACCCGTCATCCTCCGGCGGCTACGCGAATCCGCTGCGGGCCATCCAGGTGCTCACGCCGGAACGCATCGACCAGGGCGTCGACTACGCGGGCTTCGGTTCGTTGTACGCGATCGGCAACGGTG
>JAODBI010000169.1 GCA_025463875.1 Actinomycetes bacterium
TTCGCGAACATCCGGTTGATCGTCTCGAAGTAATACGGGAGGTTGTCCTCGGTCACGAGATTGACCACGAGCGCGCTGCGCACTCCGCCCGGGAGCGTCGCCTCCGCCTCGTGCCATGCATCACGCGGAGACGTCTCGGCTGCCCGCTCCCATGGCACGAGGTCGTGGGGCATCCAGGATTTCGTCGTTGCCAGATGGCGCTCGAACAGACGCTCGACCTCGGGGGTGAGGACGTCCACGAGATCGCGGTTGGTCGTCATCGTCATGGCCGCAAGCCTACCTACAAGTAGGTAGGCCTTTGGCATCCGCCCGGATATCTCCGACACACCGCGGTCGGACGGCCTCAGACCGCGGGGTTTGTCGGTCAGGCCATCCGACTCGGTACGTTCGCAGCATGATCATCGTGGTCTCGGCACTCAAGGGCGGCGTCGGCAAGACGACCACGGCGGTGTACCTGGCCGCGCTGGCCGCCGCCCGGCGCCCGGCCACCCTCGTCGACGCCGATCCCCAGGCCAGCGCCGCCGAATGGCTGGAGAGCTCCGAAGACGGACACCTCGAACGGGTCACGCTCGTCGAAGCACCGACCGACCGGATGCTCCTGAAGGCCCTCGACCGCATCGAGGCCGAGGAGGTCGCAGTCGTCGACACCCCGCCCGGGAACGAGCGGCTGTTGGCCAAGGCGATCGAACGGGCCGACGTCGTGGTCGTCCCGACCCGGATCGGGGGCGTGGAGACCGCACGCGTGGAAGCCGTGCTCGACCTCGTCCCACGCAAGACACCCGTGGGCCTCGTGATCTCGTCCGCACGCACGTACACGCGGGACTACCAAGACGTCGTCGCGGCCTGGGTCGAGGCCAACGTCGAAGTGTGGGGCACCGTCCCGGAGCGCGTCACGATCGCGGCCGGACCCGAAGCCGCGCTCGCACCGGACGGCATCGACGCGTATCGGACCGTCTGGCGCCGCGCACTCCGCGCGACCCGCGAATAGAAGAACGCAAGCGCTTCCCGCGCCGCGCGGTCCGGACCTCCTCAGGTCGCGATCGCGACCCCGCGTCGGTCCAACACCGGGCCGAGCAGGTCGGTGAAGTTCCGCACGTAGAAATTCTCGCGGGCTTCGGCGCCGATCTCGGACGCGTCCATACTCCGCTCGAAACGCGCGATCGGGTTACGACCTCCTTCGACGTGCGGGAAGTCGGACGAGAACATGCACACGTCGGCGCCGCTGTTCGCAATCGTCCACCCGGTGTCCTCGTGCGGATAGGGCGTGACACGCACCTGACACTGCACGTACTCGCTGGGTCGCATCTCCATTGCCTGTAGCCGGGCTTCGTTCTTGCGGAAGGCCTCGTGCGCCGAATCCAGTGAACGCATCCAGCCCGGAACCCACGTCGCGCCGAGCTCGATGACGCCGATACGAAGGTCTGGATGGCGCATCAGCACACCGTCGACGATCAACGCGTTCAACGTCTGCATGACGGGCAGCGGTATCGACAGGTAGTCGATCGACTTGAAGTTGGTGTCGCCGCCGTGGAAGTCGGGCACGGCCGGCAGACCGTTGTCGAAGAAGGCGGACGGCATCACGTTCACGCCCGCGCCCGCGACGTGCAACACGACCGGAACGCCCGCCTCCGCGCACGCGGCCCACATCGGTTCGAGCGTCACGTGACTCGGCGAATGTCCCGCGGGATATTGGCTGATCCAGATCGCCGCACTCCCCGCGTCGATTGCCGACGATGTGAGCTCGATCGCGGCCGCGGCCTCGCCCACCGGGACCACGGTGACCGGAAGGAGCCGCGGGTCGACCGAGCACCAGTCGAGGACAGCGCGGTGTTGCGCGCGTGCAAGATTCTGCGCCATCTCGTGCTCGCCGTCTCGGTCGAATCGCAACGCGTGCGGACTCGTGAAGGTGTCGAAGACGAGCTGACTCGAGAACCCCAACAGGTCGAGCGCGGCCGCGCGATCTTCTTTCAGGAACGAGCCCGTCGCGAGGAAGTTCTTGCGCAGCGTGATCTCGGCCGCGTCGGCCGCGCGGTACGACGGTTCGTGGTGCAACGCGGTGGCGCGCGCGACCGCGTCGAGCGGCGTGGTGTCCTCGTTCGCGTCGGTCCAGACGAGGGGGAACCGCTCGCGGGTGCGGTGGTCGAGATAGGGCTGCAGCCAGTCGGCCGGTTCCATGATGTGCGAGTCGGCGTCGTGCATCGGTCGAGTCGCGTAGGGCACGACCCGACCGTAATTCACCCGTGACCAGGCCGGACAGCCTCGCGGCCGACTAGGTCGGGGCCACCCTCGTCTCGGCCGGCGCGAGCAGACTCGGGTTCGGAACCCTGTCGACCCAGCGCTACCGCAAGGGGTCGCGCGGCACCGTCTCAGGACGGCTTCTCCCGCCCGGATCGCAGCTGCGCGCCGGCGTCGTGAGACCCCGGTGCGCAGACAGACTGTCCTGACCAGCTAATCTGGTGTCTCGGGTCCCGATCATCTGCCGGAACCCGCGGCCGTCCCTCATCTGTTTCCCGTTCGGAGATGCCGAGGATCGGCCTCCGATACGACGTACAGCTACGAGGAGAAACGTGACCACATTCGAGACCCTCGGCCTTCGCGCCGAGATCGTTGACGCCCTCGCGGAGCAGGGCATCAACGAGCCCTTCCCCGTCCAGGCCGCGACCATCGAGGACGCGCTGGCCGGCCACGACGTGTGCGGCAAGGCCAAGACCGGCTCGGGCAAGACCCTGGCGTTCGGCCTCCCCGCGTTGCAGACCACGCAGTCGGCCAAGCCCGGCCACCCCACGGCGCTCGTGCTCGTCCCGACTCGCGAGCTCGCCAAGCAGGTCGTCGACGTGTTGAGCCCGATCGGCAAACAGATCGGCGTGCGCGTCGCCGCGTTCTACGGCGGCACGTCGATGGATCGCCAGATCCGCAACCTCTCCCGCAAGATCGAGGTCGCGGTCGCCACTCCCGGTCGCCTGATCGATCTCCTCGAGCGCGGCGAGCTCGACCTCGACGCCATCGGCATCCTCATCATCGACGAGGCCGACCGCATGGCCGACATGGGATTCCTGCCCCAGGTCGAGTGGATCATGCGCAAGGTCCCGAACGACCGCCAGACGCTGCTGTTCTCGGCCACCCTCGACCGCGAGGTCGACGTCCTGGTGCGCCGCTACATGCGCGATCCGGTGTTGCACGAGGTCGTCTCCGACGAGGCCGACGTCGACGACATGCTGCACCGCTTCTTGAAGGTGCACGAGCTCGACCGCATCAAGGTGCTCGCCGCGATCTCGGCCGGGGTATCCCGCACGATGGTCTTCGTCCGGACCAAGCGCGGCGCCGACAAGCTCGTCTCGCAGCTCAAGCGCGAAGGCGTTCCGGCCGCTGCGATCCACGGCGACCTACGCCAGTCGGCCCGGGAAAAGGCGTTGAAGGACTTCCAGGAAGACGAGCACGGGGTGCTCGTCGCGACCGACGTCGCCGCGCGCGGCATCCACGTCGACGACGTCGACGTGGTCGTGCACTACGACCCGCCCGAAGAGCACAAGTCGTACGTGCACCGTTCCGGGCGGACCGCCCGGGCCGGGAACGAGGGCATGGTCGTCACGTTCGTCCTCTGGAACCAAGAGCTCGAGGTCGAGCGCCTGCAGCGCCGGATGGGCATGCGGGAGCCGATCATTGAGGTCTTCTCGAACGATCCCCGCCTGGCGAACCTCGTCGCACTCGACGGTCCGGCCCCCCGGCGCAAGACCGCACTGGTCTGACGCGCGGATCTCCGGAATCACTCGAGGGTTCTGCGGCTCGGGTGGGTACCATGCCCGTCCGTGACGCAAACGCCGAGCGGCGACACCACCAGCGCCAGCAACTCGAACGCCGGCAACTCGAACGCCGGCAACTCGAGCGAGGGTCCGGTCACGCCCGAGGTCGTCGAGCCGAGTCCCGAATCGGGAGACGCGGGTGGCGACGCCGCGAGCGAGCAGATCGCGCGGCCGACCAAGCTCATCCGCATCGCGGCCATGGTGCGTGCGCTCCTCGACGAAGCGCGTCGGGCTCCTCTCGACGACGCCGGTCGTCGCTCGCTCAAGGAGATCCACGAGCGCTCGATCCGCGAGTTGCAGGAGCTGCTCTCGCCCGATCTGCGTCAAGAGCTCGCCGACGTGACGTTGCCGTTCTCGAGCGAGACACCGACCGATGCCGAGCTGCGGATCGCGCAGGCTCAACTCGTCGGGTGGCTCGAAGGTCTCTTCCATGGGATCCAGGCGACGCTGTTCACGCAACAGGTCCAGGCGCAACGCCAGTTCGAGGACATGCGCGGCCGCCGTACCCTCGACCCGGGCGCGACCGGCGAGCGGACGCCCGGCGCGTATCTCTGAGCCTCGAGTCTGCTCGCTCCTCCTGCACCACTCGACGAACGATGTTCGACGGAACGAAGTGATCGACCGATGACCGCACCTGTCCCTCTGGGCAACTTCGCATGGGAACCGGCGAGTTGGCGCAGCCGCGCCGCCGCCCACCAACCCGAATGGCCCGACGCGACCGAGCTCGATCGCGTCGACACCGAGCTCCGTCGGATGCCCCCGCTCGTGTTCGCGGGCGAGGCTCGCTCCCTGCGGGAATCGCTCGCCGCGGTCAGCAACGGCGAGGGCTTCTTGTTGCACGCCGGTGACTGCGCGGAATCGTTCGCCGAGTTCACCGCCGACAACATCCGGGACAAGCTCAAGGTCATCCTGCAGATGTCAGTCGTGCTGACGTACAGCACCGGCGTCCCGACCGTGAAGGTCGGAAGGATCGCGGGTCAGTTCGCCAAGCCGCGTTCATCGCCGGTCGAAAAGCGCGACGGCCGGGAGCTCCCGTCGTACTTCGGCGACATCGTCAACGACTTCGCGTTCGACGCGATCTCGCGCCGGCCCGATCCGCAGCGCATGTTGCGCGGCTACAACCAGGCGGCCGCAACGCTCAATCTTCTCCGCGCCTTCACGAAGGGCGGCTTCGCCGACCTCAACCGGGTG
The DNA here is from genome assembly GCA_025463875.1 of Actinomycetes bacterium. Taxonomy (GTDB): domain Bacteria; phylum Actinomycetota; class Acidimicrobiia; order IMCC26256; family PALSA-610; genus PALSA-610. Next base: position 4,992 of record JAODBI010000169.1, read on the forward strand.
CATCAGTGGAACCTCGAGTTCCTCGCGTCGCGGCGTGAGGGCCGTCGCTACGAAGAGGTCGCCGACGGCATCGAGCGCGCGCTGCACTTCATGGCGGCGTGCGGCATCGATCTCGCCCACGAGGCGCAGTTGCACGAGGTCGACTTCTACACGTCGCACGAAGCGTTGATCCTCGGATTCGAAGAGGCGCTCACGCGCCGCGACAGCCTCACCGGCGACTGGTACGACTGCTCCGCGCACCTGCTCTGGATCGGCGAACGCACTCGACAGATCGACGGCGCGCACGTCGAGTTTCTTTCGGGGGTGCAGAACCCGATCGGCGTGAAGCTCGGGCCCGACGCGTCACCCGACGAGGTGATCGCGCTCTGTCGCCGGCTCGACCCGGGTCGCGAGGCGGGCCGCTTGGTCCTGGTCAGTCGCATGGGTGCGGAGCGGGTCGCCGAGAACCTCCCTCCGCTGCTGCGGGCAGTGACCCGCGCCGGTCATCCCGTGGTGTGGGCGTGCGACCCGATGCACGGCAACACCTACGCGCACGAGAGTGGCTACAAGACCCGCCATTTCGACGCGGTCATGCACGAGGTCGAGCAGTTTTTCGTCGCGTGCCGCGCGGCCGATGTCTGGCCGGGCGCGGTGCACGTGGAGCTGACCGGCGACGACGTGACCGAATGCCTGGGCGGCGGCGACGACGTGCGCGGCGAGCAGCTCGAGAACAAGTACGAGACGCGATGCGACCCGAGGCTCAACGCCCGGCAGTCACTCGACCTCGCGTTCCGGCTCGCCGAGCTCGTACGGCGCTGAGACGCAATCGCAGTCCCATCCCGTCGGAACCGGGCCGATCGGCGCTCCGCGTGGGTACGGAACGGCCGATGCATTGTCATACGCTCGGGGAGTGACGAGGGGCGACGATCCGCCCCCGAAAGAGGTGCGTTCACAATGACGACCGACGCGACGCCGGCCCGGTCTCGCCTCGCGGAGCTCGGCCCCAATGCCGGGCTCATCGACGAGATGTACCGGCTGTACCGCGAGAACCCGAATGCCGTCTCCGCGGGCTGGCGCGAGTTCTTCGCCGACTACCAGCCGAGATCCGAGGTGACCGGTAGTACGCCCGCGGTCCCGGCTCCGACCGCCAATCCTCCCGGGGCTGCGACCCGACCGGCGACTCCGGCACCCGCAAACGCTCCCGCGAGCACCCCGGCGGGCTCCGACGGAAGGTCGCCCGTGGTGCTCGAAGGCGAGGCGCCGCAACCGCTGCGGGGCGCCTCGGCGCGCATCGTCGAGAACATGGAAGCCAGCCTGGGCGTGCCGACGGCGACCTCGGTCCGCACGCTGCCCGCCAAGCTGCTCGAGATCAACCGCCAGATCCTGAACAACCAGCTCGCCCGCGACCGCGGCGGCAAGGTCAGCTTCACCCACCTGATCGGCTTCGCGGTCGTACGCGCGTTGCACAGCGTGCCGCGCATGAACGCGAGCTTCGGCGTCGTCGACGGAACTCCGAGCGTCGTGCGTCACGCGCACGTCAACCTCGGGCTCGCGATCGACCAACAGAAGTCCGACGGCAGCCGCACGTTGCTCGTGCCGAACCTCAAGGACGCGGACACCCTCGACTTCGCCGCGTTCCATGCCGCGTACGAAGACCTCGTCCGCCGAGCGCGCACGAACAAGCTGACGCTCGAGGACTTCGCGGGGACGACCGTCTCGCTGACGAACCCGGGCACGATCGGCACGTTGCATTCCGTCCCTCGTCTGATGCCGGGCCAGGGTGTGATCGTCGGCGTCGGCGCGATCACGTATCCGCCCGAGTACGAAGGCGCCGACCCGCAGACGCTCGCCGAGATCGGCATCAGCAAGACGGTCACGCTCACGAGCACTTACGACCACCGCATCATCCAGGGCGCGGAGAGCGGCGAGTTCCTCGCGAAGATCCACGACCTGCTCCTGGGCGGCGACGCTTTCTACGACGAGATCTTCGCGAGCTTCGGAGTGCCCTACGAGCCGGCGCGCTGGTCGCCCGATCGGAGTCCGCTCGAAGGATCGATCGAGGCACAACAGAAGGTCATCGCCGTACAGCAGCTCATCAACATGTACCGCGTGCGCGGACACCTCATCGCGAACCTCGACCCCTTGGGGCTGAAGGAACCGCGTACGCACGAGGAGCTCGACCCCAATCACTGGGGGCTCACGATCTGGGATCTCGACCGTGAGTTCCCGACCGGCGGTCTCGCGGGCCGCGATGTGATGAAGCTGCGTGACATCCTCGGCGTGTTGCGCGACGCGTACGCCCGCACGATCGGCGTCGAGTACATGCACATCCAGGAGCCCGACCAGAAGTCCTGGATCCAGCACAAGGTCGAAGGCGTGCACGGCGACACGTCACTCGACGACAAGCGGCGCATCCTCTCCGCGCTGAACGACGCCGAAGCCTTCGAGCGTTTCCTGCACACGAAGTTCCTCGGTCAGAAGCGCTTCAGCCTCGAAGGCGCGGAGACGCTGATTCCCATGCTCGAATTCCTCATCGACGGCGCCGCCGACTCGGGCGTCGAGGAAGTCGTCATGGGCATGGCGCACCGCGGTCGACTCAACGTGCTCGCCAATGTCGTCGGCAAGTCGTACGAACAGATCTTCCGCGAGTTCGAAGGTGAGCTCGACCCGAACGTGCCCCAGGGTTCGGGCGACGTCAAGTACCACGTCGGCGCGCACGGCAAGTTCACGGCGACCTCGGGCGCGACCGTCGGCATCACGCTCGCCGCCAACCCGAGCCACCTCGAAGCGGTCGATCCCGTCGCCGAAGGCATGGCGCGCGCGAAGCAGGATCGTCTCGCCGACACCGAGCACGACCACGTGTTGTCGGTGCTCATCCACGGCGACGCCGCGTTCGCCGGCCAGGGAGTAGTGGCGGAGACGCTCAACCTCTCCGAGCTCCCGGGCTACGACGTCGGCGGCACGGTGCACATCGTCGTCAACAATCAGGTCGGCTTCACCACGACGCCCGGGTTCGCCCGATCAACGGTGTACGCCACCGACATCGCCAAGGCGGTACAGGCGCCGATCTTCCACGTGAACGGCGACGATCCCGAGGCCGCGGTGCGTACGATGCGCCTCGCCCTCGAGTTCCGCAACGTCTTCAAGAAGGACGTCGTCGTCGACCAGGTCTGTTACCGCCGCTACGGACACAACGAGAGCGACGAGCCGGCGTTCACACAGCCGCGCATGTACGAGGTGATCGGGAACCGGCGCTCGATCCGCAAGCTCTACACCGAGCTGCTGGTCAACCGGGGCGACATCACCCTCGAAGAGGCCGAACGTGCACTCGAGGCGTTCCGCGCCCGGCTCGAAGAAGCCTTCGACGAGACGAAGTCGAGTGAAAGGCCGCCGGCCCGGCTCGCTCCCCAAGCGCCCGAGCCCACGCCGTCGCACATCGACACCGGTGTTTCGAGGGAAGTGCTCGACCTGATCGTCGAGGCGCTCACGACGTTCCCGCCCGGCTTCGAACCGCACCCGAAGCTCGCGCGCATCCTGGCGGGCCGCCGGACGGCGTTCGACGCCGACCAGGTCGACTGGGCGCTCGCCGAAGCACTCGCGTTCGGGTCACTGCTTCTCGAGGGCTCTCCGGTGCGCGTCGCGGGCCAGGACACCCGGCGCGGCACGTTCAGCCAACGCCACGCGACCATCGTCGACCACCGCACCGAAGCGGAGTACACACCGCTCGAACACCTCGGACCCGACGCCGCGCCGTTCATGATCTATGACACGGTGCTCTCGGAGTTCGCCGCGCTCGGCTTCGAATACGGATACTCGGTCTCCGATCAGGACGCGCTCGTGTGCTGGGAGGCGCAGTTCGGCGACTTCGACAACGGCGCGCAGACGATCATCGACCAGTTCATCGTCGCGGCCGAGGACAAGTGGGGACAGCACAGCGGCATCGTCCTCTTGCTCCCCCACGGATTCGAAGGTCAGGGTCCGGAGCACTCCTCCGCCCGGCTCGAGCGGTTCCTCGTGTTGAGCGCGCAGGACAACATCCGAGTCGTGTATCCCACGACGGCCGCGCAGTACTTCCATGTGCTGCGGCGCCAGATGCACGATCCCAGCCGCAAGCCGTTGATCGTGATGACGCCCAAGCGCTATCTGCGGATGCCGGCGACCGCGTCTCCCGTTTCCGCGCTGACGACCGGGGGCTTCGAGCCCGTGCTCGACGATCCCAACCCGCCGGCCGAGGTGAAGCGCGTGATCTTCTGCACCGGGAAGTTCGGCCACGAGCTCATCGCCCGGCGCGATGCAGAGCACGCGCCGGTCGCGGTCGTGCGAATCGAGCAGCTGTATCCCTGGCCGCGCGACGAGATCACGGCGGTGCTGGCCCGCTACCCCGACGCGGCGGTGTTCTGGGCGCAAGAGGAGCCGGGCAACATGGGGGCGCGCTACTTCGCCCGCCGCCGGCTCGAGGAGGTCGCGGCCGGTCGCCCGGTCGATGTCATCGCCCGGACCGAGAGCCCCAGCCCCGCGAGCGGCAGCTCGACCGTGCACGACGCCGAACAGAACGCGCTGCTCGAGGCGGCAATTCGCCCCACGGGCTAAACTTTTCGGTTGGTCGTAGCGTCTCCCCTGCGTGGGCAGACTGTCGTTCGACGAGTTCTACGAGTCGTTCTTCGACCGCGTGGCTCGCGCCCTGGTACTTGCCGGGGCCGACCGCGATCTGGCCTGCGATGCCACACAGGAAGCCTTCGCTCGTGCTCTGCGGAGGTGGCGCACGGTGTGCGACATGGACCGGCCCGACGGCTGGGTGTACGTCGTCGCAATGAACCGGTTGCGCGACCACTGGCGCCGCAGCGAGCGGCGGCGGGAACGCACCCGGGACATCGATGACGGCATCCGGGACAACACGAGTGGGGTCGCCACGCGCCTGTCCGTGCGCGACGCCATCGCGACGCTTCCGCCCCGTCAGCGCCAAGCGGTGGTGTTGCGCTATCTCGCGGATCTGCCGCTGGCCGACGTCGCCGACGCGATGGGGTGCGCGACCGGAACGGTGAAGGCGACCTTGCATCAGGCGATGCAGTCCATGCGCATAGAGCTCGATGACGAGGAGGGTGACGATGCAGATCGATGAACTGCGCAGCGGGCTCACGACGCTGTCCGACGAGATGGAACCGTTCGAAGGTGACGTTCGCGTTCTGCACCGCCGCGAGCGTCGCCGGCGCGTCGTGACTGCCTCGATCGCGGTCGTCCTCGTCGTCGCCGGCATTTCGACTGCCGCGTACCTCCGGCACGACGACGCGCGCCGGGTGCAGGTGATCGCGCCGAGCCCCAAAGCAGTGGCCCCAGGCGCCATCACGCGCGTTGACGTCGTCGTCGTCCCCGCGAATCTCGAGGTCGCGGCCCTTCTCGACGCGTCACCCATGGTCGCCCGCTACGCACACGTCGCGCGACTCCCGGCGACGCTCGGCGCACTGGCTTCGACCGACGCGCGCGCGGCCCTCTGCGCGGTGAGCGGCAAGGACGGCTTCGCGGTGCAGGTGACGTCTCCCGGACCCGGCGTCGGAGGCGCGCTGTCTCGAGTGTTCGCCGGACGAGCCGAGGCGCACGCGCTCCGGTTCTACGGCGACATCGAGGTGTTCCTCACGGTCGGCGCATCCCGATCTCAGGTCGACTCCGTGCACAATGCCGTCTACGCCGACGGCGACATCGCCCACGCGCGATTCGTGGGCAAGCAAGAGGCCTACGCCATCTTCCGCCGCGACTTCGCCAACCAGCCTCCGCTCGTGAAGAGCACCAAGCCGTCCGACCTTCCCGAGTCGATATTCATCACGCTTCGGGACGGTAAGTCGGTCGACGCCGTCCGTCAGCGGTACCAAAGGCTCGCCGGAGTCGACACGGTCCTCACCAACGTCTCCGCCAAACTGATCGACCCGGCCACACAAGCGCAGTTCGGCCAGTTCTTCCGCTCTGCGTGCGCGCAGCCGTGAGCGCGCGTCAGCGGGAGGAGCGGAGAGCCCTGAAGCCGACGTAGCCGGCGCCGAGGCCGAACGCGCACGAGATCGCGGCGAGCGTGTCGTGTACGACCTTGAAGCCCGTGCTCTGGTCCTGGCCCGTGATGATCACGACCCGGGTTATCCAGACGTAGAGCGTCCACGCGCACAGCGCGATCAGGAACCAGGCGACGCGTTTTGACACCTGCCGAGGTTACGGGTGTGACGCGTGCGCGATCGCATCGAGGCAGCGCCGGACCGCCTCGGGCGAGCCGTTCGTGAGCGGGAGCCGCACGTCCGGCGTGGCGATGCGTCCCTGCGCGTGCAGCACGCCCTTGAAGACCGCCGGGTTCGGGTCGACATACGCGGCGCGGATCACCGGCAAGAGCGCTTCGGCGTGGGCGCGACCGTCTTCGATCTTGCCCGCGAGGCCGCACTCGATCATCGCGACGAACCGGTCGGTGCAGAGGTGCGCCGCCGCCGAGATCGTGCCGACCGCGCCCACGCACATCAGCGGGAACAACAGGGTGTCCTCGCCGCCCAGCACCGAGAAGCCCTCGGGCGCGTGGGCGAGCACTTCGAGCGTGTCGGCGTCGAGCGTCGCGACGGCTTGTTTCACTCCGGCGATGTTTGGCACCGACGCGATCTCGAGCAGCCCGGCGGCACCCATGTCGCGACCGGTGCGGGATGGGACGTTGTACGCGATGACCGGAACGGGACTCGCGGCCGCCACCGCGCGGTAGTGGGCGACGATGCCTTCGACCGAGGGCCGCACGTAGTACGGCACAACCACCAGCGCGCCCACGACTTCGGGCAGGGCGGCGAGCGCGGCCGTGGCGCGGACGGTGGCCGCGGTGTTGTTCGATCCGGTGCCGACGATGACACGCGTTCCCGCGGCGCGACACGCGCGAATGACCGCGTCGATCGCGGTTTGCCTCTCGTCGGGTTCGAGTGAGCTCGCCTCGCCCGTCGTGCCCATCGCGACGATGCCGCTCACGCCCGCGGACGCGTACTCGTGGCACAACCGTTCGATCGCCCCGACGTCGACCGCGCCCTGCGCATCGAAAGGCGTGATCAGCGGCACCCAGACGCCGCGGAGATCGAGGTCGCTCGTCATGCCGCGAGATTAGTTCCTGACCGCCCGCCGTTCCCGGAAGTTCAGACACTGTCCCACTGACGGTGCCGTGTCGACGGGCGGCCGCCCATACGGTCGGCTCCGCTGTCGCTCCGTTTCCATGGGTCGCTCGCGCTGCGCCTCCCCTACAGGGGGCTCGGTATTCGGCCGTCGCGATCGGTCGCTCGCGCCCGCCGCCCATACGGTCGCCTCCGCTGTCGCTCCGGTACGTTCCCCCGAATGCCGCTGTGGCTCGAGGTCGCGATCACGGTGCTCGTCGGCGTCGCGACCGGAGTGCTGTCGGGAATGTTCGGCATCGGGGGCGCGGTCATCTCGACGCCCGCCATCCGGGCACTCGGTGCCACCGCACTGCAGGCCATCGGCTCGACCCTGCCATCGATCCTCCCGTCCTCGATCTCGGGCTCCCTCCGCTACCGGCGCGAGAACATGATCCGCCCGCGCATCGTGGTGCTTACCTCCGCGCTCGGCGTACCCGCGTCGGTCGTGGGTTCACGACTCTCCGACGCGGTGCCGGGCAACGGTCACGCGCTCATGATCCTCACCGCGGCGCTCGTCGCGTACACGGGCTATCGCACCGCGTTCCCGACCGTCCGCACACTCGAACGCTCGGGGAAGCCGTTGAGTGACGAATGGTGGCGGCTCGCGGTCATCGGGCTCGCGGCCGGGATGCTGTCAGGCCTGCTCGGGATCGGCGGGGGCATCCTCATGGTTCCCGCCTTCTCGGCCTGGGTCGGCCTGCCGCTCAAGGAGACGATCGCCACCTCACTCGCGTGCGTCGGCATCTTCGCGATCCCCGGCACGCTCACCCACTGGTATCTCGGTCACATCAACTGGACGTTCGCAGCCGCCCTCGCGGTCGGCGTCATCCCCGGCGCGCGCATCGGCGCGCACTTCACGATCAACGCGGGCGACCGCTTGTTGCGCTACAGCGTCGGCGCCGCGCTCGGCATCATCGCGGTGATCTACGGCGTCGGCGAAGTGTTGGCCCTGATCAATTGACGGGGAGCAATTGACGCGCCCGTAGGAACACTGTGTCGAGCATGTCGGGCGTGAGCCGGCCGGTGAACGTGTTCTGCTGGCTCGGATGGAAGGCGCCGACGATGGTCACGGCACCGCAGTCGACTTCGAGGCCGTGCGCGAAGCGGGGCCGTCGCCCGGGAAGCTCCACGCCGTGGAGTGCCGCCGCGCGCAACGTCGTCCAGGTGGCTTCGTACCCGTACGCGCCGAGCACGACGATCACGCGCACGTCGGTGAGCAGCTGCAACTCGCGCACGAGGTACGGCATGCACGTGTCGCGCTCCTCGGGCGTGGGCTTGTTCGCGGGCGGCGCGCACCGGACGGCGGCCGCGACGTATGCATCGAGGAGGGCCAGGCCGTCGTCGGCGTGGACCGACTCGGCCTGGTTCGCGAAGCCGGTGCGGAACAGCGACGCGAACAGGAAATCGCCGGAGCGATCGCCCGTGAAGACCCGGCCGGTGCGATTTCCACCGTGCGCGGCGGGCGCGAGACCCACGAGGAGGAGCCGGGCACGGGGGTCGCCGAAGCCGGGCACGGGCCGTCCCCAATATTCCTCGGCGCGGAACGCCGCCCGCTTCTCCCGGGCGACCTCCTCGCGCCACGCGACCAATCGCGGGCACGCGCGACACGTCACGATCTCGCTTGTCAACGCAGAAAGGTCCGGCAGCGCAGAAAGGTCGCGAGGCGGCACGGAGTCGGATGCTACGGGCGGCTCGCCGCTACCCTCCGGCGGTGCGAGTTCTGCTCCTCGTGAATGCGACTGCGTCGTCGGTGACCGCGCGCAAACGGGTGATGATCCGCAAGCTGCTCGCGGCCCGACACGAGGTGGAGGTCGCAGAAACGTCGCGACGAGGGCACGCCACCCGGCTCGCCCGCGCCGCCGCGAACGACGGCTTCGACGTAGTCGTGGTCCTCGCCGGCGACGGCACGCTGAACGAGACGGCCGACGGGCTGTTGCACACCGACACCGCGCTCGCGCCGCTTCCCGGCGGTTCGACCAACGTCTACGCGCGCACGCTGGGATTTCCGACCGACGCGATCGACGCCACCAACGAACTCCTCCGTTCGCTCCAGCGCGGCTCCACGAAACGCATCGGTGTCGGCCGTGCCAATCGTCGACCGTTCCTGTTCAACACCGGCATCGGGTTCGACGCGGCGGTCATCCGGCGCGTCGAGCGATACGGCGAGCTGAAGCGACATCTCTCCCATCCGCTCCACGTCGCCGCCGCCTTCGAGGTCTTCTTCCGCAAGGAGGGATCTCGCACCCGGCTCGACATCGACCTCGACACCGACGAGCTGATCGAAGGTGCCCGCTTCGCGATCGTCTCCAAGACCGATCCCTACACCTTTCTCGGGCGCTTACCGCTGAGGATCGCGCCCGACGCGGGCCTCGACCGACCGCTCGCGCTCACTGCCTTTCGCGCCCTCGACGCGATCACGTTGCTCGGAGGCGCGGCTTCCGCCATGCGATCGGGTCGGTTTCTCGCGCACCGCCGCGGCATCGACCACCGCTACGACCTGCACCGGCTGCTCGTCCGCAGCCCGGAGCCGTTCGCGTATCAGGTCGACGGCGACGACGTCGGCGACACCCAACAGCTCGACATCGAGTACGAGCCGGACGCACTCACCGTCGTCCTCCCTTGAGTCGCTCCGAACGCGGCGGCCCCTGCAGGACTTCGAGCGCGACATCGGGAACGTCGGTGATGATCGCGTCGATGCCGGCCGCCGCGAGGCTCGTGATCTCGTTGCGTTCGTCGACCGTCCAGACGTTGACGCGCACTCCCGCCTTCTGCGCGGCCGTGATCTCGGCCGGCGACGCGCGCAGGGCTGCGGCGCGATCGGGGTTCAGCCACGCGTGACCGTGCTCGGCGGTGGTCTGGGCGGCGGCCGCGACTTCCTGGCCGCTCGTCAGCCACCCCGTGGTGACATCGGTGGCGAACGCGCGACTCGCGTCGACCGCAGTCAGATCGAACGACGAGATGATGATGTCGGAGAGCGCGACGCTCGACTGCGCGTGCAGCAGTTCGACGACGGCGCGCACGACGTCGTGATCGGGCGTGTCAGGGTCGGGGTCCCACGGGAGACATTTGATCTCGACGTTCACGATCATGCCCGCGCACGCGCCGAGTGCTTCGTCGAGCGTCGGGACCTCCGGACGAGCGGCCCGCAGCGTTGCGAAGTCGAACTCCCGGATCACGCCGAAGCCTTCGACCTGGGGGTCGTGATGCACGACGAGCCGGTCGTCGGCGCAGCGCCGGACGTCGAGCTCGACCCCGTCGGCGCCGAACTCGCGGGCCTTGGCGAACGCGGCGAGCGTGTTCTCGGGCCGCGCCTGCGACGCGCCCCGGTGACCCAAGACGAGCGGACGATCGACCATGACCCTGCAGCCTACGGACCCGGCGAACCGGAACACGTTCCAGTCCACGGCGCGAAAGTCCTGGTCAAGCCCCTTGCCGCCATCCGCATTTGCCCGTTACCCTGCGTACGCCTCGAAAGTCTTGAGCAAGGCACGTGGGGAAAGTGTGATCGGGCGCACAGGTATGCGGCACAGCCGGCAACTACGCGACCCAGCAGGGGGGAAGACAAAGTGGCTTTGACCTGGATTCGAACCCATGATTGGGACGCGGAAGACTGGCGCGACAAAGCGTCCTGCCGCGACACGAGCCCCGAGCTCTTCTTCCCGATCGGGACGACCGGCCTCGCGCTCGACCAGATCGACGCCGCGAAGCAGGTCTGCGTCGAGTGTCCCGTCAACCACCAGTGCCTCGAGTTCGCGCTCGCGACGAACCAAGAGGCCGGCGTGTGGGGCGGAACGACCGAGGACGAGCGGCGCCGGCTCCGCAAGGGCCTCGACGCCACCGCGGTCGCCGCACCCGCCACCCGCCTCGCCTGACCGGCGCGGGCGACCGGCCCTCAGAGCCTCAGAGCTCGACGCGCGGCATCTCGACCGGCACGCGCACGCGTACCGAGGTGCCGCCTTCGTCGAGCATCTCGATGGAGCCTTGCAGCTCGCTCGTGACGAGGGCCTGGACGATCGACAGCCCCAACCCGCGCGATCCCTCGAGCGTGAACTGAGCCGGCAGTCCGGCGCCGTTGTCGCGGACCTCGATCTCGACGTGACCGTCAGACCGGGCGAGCGTCACCTTGACCAGCGCGTCGCTCCTCCCCTGCGGAAAGGCGTGGTCGACGGCGTTCTGCATGAGCTCGTTCAGCACGACTGCGAGAGGAGTCGCGACCTCGCCCGGTAGCTCTCCCGCGTCACCTTCCACGCTGAACCGGATCGTGTGCTCGGGGGTGGACGCCGTGTCCTCGACGAGCCGGGCGAGCGGCCGGACGATCTCGTTGAGCGAAACGACATCGCCCGCCTCACGCGACAGCGTTTCGTGCACGATCGCGATCGACCGGATCCGACGCTCCGACTCCGCGAGCGCGGCCCTCGCCTCGGGCGAGCGCAGCCGCCGGCCCTGAAGTCGCAGCAACGACGCGATCGTCTGCAGGTTGTTCTTCACCCGGTGATGGTTCTCGCGAATCGTCGCATCCTTCGACAGGAGCAGACGGTCGCGGCGCCGGAGGTCGCTGACGTCGCGCAACAACACGAGCGCGCCGGCGGGCTGGCGGCGGTCGACGAGCGGTAACACACGCACGAGCACCGAGAAGTCGTCGCGCTCGATCTCCTCCGCGACCGGAAGGTGCAACAGCATGGCGCTGCGCGCCGCGGTGTCGTCGAATCCCACGTCGATGAGGCGCTGCGACTGTGCGTACGCGTGAATTCCCATCCGGTGCAGCGAGCTGACCGCGTTGGGGCTGGCGAACTTCACGCGCGTCTCCGCGTCGATCACGATGACGCCGTCGCCGACGCGCGGCGCGCTCTCCATCTCGACCTCGTCGACGTCGAAGGGGAAGGTGCCGTCGGCGATCATGCGGGCGAAGCGGTCGAACACGTCGAAGTACGTCCGCTCGAGCTCGCCCGAACGCCGGGCGAGTGTCATCGACTCCTCGCGCGTGAGCAGCCCGATCAGCCGGTCTTCGCGGCGGACGGGAATGACCTGCACGCGCACGCGATCCTTCGACCCGATCGCGGCGGTGTCGCCCCGCACGATGTCGGCGGACCGCCAGCACCGCGCGTACAGCGGCCGTTCGACCTCGTCGACGATGGTGCCGACCAGATCTTGCGGGTAGTTCGTCTGCCCCGTGACCGGCCGCACCTGGGAGAGCACGACGAAGCGATGGCCCTCCTCCCCCGCGATCGGCGCGAGGAGCATCAGATCGGCGAATGACAGGTCGGCGAGGGGTCGCCACGACGAGACCAGGCGCTCCATGTGCACGAGATCCGGGCCGGAGAGTGCCGTGCGCGCGAGCGCCAGGCCTTCGATCGTGCTCACGGCGTGGGACCGGGCGAGGAACCGCTGAAGAGGTACTGACAGATCGCGTCGAGGCCGGCGATGTCACTGATGTCGTCGGCGAATGTCGGGATGCGCGCGACGACGTCGGGGACGCGCGCCAGCTCGGCGCGCAGCTCGGCCTCGCGCATCGCCACCACCGAGAAGTTGCGGTACGACTCCCCCACGGTCCGCAGGACCCGCGCGACGCGGTCGCGGTCGGCGAGCGCGGGATCTTCCGGGTCGACGAGCGCGTCGGCGAGCGAACCGGCTTCGTCGATGCACGCGGTCGCGGCCGCCGCGCCCTCCTGGTCGCGCAGCGAGTCGGGAAGTGTCTTGTTGAGCACCAGCGCGCCGAGGTGGAAGTCGCGCGAGATCAGCGTGGCGCAGAAGCGCTCGGCTTCGTGCAACGGCGCCGCTTCGAGCGTCGTCACCACGGCGAACGTCGTGCGCTTGTCGTGCAGCAGGCGTTCGACCGCCTTGGCGCGCGTGACGAAGCCTTCGTACATCGACTGGAAGTTCAGGAAGAACTCGGCGATGTCCTTCAGGAACTGGCTGCCCAGGATGCGATCGGCGATTTGGTAGAAGGGCCGGCTCGCCACGTTCAGCACACGTGTGCCGCGCTTGCCTCCGACGCGGTACGGCAGCGTGAGCCAGCGCAACAGGCGGCTCCCGAAGAAGTCGGCCATGCGCGCGGGCGCGTCGAGGAAGTCGATCGCGTTCCGCGTCGGTGGCGTGTCGATGACGATGAGGTCGTATTCGCCGGTCGCGTGGATCTCGAAGAGCCGCTCCATCGCGATGTAGTCGTGACTCTGGACGAACCTCGCCGTGAGGTTCGTGTACAGCCGGTTCTCGAGGATCCGGTAGGCGGTCTCCTCGTCGGGGGCGTGGCGGAGCACGAGGTCGTCCCACGACTGTTTCGTGTCGAGCATGGCGGCCCAGAGCTCACCGCGCGGTTCGATACCCGAGGCCTTCAACACTTCCGGGGGCACGCGGACGGCGCGGTTGCCGAGGCCTTCCAGGCCGAGGGCGGTCGCGAGCCGACGGGCCGGGTCGATCGTGAGGACCAGTACCTTGCCGCCGAGGTGCACCGTGGCGCCGAGGGCGGCGGCGGCCGCGACCGACGTCTTGCCGACGCCACCGGAGCCGCAGAACACGACGATCTCCTTGGCCGCGAGCAACTGCTCCAGCGTGACGGCCCGGCCGCCGTCCCCTTCGCGATCACCCCTGCGGCGAGCGCTCACAATCCAAGCTCCGCGCCCAGCGCGTCGGCGACCATGCGCGTCACCCGCAGACCATGTGCCCGTACGAACAGGTACGGCACGTACAACAGCGGCAGATCGACCGACTGGCGCAGCTGCTCCAGATGCGTCGCGCCGGTGCGGCGCAGCGACACCGCGAGCCGGGCGGCGTCGAGGACGTCGGTGATGCCCGGACCGACCCGCGCCGCAAGCAACGCGCTCGGCTTCGCTGCGCGCAACGCCTCGAACGTCTCCTCGTCGGCCCGCGTGAACAACTCGGGCAGCACCCGGTTGACGATGACGGTACCGAGCGGCACATGCACTTCGTTACGGATGCGCTCGACCAACTCGATCGTCTCCGCGACCGGCATCTCCTCCGGCGTCGTGACGACGTTGACGGCGGTGATCGCAGGGTCGGCGAGGATGTCGGAGACCCACTGGGTCTGGCTTCGCAGCGGGCCCACGTCGACGAGATCGCGGATCGAGTCGGCCGCGCCGAGCTGGGCGACGATGTGACCGGTCGCAGCCGCGTCGACAACGACCAGGTCGAAGTCCGCGCGGCCCTCGATCGCCTCCCGCACCTCCCAGGCGATCTTGCCGATGGTCAGGATCTCCTTGACGCCGGGCGCGGCCGTCGCCACGAAATCGAGTGCGTGTGCGAGCGGACCGATCCGTCCGATGACGGGAACGCGGAGGTTGAGGCGCAGGTACTCCTGCAGCGAGGCTTCGGTGTCCATCGCCATCGCGAGGACGCCGGGGTGGATCTCCTTGGGTGTGAACCCGACCGGCGAATGCTCGAACTGCGCGGGGATGTCGCCCTTGGCGTCGACCTCGACGAGCAGGACGCGTTTGCCGATGCTCGACGCGAGCAACGCCGTGGCCGCGGCCATCGTGCTCTTGCCGACGCCGCCCTTGCCCGTGAAGAAGAGCAGTCGACGATCGAGCAACTCGGGCGCGGGCCCGTTCACGACAGCCTGCGTGTTAGCTCGCCCCGAAGCCGACCTTGCGGCCACCGGCGTCGGTGACGATCTCGACGTAGGCGATCTTGTCGACCGGCACGCCTACGCGCCGGCCCTTCTTGTCGGTGAGCCACAACACGCCGTCGCCGGCCGAGATCGTGCTCTCGATGGTGGCGGTCACCGTGTCGACCGAATCGTCGGTCTCGAGGTTGAGCTCGCGGGCCGTGTAGACGACACCGATACGAATTTCCATGCGTTGGACCCTAGCCGTCGCCGTCAGACGATCTTGAGCTGGGTTCGGTAGATGCGCTTGGGCGCCATCTCGACATCGAGGCGCTCCGCCATCGCCGTGAAGACCCGCGACGCGGGATCGTCGGGGTGGCTGACCACGAGCGGCTCACCGTTGTCGGCGCCGGCTCGCAGCTCGGGGACGAGCGGGACCTGACCGAGCAGCGGTACCTCGAGCTGATCGGCCAGCTCCTGACCGCCGCCCTCACCGAACAGCCGGTACTCGGTGCCGTGTTCGCACTCGAACCACGACATGTTCTCGATGACGCCGACGACGGAGAGGTTCACCTTGTGCGCCATGTACGCGGCGCGTTGCGCGACCTTCTGCGCGGCGGGTTGCGGCGTGGTGACGACGATCACTTCGGCGCGGGGAAGGAACTGCGCCATCGACAGCGCGATGTCGCCGGTGCCCGGAGGCATGTCGAGATCAGGTACTCGGGCTCGCCCCAATGCACGTCGGTGAGTAACTGCTCGTGCGCCTAGTGCAGCATCGGGCCCCGCCAGACGACGGGCTGGTCTTCGCGTGCGAAGAATCCCATCGAGATGAGGGTGACGCCGTTGGCATCGGGCGGGACGATGACATCGTCGATGACGGTCGGCGGACGGTCGATGCCGAGCATGCGGGGCATCGAGAAACCCCAGACGTCGGCGTCGATCGCAGCGACCTTGCGACCCCGCTGCGCGAGCGCGACGGCGAGGTTGGTGGTGACCGACGACTTGCCGACCCCGCCCTTGCCCGAGGAGATCGCGAGCACGCGGGTGTTGGAATCGGTGAAGGGGTTCGTACGGTGCTCGTGGCCTTCACCGTCGTGGGAGTGGCCACCCTGGAGCTGCTGCGAGAGGGCGGCGCGCTCCTGGTCGGTCATGACGCCGAGGTCGACGTCGACGTGGCTGACACCCTCGACCGGGACCACGGCGTCGGTCACGAGCCGGACGATCTCGGCTCGCATGGGGCAGCCGGCGACGGTCAGGGCGACGGTCACCTTGACGTTTCCGCCGTCGATCTCGATCCCCCGGACCATGTTCAACTCGACGATCGAGCGGTGTATCTCGGGGTCTTGGACCGGGCGCAGGGCCTCGAGCACCTGGGCCTCGTTGGGCATGCGTATCCTCTCGGGAATTTCCACTACCGACGTAGGTACAATACCCAGCGTGGCGAATGAAGATCTCACTGCGGACGAGTTCGGAGCCGCCGTCGCCGCCGTCACCAGCGCCTTCGGCGACCCCACCCGGCGTGACATCTACCTCTTCGTGCGCTCGGCGCCCGAGGGCGCGAAGGCCGCCGAGGTGGCAGAGCACTTCGACCTCCACCCCAACGTCGCCCGGCACCATCTCGAGAAGCTCGCGTCCGGGAGTTACCTCGACGTCGAGCTCGAGCGCCACGTGTCGGCCGGGCGTCCGTCGAAGCGCTACCGCGCCGCGACGAGTGACACGCATCTTTCGTTCCCGCCCAAGCGCGACGACCTGCTGGCGACGCTGCTCGCCCGGGCGTTGGAGAAGCTGCCGGTCGACGAAGCCCGCAAGCTGGCCGAAGAGGTCGGCTACGACTACGGCCGTTCGATCGCGGCGCGCATGGAACCGACCGAAGGACACCGTTCGGTGAAGGCCGCGGTCGCATCGGTCGCCGACGCGTTGACCGCGCACGGATTCGCGGCGCACGCCGAGGCGCGCGGAAATCTGCTCACGCTCGTGTCGGAGCACTGCCCGTTCGGCGAGGCCGCGCAGAAGTGGCCGCACGTGTTGTGCGCGGTCGACACCGGCATGGTGCGCGGCATGCTCGAAGGTCTCTACGGCGAGACGCAGCCGATGCTCACCGAGAGTCGCCCCGACGGCGACCAGCACTGCGTCACGCGCGTCTGAGTCGACATCGTCGTGGCGGTCGCGCGCGCGTACCTCGATCACGCATCCACCTCGGTCCTGCGCCCGGAAGCGCGGGACGCGATGCGGCCGTATCTCGAGTCGTCGTTCGGCGACCCCGGACGGTTGCACGCGGAGGGACGCGCGACACGTGTCGCACTGGAGACCGCGCGGGAACAGGTCGCGTCGTTCTTCGGGGCGCGGCCGCGAGAGGTGGTGTTCACGTCGTCGGGAACCGAGGCCGTGAACACCGCGGTCGCAGGGGCGTTGGCGCGCACGCCGGGGCACGTGGTCACCACCGCGGTGGAGCACTCGAGCGTGCGCGACGCGGCCGCCCGGGCATCTGACGAGATCACGGTCGTCGGCGTCGACCGGTTCGGCGGGTTCGACGCGGGAGCAGTCGTCGACGCGATACGCGACGACACCAGCCTGGTGAGTGTCCAGCTCGCGAACCACGAAGTCGGCACGGTGCAACCGGTCGCGGAGGTGTGCGCCGCGCTACGCGAGCGGGGCGCGCTCGTGCACGTCGACGCGTGTGCGGGCGCGGGCCACGTCCCGGTCGACTTCACGGCGCTCGGCGCCGACCTCTGCTCGGTCACCGCGCACAAGCTCGGTGGACCGCTCGGCGCGGGCGCTCTGCTCGTCCGCCGCGGTCTGCGCATACCGCCGCTGCTCGTCGGCGGGGCGCAGGAACGGGCGCGCCGCGGTGGCATCGAGAACGTCCCCGCGTGGGTCGGCTTCGGTGCCGCGTGCGCGGCCGTCGACCTGACCGCGGAAGCCTCCGCCCAACGGGCGCTCGTCGATCGGGCGGCCACGGTCGTCGGCCTCGTTGCCGGCGTCGAACGCTTCGGCGACGGGTCCCTTCCCAACATGCTGTGCCTGGGCGTGACGGGCGTCGAGGCGGAGCCGATCCTGCTCGGACTCGATCAGCATGGCGTGGCGGTGCACTCGGGCTCGGCCTGTTCGTCGGAGACGCTGGAGCCGTCACCCGTGCTCGAAGCGATGGGCGTGGACGCCGATCGGTCCTTGCGGGTATCGGTCGGATGGTCGTCGACGATCGCCGACGTCGACCGCTTTGTGGAAGTGTTTCCGGGAATCGTCGAACGACTGCGGGGGTTGCGGAGCGTATGACTGCGACAGTGCGCCGGCTCAACCATGCCGTCCTCTACGTGCGGGACGCGCGCCGGAGCGCGGCCTTCTACGCCGAAGCATTCGGGTTCGAGGTGATTGTCGAGGCCGGCAACGGCGCGGCCGTCTTCATGAGGGCGGCGGGGACCGAGAACCATCACGACCTCGGACTCTTCTCGCTGGGGCCGCAAGCCCCCCTGCCCGAACCGGGGCGCGTCGGTCTGTACCACCTCGCCTGGCAGGTCGACACGATCCACGACCTCGCCGAGATGCGTGAACGTCTGCAGCGCATGGGTTCGCTCGCGGGCGAGAGCGACCACGGCGTGACCAAGTCGCTCTACGCGAAAGACCCCGACGGGAACGAGTTCGAGATCATGTGGATGCTCCCCCGCGAGCAGTGGGGTGCAATGGAGCACGAGGCCGGCGTCGCCCGCCTCGACCTCGCCGCCGAGCTCGCCAAACACGGCTGACCCCGGAAAACCTCCCAACAGTTGGGAGCGAAACGGGTTCCCCCGCGCCGGAATTCCTCCAAACAGTTTGCAACGAAACGGACGTGTGGGGGTCGGTTTTGTTGCAAACAGTTTGCAACGAAACGGGCGTGTGACGGTCGGTTTTGTTGCGAACTGTTTGGTGGATTTGGTTACGTCCGGGCGGCGACGGCGGCGGCCAACATATTGAGGGCGGAGCCGGCTTTGAACCACTCGATGTGCTCTTCGGAGAGCGTGTGGTGCGCGGCGAAGGCGTCGGCACTGCCGTCGGCGTGGTGCACCACGACCTGCACGGCACTTCCGGGCGCGAGCGCGGCCAGACCGTCGAGGTCGACGACGTCGTCCGCGCGGATCTTGTCGTAGTCGGACGGGTCGGCGAACGTGAGCGCCAGCACTCCCTGCTTCTTCAGGTTCGCTTCCGCGATACGGGCGAACGAACGGGCGAGCACGGCCCGGCCGCCCATGTACCTCGGCTCCATCGCCGCGTGTTCGCGCGACGAGCCCTCGCCGTAGTTCTCGTCGGCGACGGCCAGCCACTCGATGCCCACCGTCTTGTACTCGCGGGCGAGGTCGGGCAGCGCCCGTACCGAACCGTCACGGACGTCGACCCCGTGACCCGTCTCTGCGTCGGCGAACGCGTTACGCGCGCCGAGGAACAGGTTCTGCGAGATGTTGGTGAGGTGACCCCGATACGTGAGCCACTTCCCCGCGGGCGAGACGTGGTCGGTCGTGCACTTACCCCTGGCCTTCAGCAGCACGCGCAGCCCGGTGATGTCGTTCCCGTCCCACGCGGGGAACGGCGACAGCAATTCGAGCCGATCCGATCCGGGCGCGACCACGACCGCTACCGACGCGGGATCGTCGGCCGGCGCGGAGAACCCACTCGCCCCGCGATCGAATCCCCGCGCCGGCAGGTCGTCGGCGACGGGCGGTTCGAACTCGGTGAGGAAGGAACCGTCCAGCCGGCCGCTCAGCGCCATGCCGACGACAGTCTCCGGTGAGCCGATGAACGCGAGCGTGTTCTCGTTGCCGTCGTTGCGGGCCGGAAAGTTGCGGTTGAACGACGTGACGATCACGTTCCGGCCGCCGGGTGCGCCGTCGCGCTGCCATTGCCCGATGCACGGCCCGCACGCGTTGGCGAGCACCGTCGCGCCGATGGCCTCGAGATCGGCGAGCAGCCCGTCGCGCTCGATGGTCGCGCGCACCTGCTCCGAACCCGGCGTGATCATGAGCGGCACCTTCACGGTGAGTCCGCGCGCCGCGGCCTGGCGGGCGAGATGCGCAGCGCGGCCGATGTCCTCGTACGACGAGTTGGTGCACGAGCCCACGAGCGCGGCGGAGATCTCCTTCGGGTAGCCCTCGCGCTCGGCAGCCGCCGCAATCTCCGAGACGGGCCGGTCGAGGTCGGGGGTGTGCGGTCCGACGAGGTGGGGTTCCAACGTCGAGAGGTCGATCTCGATGACGCGATCGAAGAACCGTTCGGGATCCGCCTCGACCTCGGGATCGTCGACCAGGTACTCGGCGTAGCGGTCGGCGAGATCGGCGAGCGCCTCACGGCCGGTCGCCTTCAGGTACTT
Organism: Actinomycetes bacterium; assembly: GCA_025463875.1. Taxonomy (GTDB): domain Bacteria; phylum Actinomycetota; class Acidimicrobiia; order IMCC26256; family PALSA-610; genus PALSA-610. The sequence goes on from JAODBI010000169.1 coordinate 25,018, forward strand.
CGCCGTGTTGTGGTCGTACGGGAACAGCGAGCAGGTCGCGCCGATCTCGGCTCCCATGTTGCAGACAGTCGCCTTGCCGGTCGCCGAGATCGACTGCGCGCCCGGCCCGAAGTACTGCACGATCGCACCCGTGCCGCCCTTGACCGTGAGGATGCCGGCCACCTTCAAGATGATGTCCTTGGCCGCGGTCCACCCCGAGAGCGTGCCCGTCAGCCGGACACCGATCAGCTTCGGGACGCGCGTGTTGTACGGCCAGCCCGCCATCACGTCGACCGCATCGGCGCCACCTACCCCGATCGCGATCATGCCGAGGCCGCCCGCGTTGGGCGTGTGCGAGTCGGTGCCGATCATCATCCCGCCCGGGAACGCGTAGTTCTCCAACACGACCTGGTGGATGATCCCGCTGCCCGGCTTCCAGAATCCGATGCCGTACTTCGACGACACCGACTGCAGGAAGTCATAGACCTCGCGGTTGGTGTCGAGCGCGACCCGCATGTCGACGTCGGCACCCGTGCGGGCTTGGATCAAGTGGTCGCAGTGCACGGTGGTCGGCACGGCTACCGCCGGCATCTTCGCGAGCATGAACTGCAACAACGCCATCTGCGCCGTGGCGTCCTGCATGGCGACGCGGTCGGGCCGGTAGTCGGCGTAGTCGACGCCGCGCTCGAGGCCCACGTGGCGCGGATCGTCGGCGTGCACGGCGAGCACCTTCTCCGCGAACGTCATCGGACGTCCGAGTCGCTCCCGCGCGATCGCGACGCGTTCGGGAAGCGACGCGTATACGGCGGCGACGAGAGCTTCCGGGGTCGTCGGTCCGATCTGGTCAGGCATGCTGCAGCGCTCCTGTTCGCAACGAGAACTCGATCTCGAACGTCGTACGGTCGGCGGGATAGCGGTGCTCGGAAACAAGGGTCGGCACACCGCCCGCGTCGTTCGTGACCCGCCGGCACAGCAACAGCGGATCGCCCGGAGTACACACGAGCAGCCGCGCCGCCTCGGCGCTTGCCAGCTCGGCGGTGATCGTCTGGTGGACCGAACCGAGCTCGAGTCCGCGCAGCGGGAGCAGGTCGTAGAACGGCGAGCGTTCCACGTCGGCCCGCGACACGTCGGCACCGACGTCGGCGCGGACCCAGACCGTCACCAACGCGAACGGCTCGTCGTCGGCGAGATTGACGCGCTCGACCCGCAACACGTCGGAACCCCGGTCGACATGCAGCGCGTCGGCCACCGCCGGGGGCGCGTCGACAAAGCCGAACCCGAGGATCCTCCGGCCCGGACGGGCGCCGGCCGCTTCCACCGCCGCCTCCACCGTCGTCACCCGGCCGAGGGGCTGGCGGACGGGATCGACGGCCGCGAACCAGCCCGCACCGCGGCGGCTCGTCACCAGGCCCTCTTGGCGCAACAGGTCGAGGGCCCGGCGCACGGTGACCCGGCTGGTGCCGTACTCCCGGGCGAGCTCGAGCTCCCCGGCCAGCGCGCCCCCGGGGCCGAGGTCGCGAGCCACGATCCGGGCTCGGAGGGCGTCGGCGAGGTCGAGGTAACGCACGACTTGTATCGTACTTGTCTACATAAGAACTGACAAGTAGAAGACCCGGGGACGATGGGTCAGTGCGCCCGCCACGCGTCCTTGGGACGCGTGCGATCCTTCACGACCGCCGGTAGCCGGCCTTTGGCGATGTCGGCGACGGTGACGTGCTCGAGCACGTCCCGCAGGCTCGCCCGCAGCGCGACCCATACCTCGGGGAGCCGCTCCGCCGCGCCTTCGTAGACCAGCTGGTCGGGCCGGATGCCCTGCACCGCGGCGAGCGGCCCTTCGACCGCGCGCAGCACCTCGGCAACCGTGATCTCGGCGCCCGGTCGGGCGAGCTGGTACCCACCGTCGGCGCCGCGGCGGGTGCGAACGATGCCGGCGCGCCGCAGCTCGGTGAGGATGTTCTCGAGAAAGTTCTGCGGGATCCCCTGGGCGCGCGCCAGATATTCGCCTTTGACGGGTCGCTCGCTCTTTTCGGCCGCGGCGAGCTCGACCGCAGCCCGAACCGCGTAATCCGCCTTCGCCGTGATCCGCACAGCCCGATTCTTACCGGTTCGCCGCCGTCGCTCCGCGCTCGACGGTTTCTACCGGTCGCGCTCTTCGATCTCGACCTTGTTGAACGTGTCGCCGACCTTGGTCGCCTGCGCGACTTCCATGCCCGAAACCACGTGCCCGAACAGGTTGTAGTTCGGCGTGAGCTTGCGGGTGCAGTCGTCGATGCAGATGAAGAACTGCGAGCCGTTCGTGTCGGGGCCGGCGTTCGCCATGGCCACTGCACCGAGGGTGTACTCGCCCTTGACGGGTTCGTCGGCGAACTTGTAGCCGGGGCCGCCGGTACCGGTGCCCTGGGGGCAACCGCCCTGGATGACGAACTCCGGGACGACCCGGTGGAACGTGAGGTTGTCGTAGTAACCCTGGCGCGCGAGGCCGATGAAATTGTTGACGGTGTTCGGCGCGAGCTGCGGGTCGAGGTCCATGACGATCGGGCCCCGGTCGGTCGTGATCGTGACGCGGTAGATCTTGTCGGCGTCGACCTGCTGTTCGGGCATCTTGTTGGCGGCCACGAAGGCTCCTTACGGCTTGGTGGTGGGAGTGGAGTTGAGTGACGGGCACTTACCCGCCTTCACGGCATCCGACAACGCCGTCAACGCCAGCGGACGCATGACGTCGTTCGTGGGGGCGCCGGCGAGATATTGCTCCAGCGCGATCGCTCCCTGACACGGCTTGTTCTCGAACTTGGCGAGGATCACGCCTTTGAACACGTAGGAGGGAGCGTAGGCCGGGTCGACCGAGATCGCCTTGTCGAGGCTCCGGGCCGCCGCGTCGAGCAGTTGCTGCTTGGTCGCCGGTGCGGTGACCTGGCGGGCGACCAGGGCCGTGAGCCAGCCGGTGTACGCGTACGGTTCCGGCTGTTTCGGGTCGAGCTGCGATGCGGCGACGAACTCTTTGATCGCATCCGCCGGATCGATCGCCACGAGGGTGCGGGCGTAGTTGATCCGGGCGGAGTAGTTGTTCGGGTTCGCGTCGGCTGCGACCTTCGCCGTGGCGACCTCGCCCGCCTGCGACAACGTGGTCGTGGTGCGGCTGGACTGCGCGTCGCCGGTGATCTGCTGTCCGGAGCTGCGCTGACCGACTGTGTGCGCCAGGAGGAACGCGGCGAGCAGCGCGAAGACGACGATGCCGCCGATCGTCAGCCCGCGCATCAGCGGCGGGGCGGTGCGCGCGCCCGGCGTGCGACGTTCGACGCCGTCGGCGATCGATCGGATCACGGCCGAGGCGCGCGCCGTGTAGTCGTCGTGCAGCACGCGGTAGGTGTCCGGGTCGATGTTCCCCGCCAGAAGCTCCGAATCGAGGTCGTCGAGGGAACGCAGCAAGAACTCGCGCTCGGCTTCGAGCTGCTCGTGCTCTCGCTGCTCGTCGCGCTTCTCGCGGTCGCCGTCGCGGCCCGTGTTCCGCTCGCTCATGGGCCGTTCTCGTCGCCAGGTGCCTCGTGATCGGGGCTGCTGTCATCGGGAAGGCCGTCGTCCGGGTGCGCGTCGTCCGGGTGCCGCTCGCCGCCGTCGGTTTCCTCCCGGGCGCGGCGCACTATGTCCTCGTCCTCGTCGGTCGCCTCGAGGCGCGGCGCCCGGCTCCAGCGGCGCACGGCCACCACGATGCTCAGCGCGCCGAGGATGACGGCGAGCGCGGGCAGACCCCAGGCGATGATGCCGAGGCCGGAGTTCGACGGCGTCTCCAGGATCCTCTCGGTGTAACGCGAGACGTAGTACTGGCGGATATCGGCGTCCGACTGGCCGGCCGCGATCCGCCGGGGAATGTCGTCGCGGATCGCCCGTGACTGCGGCGAGTTGCTGTCGGCGACCGACTGGCCCTCGCAGACCGGGCACGCGAGCTGCTGCTCGAGTCGGGCGGCGCGGGCCGCGGGCGAGTTGTCGGGTCGGGAACGCACTGCCAGCACGACGATCCCCACGGCGACGACCAACGCGAGCGCGAGCCACGGTACGAGCTTGCGACGGGTCATCGTCGCCCGGTCATCGTCAATCACGTGCATTGTTGGCCGGCGCGCGCCGCCGCGAGCCACGTGTTCAGCTCCGCCACACTCGACGGACCGAGTGTGCCGCACACGACGACGCCGTCGGGCGCGACGACATACGTCTCCGGTTGACCGGTCGTGCCGTAGTCGAGCGCCGCGCTTCCCTTCGGATCGACGAGCACCGGCCACCCGATGCCCCTGTCGCGCACGTAGCCGCGCATCGTGGGCGCGTCGTCGTCGATGATGATCCCGAGCATCGCGAAATCGCCTTCCGACTTGTGCTGGTCGTAGAAGGTCTTGAGCGCGGGCGTCTCCTGCTGGCAGGGGATGCACCAGCTGTTGAAGAAGTTGACGACGTACGTCTTGCTCCGCAGCTGCGCGGACGTGACCGCCTTTCCGTCGAGCGTCTTCAGGTTCAACTGCGGCGCGCTCGCGTGCTCGAGCACGAGGCGCGGAACCGACGGCTGCGACCGCGTCTGGACGGCGAGGACGACGGTGAAGGCCACCAGCACCACGGCGATCCCGAGCGCGATCCAACGGATCCGGAACTGCGAGCGGATCAAGTGCGCGCCTCGACGAGAGGAACCGGCGGGGAATCGTCGATCAATGCGCCGGCGACGGTGCGCTGCAAAACCTCGCGCTTGCGCGCCGGGATCAACGCGAGTGCGCAACCGAGCGCCATGATGAGCCCGCCGATCCACAGCCACATCACCATCGTCCCGATCTGCACACCGATCGTGACCCGGCCCGACGTCGGAGACGAGATCAAGGTGAGGTAGACGTCCTGCCACGGAGTGGTGTGGATCGACGGCGTACCGATGCCCTCCGCCGCGTTGGGGAACGTCGAGATCGCGGGCGCGAGCTCACCGACTCCGCTCACCTTGACCCGCGCCTTGACGGTGGTCTTCTGTCCGGAGGTCTCGACCGCGCGACCGATGTAGGTGACCGTGTGCCCGTGCACGCGCGCCGACTCACCCGGCGAAAGCTGCACCTCGCTCTTGGTCGTGTACCCGCCGGTCGTGGCGAGTGCGACCGCGACGACCACGACGCCGACGTGCACGAGCAGGCCGCCGTAGAGCCGCGGGTTGCTACGGACCGTGCGGGCCGCCGCGACCGGCAACGCCTCGTCGGTCGACCGCTTGCGGGCGCGTACACCGAGGACGACCGATCGACCGATGCTCGTGAGCGCGAATGCGCCGAGCGCGAACGCTCCGACGTTCGCGACGCCGTGCGCGCCCGCAATGAGCGCCACCACGAGCGTCACCGCGCCCGCCCAGGCCGGGATCAACAGACGGTCGCGCAACACCTGACTGCTCGCCGCGCGCCACGGCAGCACCGGCCCGACCGACATCAGAAACAGGAGCGCGATTCCGATCGGGACACCGAGGCGCGTGAAGTACGGCTCGCCGACGGTCACCTGCTTGTTCTGGAGTGCCTCGACGAGCAACGGGAAGACCGTGCCCGTGAGCACCACCAGCGCGAACCCGGCGAAGAGCAGATTGTTCAAGAGGAACGCGGCTTCGCGCGAGACGGCGGAGTCGATGCGACCGGGAGAGCGAAGCTTGTCGCCGCGCCACGCGACCAGCGCCACGCTGCCGAACGCGCAGATGCCCAGGAACGTCAGCAGCCACGGGCCGATGCTCGACTGCGAGAACGCGTGGACGGAGTTGATGACGCCCGAGCGCGTGAGAAACGTCCCGAGGATCGTGAGACAGAAGGTCGAGAGCACCAGTGACAGGTTCCAGACGCGCAGCATGCCGCGGCGCTCTTGCACCATCACGGAGTGGATGAACGCGGTCGCGGTGAGCCACGGCAGCAACGAGGCGTTCTCGACCGGGTCCCATCCCCAGAAGCCGCCCCAACCGAGCACCGCGTAGCTCCACCACGCGCCGAGCACGATGCCGATGGTGAGGAAGCCCCACGAGATGAGCGTCGTGCGGCGCACCGCTGCGAGCCAACCTTCTCCGAAACGGCCGGTGACGAGCGCGGCGACCGCGAAGGAGAAAGGAATCGCGAATCCGACGTAACCGGTGTACAGGAAGGGCGGGTGGATCGCGACCAGCGGATGGTTCTGCAGCAACGGGTTCGGGCCCGCGCCGTCGAGCGGAATCGGGCCGGTCACCTGCTTGAACGGATTGGCCGCGAACAGCATCAGCGCGAAGAAGAAGAGCAGCACGCCGTACTGCACCAGCGTGGCCCACGCGACGAGCGGGTCGTCGGAACGGCTGCGGAATCGCCACGTCGTGACCGCGACGTAGATCGACAAGATGAGCGCCCACAAGAGGATCGATCCTTCGAGCGCCGACCACGCGGCGGTGAAGGTGTAGAGACCGGGCGTCGCGCGCGCGACGTTGTCGGCGACGTACTTGATCGAGAAGTCGTGGCCGTACATCGCCGTCTCCATCACGACGAAGGCCGCGATGACGACGACGAGGATGACCACGACGTAGCGCCGGCCCATCTCGAGGAGGGCGCGGCGGCCGGTTGCGAGCCCGGTCGCGATGGTGGCCAGGCCAAGTGCGCTGGCGACCGTTCCGATCGTCAGCAGGCCGTATCCGAGTTGCGCTCTCATCGCGTCAATTGCCGAAGGGGTCAGCTGGGCACTGCGTCGCGGTCTTGGGCGGCGTGTAGTCGGCGCCGTGCTTGATCAACAGGCGCGTTGAATCGAATGTGGAAGCACCCACCGCACTCCAGTGGCCTTCGGCGACCACCGGCGCGCAGTCCTTGAACAGCTCGGGTTCGTTGCCGACGTGATGGATGTGCACCGTGACCCCCCCTTCGGTGAGGTCGAAGTCGGCGCCGTCACCGCGCTGGTGAATGCTCGTGGGCAGGACGCCTCCGCCGATCCGCATCGTGCGCGTGCCGTCGTGGCTCTGGTCGTGCACCGCTTCGGAAACCGTCTTGAAGAACACCACGTTCTTCTGCATCAACACGAGCATCCAGCCGACCGCCGCCAGGCACACCAC
>JAODBI010000172.1 GCA_025463875.1 Actinomycetes bacterium
TGGCAGGAGAGACGGGTTGTCGGGAGTGAAGACTGCCGGGTCGCTCGCGTCGAGTTCGAGGCCGATCACGCTTCCTCTTTGGATGACAACGATGGGCAGAGTCATGCCCTTCACGGTGCCTCTTAGCTCGCCGCCACCGGCGCGAACACTGAAGAGAACCAAGCGTCCCGAGTATGGGGCTTTTCTGAGATCGAAGTAGACGCGCGTCATCTCGTTGGTTCGACCCGGTTGCGCGGGGATGGTATCCAGCCATACGTCGCGCAAATCGAGTCCCTTGAGAACGTCGTTCAATTCGGGATTGTGGGGGTCGGTCCTCGCGGCGCCAACATCCGCGCTCGAACTGGCATCGGCCCGTCGACTGCCGTACACCGGCTCGGGCCCCGACGTGTTGCCCGGCCCGGTAGGGGGCGGACCCGCGAGGATTGCGGGGGCACGGGAGCGCGGGTGGAGTCGGGCTGTACCGCTGCCCGAGGCGCGGGACTACTGCCACACGCAGTCGCCAACAACAAGAGTGCGCCGCACGCACGAGATCTCACCAAGACTGGACCACCGAAACAGCCCTGCCTCTTAGCGAAATCACACGCAGAGAATGCCCGATCCGCGGCCGTTCTGCGAGCGACCCGATCGGCAGTTATGTATCGCGCGGGCGCGTTGGGTCCTCACCCGCAAGGCGGACGACACCCAACCGGTCGCCGTCTCCGAGGACCGCAAACACCGTGAATCTTTCGCCGTCGTCAGCCGCTCCTTCGGCCCAATCGAGAACCTCGATGATGTCGCCGTCCGAGACCTCGAACTCGCGCGACTGCCAGCCCATGGGCGAGATGCTCTTCCAGAAGTAGACCCGGTACGTCGGGTGCCAGACCTCCCACCGTTGGTCGCGCGGGTCTACCGGTCGAAAGCTCAGCGGCGACATCTGCACAGCGTCCCACAGGTGCCGATCGGCAGTTCTGCGCCGAGTTCAGCAGCGTTTGCGACGGCTCACTCGGCGGTTCGCATGGTCGGTTGTTCGTGCGTGGGACAGAGCGCGTGCCCGTGTCGGAGTCTCAGTAGTTCCAAGTGCTTCTCTTGGATTCTGAGTTCGTCGGACGTGCCCCGGATCAGCACACCTGCGCCCAAAGCGTCGAAGTCCCCCCATCGTGTGCCGCCCAGATCAACCGCGCCCTGAAGGTTGAGCATCGCTAGTTGCTCCGGATCGACTCCCGAGAAGTCGGCCTCTTTGAATAGCGCTCCCTCGAATATCGAGACGCCAAGGCCGATATCGACATCGGAGAAGACGACACCGGAAAGTTGGGCCCACCGAAAGTCGCAGCTGGCAATTGTCAACGACTGGAAACGAGAGCCGTCCAACACCGCTAACCAGAAGCACGACTGTTGGATGTAGTCGATTCTGTCGAATGTCGCTTTCGTCAAGTCGCATCGACACAGCGTCGTCGACGTGAAGTCTCGACATCGACTAAACCTCGCGCCAGGCCAAGAGCCGCGTAGAGCGGTGTCCTGGAGAATCGCGTGATCCAGCGAGGCATCGCGGAAGGTGCCCGCAATGCTTGCTCCCGTCAGGTCGGTTTCGTCGAGAATCGCTCGATTGGCCCTCGCGTTGGTGAACTGCGCATCTCGTAGCCGCGCGCCTTTTAGATCAACCTGTTCGGCTTCGAACTGACTCCACCTGCATCGATCCAGGATCGCTCCGTGTAGCCTTGAGCAGGGAACGAGCGTGAACGCGGACAGCTCACTCTTCTGCCCGTGAAAGTTCTCGTGATCAGGACCGCGCGTCAGCTCGGCAAGAAGGATCTGTTTCTGCGTCTCCTTGGCGTCGGCGCTGAGCCGAGCGAGTTCTTCTCGCGCAGCGGTGATCGCTTCACGCGTGGCCTCCAGCGCCAGCGCTGCGTCACGAGCGTTATCGTCGGCCTGTTTCGCCTTCGCCATGAGCGCGTCGATAGCAGCGCGCGATTCGGCGGTCGTGGCGTCGACGCGTTGAAGCGCAGCGGCGCTCTCATTAGCGTTCTGCGCGTACTCGGCCGATGAGTTCGCGAGCCGCGTCACCTCTTCCGCGGATGAGCGAATACCCTCGCGCGCAATCTCAACCTGTGTTCTCAGCTCACCAAGATTCCGAAAGATCCGACGAAAAACACCGTCGGAACCAAGTTGACCCAAGAACGCGAGCCACGTCGGCACCGCGATCGTCGCCAGGGACACGCCCCACACGAAGCCGGCGTCCGTAGACGTATGCGAATTCTCTAGGAGCAGAAGGGATCCGATGGTGGTCGCGATCGCCACGGCGAACAGGATCCCCTTCATACCGCTATACAGCCTGCACCTAACGCGAAGTCGTTCGCAACCATCACGAGGCCAGATCGGCAGTTATGAGTATGAGCAACACGTCACAACGTGCCGTCACTCTTGAACTCGGGCCGGTCAGCTACCTCGGTAGGGACCTCCGTGTTGAGGTCGACCTCATATCGAGCGGCCGCGTCGACAGCCATGAGTTGGAGGCCGCGGGCTACGGCCCAGAAGAACCAACCGGAGACGATTGCTTCCAACGCGATCGCGATACCCACGGCGACATATGGGTGGGTCGTGGTCGGTGAAGTTGCTCCAAGAATGTCCGTCGACAGGGTCGTTGCTGTGACCGTGGCGAACAGGATGCCGAGGACGACTCCCGCGATCGCCCCGAAGATAGAGATGACTTCAAGCGCCCGGGCTGCCCTTACGAGTGGGCGAGCAAGTCGTGCAATCTCCTGATTAATCGGGCTCAACCCTGTCGCCATTGCCGCCTCCGAACGCAGGTGCTCACATCGTGAGTCCGTGACGGCCCACCCACGCATATTGCCCGCTCTGAGGATGTCGCACGAATCGGATTTGGCGTCGCGGCACCGCAACATGTTGAAGTCGCTACGGGTCGACATCCCACATGTTGGGGCGACGATGCCCGCGATTGGATTCGTGCGACATCCTCCGAGCGGGCAATCTGCTCGGGTTCGCGATTGCAAGCGCCATGCCCTCGAGCGTCCGGACAACGCGTCACCGACCCGGCGTACCGGGGCACCTCGGGCGCTTCGTTCGGGTCAGGTGTCGGCCGCGCTCGACGTCCCGGGCGCAAGAGGCACGGTCATCGACCTCGTCACACCGTCCAATCGCGCGCCGCCGCGCTCGTTGAGGACCTCGATCCGCGCGGCCGTTCCGGTTCGGGCGACACGCACGGTGATTGAATCCGTCGGTTCCGCGTCGGCAACGGCGGACGCTATGAGCAGGGCGAACTCCCGCCGGAACAGCGCCGGATCGGCGAGCACGCGCACGCGAGACATCTCGATGTCGACGATGCGCCCGACGAGGAGCGGTTCGAGCTCGTCGAGCGCAGCCCGAAGCTGTTCGAGGAGGTCGACCGCCGTCAATGACATCTCGTTCTAGTCGGCGAAGACGTCCCGGCTGAGCTCGATGAAGAACGTGTGGTCATGGCCCTTGTTCTGATCCTCAGAGTTGTACTTCGTCTTCGAGGATCCGTTGGGCACCACCTCTTCGGAGTAGATCGCGCCGACGGGACACACGTCGGGCTGGTAACACGCGGTGCACGACGTGCACTCTTCCGTGTTCACGTACAGAATGCTGTCGCCGAAGGTCGCGATCGAGTCCGGATTCGGTGTATGACTATTCTCGATCGCCCCATCGCCGGCCTGGACCTCTGAGAACAGCACATTGTTCTCGGCGTCGAACTCGTAGATGCATTGCACCGGGCAGACATCGACACAGGCGCGATCCTTCACGTCGATGCAAGCTTCGGTGATGATGGCGATACCGGACACCTGTCAGGTCACAGCTTGGCTTTGGCAATGCAGATGGCAAGATGCGCGTCCAGCACCACTTGGCGCGTGGCGTCCGCCACGCCGATGTCGGCTTCGGCGGCCACTTTGGCGCTGTCGCCGGCTTGTTCGACTTCGATGACCGCCGTGCGCTCGTCATTGGAGTGCGTGGCCCTGTCGGCCTTGTTCGCGAACTCGACCATCACCGCGATCAACACGGGAGATGCACCCGGATCGGCACGCACGCAAGCCAGCGCCCTGTCGGTCTTCACACGAGTGTCCCGCAGCCGCTCTGCCGTGGTCGTCACGGACCGAGCGTACGTCCCGACTCCAGCGCCGGCTAGCCCCACCACCGACCAGCCTCAAGCGAAGCTGATGCGCCGATCGTTCGACTGCCTCCTAACTGGATTTGCGCCGGGTTGCTCGCGTTCAGCATGCGCCCCGACGTGTCACACACCCGATCTGGACTCCTTACTTCGGCTCGTCGCCCAGATCCCGAGTCACTCGCAATTCGGCACCCCTGGGCACGAGCACCCCATAACGCGCCGCGGACACGCCGTTGCGGCAATCCCCGAGGTGCCGATAGGGGACGCTCGCGACCGCGAGCAGACGGCTGCGCGTCACGCCCCTTCACGCGCGCAGAACTGCCGATCGGCGTGGGCGCTGCGGCCCGAAGTCGGGCAATGTGTGCGGATGCCCGTCACTACGAGGACGCGATACGGAGGGACGTATGAGGGCGGACCATGGGCGGCCTTCGCCGTCGATGACGAGTCGCAGATCCCGGCCGAGGCATTCGGAGGCGATCTCAGCGCAGCGGAGTGGTGGCGCGGCGGTACGTCGATTGTCATAGGTGTCGGTGACAGCGCCGACGAAGCGCTCGAACATCTGGCGTATCTGATCGAGCACTGCGCCGACGCCGCAGCCGGAGGAGGGCGGCATGGGCTCGGTGATGGAGTACGTGTGGCGCACTGCGCGCCAAGCGATTGGCACGCAGGAGAAGTAGCCAGGATTGCCGCGCGTCGCCGTGAACGCCGCGACGGCCGCTTTGCCGGTGCGACACGCGGCGAGTGGGTCTACACACTGACGTTCGGGGACGGCTCAACATGCGAGGTTCCGGAGCCCTACCTCCGACGCCTTGGGTAGTGCATAACTGCCGATCCGCGCTCGCCGGGCGGCGCGGCATCGGGCAATCTGATCGGGTGGAACTCCCGAGACCGAGCCAGCGTCGAAACGCTATGAAGCGAATCGCGTGTGTCGTCGCGCTGGTCGTTGTCGCAGCGGCGTGTAGCTCCTCTCACCCCAGTTCGTCTAGGACGCGATCGACCACACCGAACACGGCCGCTCATCACTACTCCGCGGCAGACGTCGTCCGGATCGAGACTGCGGCATATCCGGACGGCCCCGACCGTGCTGAGAGCCGCTCTGACAAGGGCAGTGCTCACATCTTCTCGCTTCTTCCCGCAATGCTTCCTGACGTTCTCTCACAAGGGCCCGCACCCAGCTGCGGGGTCGGCAACGTCACGACCCTGGTGCTCAACGTTGGCACCGCGATCCGATATGGACCGTGCGTACGACCGGCGTCCATCGACCGGTTGCGATGCGCCATGACCGGCGCTGTCTCGCCCTGCCCGTGACAGTCGCCGGGAGAGCGCCATAACTGCCGATGGTACTCGCCGCGCCGGCGCGGGCAATATGAGCGTCGTGGCTCGGTCGAACCTCATTCCCGGATTTTCAGGATGGTTGAAGCGGCGCCGGGTGCGGGCCGCGGAACGCGAACGTTGGGTCGCGCAACAGCGCGAACACCAGGCGCTGGTGGATCCTGTGATGGCGGGCGCGGACTTCGTTTCCTGGAAGTCGTTCTACGACGGCGACGTTCGCCGCCGCGGAGACGAGGTCACGCTGGGCGAGATCATCGACGGCGAGTTCTGTTGGCGCATTATCTGGTTTCCCACGACTGAGGTTGTCGCCTGGCCGTTTCGCTGGCGAGACGAACGCTGGCACAGCACAGTCCTCGGGCAGTCGTATCTCAGATCGCCACACCCAAGTGGGAAGACACTTGGCCCTGCGCCGCTGCCGGAGATGATCTTCTCAGTTGGCGCCGCCGAAAGCGCCAGCGAGGGCATACGGCGACTCGGGTCTGCGTCCACGCTCGCCGAACTCTGCGCTGCTTTCGCCTGACACGCGCCGTCCATAACTGCGGCGGTCTCAGGGGATCAACGCATCACACCCTTCGATCGGGTTGGATCGATCGGGAGGTGTGTCGTGGTGGAACGGTTGTCGGAGTTGGAGAAGTGGCGGATCGCAGAGTTGGCGGCGCGAGG
>JAODBI010000221.1 GCA_025463875.1 Actinomycetes bacterium
GGAGATCGGGAAGAGCGGCGTGGTGCCGTTGACGGCCGCGAGCGCGACGTATCCCGCCGCCGCGCCCACGAGCGCGGGGAGCAGCATGCGACGCGCGAAGTCGTCCTGGTACGGCACTTCGATCGCGAAGATCGCGCCGGTGGCCGGCGCCTTGAAGATCGCGGCGATGCCGGCCGCCGCGCCCGCGACGAGCAACAGGTTCGGATCGGCGGCGCCGAGCATGCGCCGGAAGCGGCGCTGCGCGACGGAACCGATCGTCGCGCCGAGGTACATCGAGGGGCCCTCGAGACCGAGCGCACCGCCGCTCCCCAACGTCGCGACCGCGGCGACCAGACGGTGCACCAGCGCGCGCAGCCCGAGCGGCGTCTCGTGGTGAAACGCCTCGAGGTACGCGTCGGAGGTCGACGGTGAAAGCCCGCGTCCGGGTCCCCCCAGCCAGAGATTCGCGACCACGAGCCCGACTCCCGGTGCAAAGGCCAGGAGCCACAGGGGCAGGTGGGCGACAAGATGGTCGTACACGCCGTTCACGGTCAGCCGCTCGAATCCGGCGACGGCGAAGCCGGTCACGGCGCCGACGAGCGCGGCCGCGACGACGACCTCGCGTGATCGGCCGGCCAGGCCGAGCAGTTGGTCGCGGCGACTCATCGCCGTCGAGCGTACGTGGCGACCCGAGCCGCCCATGTGCTCGGTCGATCAGAGCACGAGCACGTCACCCGAGTCCGACGACTCGCCTCCGGTGCCGGGGAGCCCGATGATCTCGGCATCGGTTCCGGTCGCGCGGGCGCGCGTCCCGGGGATACCCGCGGAGCCTGTCGATGGCCAGCGGTCGGACCGGACGCCGACCAGCGCCGCGCCCGCGACGTGGGCCGCGACCCGTCGCATCCGGACCTCGACGTGTGCGAGGACGCTCGCCCTGGTCTCGCCCGACTGGACGACGAGGAGCACGCCGTCGGCGACGCGCGCCAGGGCGAGTGCGTCCGCCGTAGACAGGATGGAGGGACCGTCGAGCACCACGTGGTCGTATTCCGCTTTCAACTGCTCGAGCAGCTCCGCGACGTCCGGGCGCACGAGCAGATCCGCGGGGTCGGACAGCCGAGGACCGGCGGGTAGCACGTCGAGGCTCGTTCCGCCCGCGTCGACGGTACGCACCGCCCGGCGCGTGGGCGTCGACGCGGTCAGGATCGACGACAGCCCGACCTCGGTATCGACTCCGAACTGTTGGTGCAGCGCGGGATGGCGTAGATCGCAGTCGACGACGAGAACGCGGGCGCCGCCCCGCGCCAGGCTCACCGACAGATTCGCGGCGATGGTCGTCTTGCCCTCGCCCGGGCTCGCGCTCGTGACGAGCAACGAACCACCGGAGAGCTTGGGATCGCCGTACAGGACGCTCGTACGCAATGCCCGGTACGCCTCCCGCAAGGACGAGCGGCCGTCGACGACGTCGAAACGCGGTCCGCGGCGCAGTCGTTGCTCGACGACCGACGACCAGCGCGGCGGGATCGCGGCGATGAACGACAGCGCGGGCAACACCTTCGCCAGGTCGGCCGACGTGGTCACGCGGTCGCGCAGGCGCATCCGCAGCCCGACGAGCGCGAGACCGAGGAGCAGCCCGACCGCGGCGCCGATCGCCGCGTCGCGCCGCGGCCACGGGCTGATCGGGTTGCGTGTCAATGAGCTCGCCTGGACGACGTCGAGGTCGCTCTGGCGCGCCGAGCGTGTGAGCGCGAGGTCGGACTCCTGCGTGTTCAGCGCGTTCGCGCTCGTGACGAGCGCGGCCCGGCGGCTGTCGAGGTTGCGCAGTTGCAGGGATTCCGGAATCGGCACGGGCACCGGCCCGACCGTGACGTACGACGGTGACGGTTGCTCCGCCACGATGCGCACGTCGAGCGCGTCGATCTGGGCGTTCACATCGCGGCGCGCGCGTTCCACCTGCGCGATCTGATCGTCGTAGCGGACCGCGATGGCGGCCCGCCGCTGAGCGACGAAGACCTGCGCGTACGCCTGCGCCGCGTCTCGGGCGACGGCGGGGCGGGCGCTGAGCACGACGAACTTGATCGTGTCGCTGTCGGCCGACCCCGACACGGAACGTGACCCGATGAGACGGGCATCGTTGCCGAGCAAGCGGTCGACGGTCGCCGACACCGCGGTCGAGCGCGCATACAGGACTGCGATGTGCACCTCACGCGCCGGGTCGACGCGCGCGCCTGCAGTTGTTGCGCCGGTCGCGACGGCTGCGCCGGTGTCGTCGGGATCGAAGACGCGCACGATCGCCGACGCCGAGTAGACGAAGGTGTGCGACCGCGCCCAGAAGTACGCGCCGCTCGCGCCGATCACGACGAGTAACACGACGATCCAGCCGTTCCCGAGCGCGACGCGCAGGAGCCCTCGGAAGTCGACACGTTCGGCGGATTCGTTGCGTTCCAAAACGCCGAGAACCCCCTCGCGCCCCCACGCGTGGTCGAAGTGTGACGATAACCCGTTTGCGTCCCGAGATCGACCGATATGTGGTCTCCCTCCCGAACCGTCCCATCCGAGTGCTCGCGCGCATGGATGCCGTCGAGCACGTCGTGCGCGTCGGGAGTCCGTACATCGCCCCGGCCCCGTCTACAGACGACAGACCTGGTCGTCCGGCAGGACCCAAGACCGATGCGCTGCCATGTACGCCGCATGGTCCTCGAACCGCAGGTCATACACGTCGCAACCACGTCGAAGGTCGCACTCGCCCTCTCCTGCGGCGTAGACAACCAAAACGCCGTGGCACGCTGGTTGCGGGCCGGCGACGATCCTTTCGTTCTCCATGTCCTCGGACCCCCAACGGCGCGCGCTGACAGTGTGGTCTCAGTCCGCTCACAGCAGCCGACCGGACTGGAATCGAATGCTGGCGACCGCAGATTTCACGCGGCTTTCGTTGGTCCTTACGCGGGCGATCCGACCGCTCTCACGCCCGTTGCGTCGCCGGATCGCTCTGTGGCTGACCTACAGGTCATCCGGCCTCGGGGTCCGCCCGATCGCACGCCGGTATTCGATCCCGCTCGGAGCGTGCCGATAAACGTCTGTGCAGACGCCGAACGCCATCGAGCCCGGTGCGGCGCAATCTCACGACCCGGTTGCGGGTACGGGTTCCGTTGGGTTCCTGCGCGCGATCGTGGAACGCGGTTCGGCGCTGATCCTGGTGACGGACCGCGCCGGCGCGGTGAAGTACGTCAACGCGACGGCAGCGGCCGTGCTCGAGGTCGCCCCCACGGATCTGTGTGGACGGCCGATCGGCGACCTCATGCATCCCGAGGAGTCGCACGCGACCGCCGCGGCATTGAGCCGGGTTGCTTCGGACGCTGCACACCGGGAGACGATCGCAGTCCACCTGGCCCGCGGGCGCGGGCGGTGGCGGCCGGTCGAGACCACGATCACGAACATGCTCGACGATCCGTCGGTGGCCGGCGTCGTCTTCGAGTGCCGCGACCTCACCGCGCGCGACGAGACGCAGCGCCGGTATCGCCTGATGTTCGAGCAATCCACCGTCGCCCAGGCGCTGATCGATCCGGAGCGCGTCGGGCTCATTGCGAACAACGCGTTCGCGCGCATGTTCAAGACCTCGCGCGAGCAACTGCGCACCACGGCGCCGGAGAGGCTCGCGCACCCCGACCACTCTGCGCGCCTCGTGCAGGAGATCGGTGTGCTGGAAGCGGGCGAACTGCAGCACGTATTCGGTGAGCTCAACTTCGTCCGCAGCGACGGCGAGGAGTTCACCGGGAATACCACGATAACCGCACTGCGGAGGCTCGACGGGGTGCTCGACTACCTCTTCATCGCGATCGAGGACGTCAGCCTCGAACGGCGCGCCGCGCAGGCGCTCGCGCAGAGTCAGGCGCGGGCGTGCGCACTCGTCGACAACTCGCCCGACATCATCGCCATCCTGTATCCGGACGGTGAGTGGGAGGCCAGCGATCAGGGCACCCGGCTCCTCGGCTACCCGAAGGGTTTCAATCCCGTGGGCGGGGTCTTCTCACTTATTCACCCGGACGACATCAGGGCCGCGAGCAAGGCACTCGCCGAGGTGCTGACGGGCGCGCGGGCCGCGAGCCTTCCGATCGAGTTGCGGCTGCGGGCCGCCGACGGCGCGTACCGCGACTTCGAATGCGTCGGTCAGAACCTCGAGAGCGATCCGCACATCGGCGGCGTCGTCATCACCGCCCGGGACATCTCCGAACGGAAGCAAGCCCAGGCGAAGCTGCGCGCCGTCGAGGAACGGTTCCGGGTGGCGTTCGAGCACGCCCCGATGATCGTGTCGATGGTCGATCTCGAGGGCGTGCTCGTCGACATCAATCCCATCGGTTGCGAGATGCTCGGCCTCGCCCGGGCCGAAATCGTCGGCCTGCCCGCGGAGCTGTCGGTCCATCCCGACGACCGCGCGCTCGCGATCGAGCTGACGACCCGCCAGCTCGGCGGCGATCCGGTCGCGGCCGAGTTCCGCCTCGCCCCCGCGAGCGGCGAAGAGATCTTCGTGTTGTCGCGCGCGCAGCTCGTCATCGACCCCGAGGGTCTCGAGCCGCCATACGTGATCACGCTGCAGGCCGACATCACCGACCGCAAGCAGCTCGAACGCGAGCTCGAGCGGCGCGCCGCACACGACGACCTCACGGGACTGTGGAACCGGTCGAGCCTCATCGACCATCTCGAGCGCGCGTTGCACAGCCGCGTCGCCCGACCGCTGGCCGTGATGTTCATCGACCTCGACGACTTCAAGTCGATCAACGACACGCTCGGCCACGATGCCGGCGACGTCGTATTGCGCGTCACGGCGGAGCGGATCACCGCCGTCGCGCGCGTGAGCGACCTCGCGTCCCGTTGGGGTGGTGACGAGTTCATCGTCGCGTGCGAGCAGGCCGGATCACTCGCCGAAATCCGAGGCATCGCCGAGCGACTGCGCGACTCGCTCAAGTCACCGATGGTCTATGGCCGCCATTCGATTCGTTGCGACGTGAGCATCGGGGTCGCGGTCGCCGGCGACGACGACGACACCGCGTCGTTGGTCGACCGCGCCGACGCCGCGACCTACGCCGCCAAGCGTGCGGGCAAGGGTCGCATCGTCGTCGTCGGCACCGAACATCTCCCCGCATAGGGTCCGAAGATGACCGCCGGCCGTCTTCCGTAACGCGGAGAAACGGCCATTCGGGCCGAGGGACTTCGAGCAGGCACCGACCCGCCTTCGCGCTTTCACGCGCTTTCACGCGCTTTCACTCCGATGCGGGGTTTCCGAACCGAGTCGGATCGTTCAGGCCGGCGGAGTCGAGGGAGTGGCATGCGACGGTTCACGCGGTGGCTGCCCGTAACGGTCGCGATCGGGTGCAGCGTGCTCGCGGCCGGCTGGTCGAGCGGCGCGTTCGCGGGTACCGCCACGCCTTCGGTCACGTTCGCGCCCCGCGCAACGCCTACCAAGCTCCACGCGCCGGGTCGCGTGTTCGCCGCGGGAAGCGGCGACGCGACGGGCAAACGAGTCGTCGTGTACGGCGGCCAGGAGCCGGGCGGCAACACTGCGTACAGCGACACCTGGGTGAATCGCGCCGACGGAACCTGGCACGCGATGTGCGGCATCAGTGTCCCGGGCGCCACCGCGCCGTGCGGCCCCGGGCCGCGCGACGGCGCGGGCATGGCCGACGCCGCGAACGGCGTCGTCCTCTACGGCGGCTTCGACGGCGGTATCGGCGGCAGCCCACCGAACGGCGACACGTGGCGCTGGAACGGCGAATCGTGGACCCGCGTGTGCACGCTCGCAGCGTGCGGCCCTGGCGACCGGGCGTTGTTCGCATTCGCCGGGAACGGCACGTCGGCGGTGATGTTCGGCGGGCTCAGCGGTTCGGGCCCGAAGTCGGACACGTGGGTGTTCGACGGCTCGAGCTGGACGCAAGCGTGCGGACAGCCCGGCTCGCCGTGTGGACCGGGCGCGCTGGCGGCCTCGGCGATGGCATGGGACGGGAAACGCTTCGTGCTGTTCGGGGGCACCAACCTGACCACGAGCAACGCGGTCGACGACACGTGGACCTTCACCGGCCACGCGTGGGCCCACCTCTGCGGAACGTCGATGAGCAAGCCCTGCGGCCCCGCGGCGCGCTCGTTGAGCGGCTTCGCGTTCGCGGCGAACCCGGATCCGTCGCGGCAGGGCGCGATCCTCGCCGAGGGCGGAAACATCTTCAGCAGCAACGACCAGAGCCTGATACGCGACGCCTGGTTCTTCGACGCCACGACCGCCAAGTGGGCGCGTGTCACCGCGCCCTGGGACGGCCCGAACGCGGTCTTCGACAGCAACGGCTCACCGCCCGCGGGACCGAACGCGCTGCTGGGAGTGCTCGCGGCGAAGCCCGGCCTGTGTGAGGTCGTGTACCTCGGCACCGTCGTCGCCAACGCGGGGAGTCCGCCGACGCTCGTCGACCGGAGCTACGCCGCGGGCAGTAGTCCGTGGACGGCGGCCAAGCCGAACTGCGAACCGGCGGTCGTGCCGCGCGAGCCCGGTCCGGTGACCCCGACCACGATCGCGTCCGTCGCGCCGCCGACGATCGTCACCGCGCCGGTGGTCGCGGCCGCGCCTGAGTTGCCCAAGACGGGCTCGGCGGCGGTCGGTGTCGGCGCGGCTCTCGGAGGTGCCCTCGTCGCGCTCGGTGCCTTGGTGCTGAGCGTGCTCGGGCGCGGTCGCCGCCGGATCTCGGAGCCCGACACGTAACGTCGCAGATCCCGCTCGCGTCGTGGGCGGGGCGCGTCCACCGTCGATCCCTCCCGGCTATTCGCCCCGCGCGATGAGCGTCTCGCACAGCTGCGCCCAGCGGATAGTGGCCGCTTCGATCAGTGCGAACGCATCCCGCGCGACGACGGTCGTCGGACGCATCACGACCTCGAGCACGGTGGCGTGCGCCTGTGCACTCGCGCGGGCGCGCTCGGCGATCAGGGGCCCCAACATCTCGAACTCGCCCGCGCTCCCCTGCACTGCCGGTAGCGAGAACGTCTCGCTGCCCTCGGAGAGCAGGTCCTCGAAGCTCGCCGTCATGGTCACGAGCGCCGCAAGCTTGTCGGAGGCGGACGGCTCGGCCATCCAGGCCGTCAATGCGTTCCACAGTGCGTCGTCGGCGCCGAACCAGCCGAGAACCTCCTCCCGAACGTTGCGCTCCTCGTCGGCGGACACCGCGCGGGTTGCTCCGGCGCGGGCGGCGCTGGTGATCACACGGCCGGCCCACACCGACATTGCCGTCGACACGGTCGCGCTGACGTTCGCGAACGCGCCCGACCACGCCCGCGCGGAAAGCTCAGGGTCGCGGTCGTCGACGAGCGGGACCGCCCAGCGTCGCACGAATGACATCGGCTCACGAAATCCGCGCGGAGCCTCGGAGAAGTCGGGGGTCCGCCACAACTCGTCGACGTCGCTGCCGCGCAACCGGCTGGAAACGCCGAGCAGCGACTTGCGCAGCTGGCGGGTCGTCGCGCGCCGTACGCCGGGCGGCATGCGGCCATCCGGTCGGGGCTCGGTCGTACCGCGGGCGCGGGCCTCGCACGCGTAGGCCGCCGCGAGGTTCCACTCGACGACGTGGTCGGGATCCCGCCAGACGAACGTCCCGACCCGGATCCGAAACCGGTGGAACATGGAGGGGATGGTCTGTTGCGCAGCCGACACGCCGGCCGAAGCGTCGGTGCGGCCCGACCACCGAAGCGTGTCCCACCGGATTCCCTCGAGGATGGCCAGCGCGGCGTGGCGGCGATTGAACCGGACCCGCGACCACGGCAACACGCGATCGCGCGTCTCCCGCCGTTGCGCGAGTCGGAGAGCTCTCCACACGACATTCCAATAGCGCTGATTCCTGATCACCCGGCGCGTGAGGACCTTGGACGCATCCCGGAAGCGCGCAACGACGGCGTCCTCACTTGCGGGCAGTGCCACGAACGCCCACTTCCGGCGGCGCCGATCGACGCGCCGGACCGCGTCTTCGACGAGCCGCGCGGAGCGCGCCTGACGCTCGGGTCCCAGCGTCGCCCACACCGAGATCCACTCCTCGGCGTAGCTGAGATAGATCGCGGCGAGGAACAGTGCATCGTCGCTCTGCGGCGCCCGATACACGAATCGCAAAGCCCATTCCAGCGCCGACACGGCGGCCTCCGACATGGCGCGCGCCGTCTCCGGAGTACGCGCCGCGAGGATGTCGGCCTCGCGCGTTCCCTGTGCGGCCTCCCAGAGACCCTGCGCGAGGCGAAGCAACACCAGCGCGTTCGCGGGCTCGAGCGCGGCCGCCTGCTCGAGCGCCGCGATGCCGTCGTCGTCGGCGTCGACCCGGTCCAGGATTCGCCGGTCCAGGATTCGCCGGTCCAGGATTCGAGTGCCGTCGTCATAGGCCCGCAAGCCGTCGGTCGACGTCCACGCCAACCATTCGGGCGTTCTCCGTTTCACCTCGTCGCGATCTGCAAGCGTCAGGTAGAGCTGATACGTCGCGTCGATCGCGGCGGCTTCGTAGGTGTCCTTGCGACCGGTGACGATCCCGAAGTTGGCGCCCGTGCGCGTCACTACCGCCTCGAGCGCGACGCAGCACGGATTCACCCCGTCGCCCGCGAATGCGGTGCCCGTCACGGTGAAGCCCGCCTTGGGTCGCAGGCTCGCGACGAGACCTCGGAGCAGCGAAGCCAACCAACCCGTCGCCGCAGCGACGTTCGCGTCGACTGCGTCGACGACTACGGCGGCGACGTCGCCCGGGGCCGCACTCGCGGGCGGGACCCCCGCGCTCGCCATGCGATCCTTGACTATCTGCGCGAGCCCCTCGCCGCCGGTTGCGTCCTTCGGAGCATCGATCTCACCTACTGCCACCGGCCCCGGCCAACGCTCGCTTCGCCACAGCACGAACTGGCCGAGCGCCACGATCAGCGCGAGACCCACGATCGCGAACAGAGCGACCAGGATTGGTCCACTGGCCGACGACGACAATCGCGCGTCGCTCCCCGTGATGCGGTTGCTCAGCCAGTTGACCGCCGATTGCGCGGCGAGGAACGTGCGGTCCGCGACGGTCGGCGGTTCCAGCCGCGCGAGGGCCTGGACCGCGCACAGACGTTCGGGGCCGCTGCTCGCGTCCGCGTCGCGGATAGACCGGTACCGCGCAATCGCCACGTCGCGATCGACGGCCTCGAGCTGGGCAGCGTCCGTGCACACCGTTGGCGTGTTGGTCGCGTCGACGACGACCTTGGTCGGATCCCGCTGATTCCGGATCAGCAACATGGTCCCGACCGGTATCGCGAGCGCGAACGCGATCACGAGCCATCGGATCGTTCGCGTCTTCATCATCGGCATCCGCTGTCTGCGCGCTCACTTCCGCAGGCAATGTTCGCACGACGCCGGTTGCCGCGCTACCGGGAACAGAGTCCCGGGGCGGCGTCAGGGAAGATCGACGTCGACGACGGGCGCGACGAACTGTGAGTTGTACAGGCGCGCGTAGGGACCGTCGTGACCGAGCAACTCTTGATGGGAACCCTGCTCGACGATGCGGCCGTCCTCCATCACGAGGATCACGTCGGCGCCGCGAATGGTCGAGAGGCGGTGGGCGATCACGAAGCTCGTGCGGTCCTGCCGCAACGCGTTCATCGCCTCCTGGATCAAGACCTCGGTACGCGTGTCGACGGAGCTCGTCGCCTCGTCGAGGATCAGGATCGCGGGGTCGGCCAGGAAGGCGCGGGCGATCGTGAGCAACTGCTTCTGACCCGCGCTGATGTTGTCGCCCTCTTCGTTGATCATCGCGGCGTAGCCCTCGGGCAGCGAGTGCACGAAACGATCGACGTACGTGGCGCGCGCCGCCTCGAGGATCTGCTCCTCGGTCGCGTCGGGGTTGCCGTAGGCGATGTTGTCGTGGATGCTGCCGCCGAACAGCCACGTGTCCTGCAGGACCATGCCGATCTTCGAGCGCAGCTCGGCGCGCGGGATCGAGGAGATGTCGCGCCCGTCGAGCGTGATCACGCCGGAATTCAGCTCGTAGAAGCGCATGATGAGGTTGACGAGTGTGGTCTTGCCCGCGCCGGTCGGGCCGACGATGGCGATGGTCTGACCCGGCTCGGCGACCAGCGAGAGTGACTCGATGAGCGGCCGGTCGGGGTCGTACGAGAACGAGACGTCGCGGAACTCGATCCGACCGCGTACGGGTGGCGGATCGATGCTCGCGGCCGGGTCGGGAATCTGCTCCTCGGCGTCGAGAAACTCGATCACGCGCTCGAAGGAGGCGATGCCCGACTGGAAGACGTTCATCAACGAGGCGACCTGCGTGAGCGGCATCGAGAACTGGCGCGAATACTGGATGAACGCCTGGATGTCGCCGATCGTGATCGCCCCGCTCGCCACCCTCAGCCCGCCGACCACGGCGACGATCACGTACTGCAGGTTGCCCATGAACATCGTCCACGGCTGCATCAGGCTCGACATGAACTGCGCCCCGAACGACGACTCGTAGAGCTCGTCGTTGGTCTCCCGGAAACGCTGCTCGACCTCGCGCTGGCGCCCGAACGCTTTCACCACCGCGTGACCGGTGAAGGTCTCCTCGATCTGAGAGTTGAGGATGCCTGTGCTCTTCCACTGCGAGATGAACTTCGGCCGGGAGCGCCGGGCGATCGCGCGCATGCCCCACACCGAGACCGGAACCGTCGTCAGTGCCACAACCGCAAGGAGCGGCGAGATCGTGAACATCATCACCGCGGTACCGATGAGCAACAGCACCGACGTGAGCATCTGGCTCAGCGTCTGCTGCAGGCTCTGCGCGACGTTGTCGATGTCGTTGGTCACCCGACTCAGAAGATCGCCGCGCGACTGCTTGTCGATGTAGCTCAGCGGAAGGGAGTTGACCTTCGTCTCGACGTCCGACCGCAGCCGGAACATGAGCCGTTGAATGATCCCGGCGAGCATGTACGACGCGATGATCGACAACAGCGACGAGGCCGCGTAGAGCGTGACCGCCTGGAGCAGCACGTGGTGCAGCGCACCGAAGTCCATGTGATGATGCGTGACCCCCTGGATGATCAGATCGGTTCCGTGCCCGAGCACCTTGGGGCCGAACACGTTGAGCGTGGCGCTCGTGACCGCGACGACCAGGACGATCCCGAGCACGAACCGCATCGGTCCGAGCATCTGAATCATGCGGCGCACCGCGTTCTTGAAGTCCTTCGAGCGCTCCCCGGGGACACCGGCGGAGTTCCAACGGCCGGCGGCGCGCGTCTCCGGCGCCGCCAGATCAAGCTCCTCGCTCTCTTGTTCCTCGTGGTCGTCTATGAGCGTCATGCGGCCGCGCTCTTCTCACCGATCTGCGACTGCACGATCTCCGCGTACGTGGCGCAGTCCTTGATCAGCTCGTCGTGTGTACCCCGTCCGATGACCACCCCGTCCTCGAGGACGAGGATGTTGTCGGCAGTGGAGATGGTCGACACGCGCTGCGCCACGATGATCACGGCCGCGTCGCGCGTGTACGGGCCGAGCGCGGCGCGCAGCCGGGCGTCGGTCGTGAGGTCGAGGGCGGAGAACGAGTCGTCGAACACGTAGATGTCGGGCTTCCGAACGAGCGCGCGAGCGATCGACAGCCGCTGCCGCTGGCCGCCGGAGACGTTCGTGCCGCCCTGTTCGATCCGGGCGTTCAGGCCACCCGGCATGTTGCGGACGAAGTCGCTCGCCTGCGCGACGTCGAGCGCCTCCCACATCTCGTCTTCGGTCGCGTCCGGCTTGCCGTAGCGCAAGTTGCTCGCGACCGTGCCCGAGAACAGGTACGGCCGTTGTGGGACGAGGCCGATCGTGTTCCAGAGCACGTCGGGGTCGAGGTCGTGGACGTCGACGCCTCCGACTTTGACGGTGCCCTCGGTGCTGTCGAACAGGCGCAGAATGAGATTGACGAGCGTTGTCTTACCGGCACCCGTGCTGCCGACGACTGCTGTGGTCTGGCCGGGTGCGGTTGCGAAGGAGACATCGCTCAATACCGCGTGCTCGGCCCCGGGATAGTGAAAGCCGACGTTCTCGAACTCGAGGGAACCGGGTGCGAGCAACTCGCGAACCGGGTCGACCGGCGGCACGACGCTCGGATCGGTGTCGAGTACCTCTTGGATGCGATCGGCCGAGACCGACGCCCGCGGGATCATGGAGATCACGAAGGTGGCCATGACCACCGACATCAGGATCTGCACGAGGTACGAGAGGTAGGCAACGAGGCTGCCAACCTGGATCTGACCGGAGCTGACCCGGCTGGCGCCCAGCCACAACACGCCGACAC
>JAODBI010000246.1 GCA_025463875.1 Actinomycetes bacterium
CTCGCACTGCTCCTCGATCCGGGCACGTGGGTCGAGAACGGCCTCCTCGCCGATCACATGGACCCCGGTCTCGGCGACCGCTTTCTCGCCGCCGACGGCGCGGTCACCGGAGTCGGCGAGATCGACGGCCGGCCCGTCGCGGTCGCGGCGTACGACTTCACCGTGATGGCGGGCTCCATGGGCGGCGTCGGCGAGAACAAGATCGCACGCATGCGGGCCCACGCGGTGCGCCAGCGGATGCCGTTCGTCTGGCTCCTCGATTCCGCGGGGGCACGGATCCAGTCGACGAGTGGTTCGACCTTCGCGGGGGCCGGCGCGTTGTTCCGCGAGCAGGTCGCGATGAGCGGCGTCGTGCCGATGGTCGCCGCGATGCTCGGTCACTGCGCGGCCGGCACGGCATACATCCCCGGTCTCGCCGATTTCGTGCCGATGGTCAAGGGCACGTCGTCGATGGCGCTCGGCGGTCGCCATCTCGTGAAGGCGGCGGTCGGCGAGGACGTGACCGAAGAGGAGATGGGTGGCTCGGCGGTGCACACCAAGGTTTCGGGCGTGGCCGACCTCGAAGTCGCCGACGACGAGGAATGTCTCCGCGTGGTGCGCGCGTATCTGTCGTTCTTCCCGCAGCACAACCAGGAGCGTCCGCCGATCCGGGAGACGGACGACCCGATCGATCGGCGTACCGAGGAGCTCTACGACATCGTGCCGACGGCGCCCCGGCGCGCGTACGACGTGCGCAAGGTGATCCAGGCGATCGTCGACGACGGCGATGTCTTCTGGATGAAGCCGGAGTGGGCGAAGAACCTCGTGACCGGTCTCGCGCGCATCGACGGACGGCCCGTGGGCATGGTCGCGAACCAGCCCATGGTGCTCGGGGGCGCGCTCGACGTGAATGCGGCGGACAAAGCCGCGCGCTTCGTCTGGTTGTGCGACGCGTTCAACATTCCGCTCGTGTTCCTCCACGATGTCCCGGGGTTCATCGTCGGTTCCGCGGTCGAGAAGCAGGGCATCATCCGCCATGGCGCCAAGATGCTCTTCGCCGTGAGCGAGGCGACGGTGCCGAAGATCTCGGTGATCCTGCGCAAGAGCTACGGCGCCGGATACTTCGTGATGAACGGACTCGCGTACGAAGCCGACTACATCGTGGCATGGCCGACAGCCGAGATCGCGGTGATGGGTCCCGACGGGGCGGTGAACATCATCCACCGTCGTGTCCTCGAGGCGATCGAAGACGAAGACGAACGCGCGGCCAAACGACTCGAGTTGGCTGAGGAGATCCGGGCGAACATCGATCCCTACATTGCCGCGGGGCACGCGCAACTCGACGACGTGATCGACCCGGCCGACACCCGGGCCGCGATCGCGCGCGGCCTGCGCATCACGGCCGACAAGCGCGTCGACCGGCCGTGGCGCAAGCACGGCGTCCTGCCGGTGTGATCCGGCCCGTCGGTCGGCTTCGAGCACTACGAGGGAATGCGTAGATACAGCAAGAACCTCTGACGCCGAATACCATCCCCGCCCATGTCCGAGATCTACGCGGAGATCACCGCGAACGTCTGGCAAGTCGTCGTCGAGGTGGGCCAGATGGTCGCCGAGGGCGACGAGATCTGCATCCTCGAGTCGATGAAGATGGAGATCCCTGTGATCACCGACGTCCCCGGTGTCGTGCGCGAGCTCGACGTCGAACCGGGCCAGACGGTGCAGGAGGGCGATCGCATCGCCCTGATCGACGAGTCCTGAAGCAGGGTCGGCCCGTGATCCATTTCGAACAGCGGGGCCGGATCGGGATCGCGACCATCGACCGCCAGGAACGCCGGAACGCGTTGAATGCGGAGCTGTGCGTCCAACTGCAGGGGCACCTCGAAGCTGCGACCGAGCCGCGCGCCATCGTGATCACCGGCGCCGGTACGGCCTTCTGCTCGGGTGCCGACCTCGTCACCCGCTTCGTCGGCGAGGGCAAGGCAACGACCGACACGTTCCGGCCGGCGTTCGAGAAGGTGCTCGACGCCATCGTCGCCCATCCCGTGCCGGTGATCGCGGCGATCAACGGCCCGGCGATCGGTGCGGGTATGCAGCTCGCGGTCGCGTGTGACGTGCGCGTCGCCGCGCTCGGCACGCGCCTCGCGATCCCGGGCGGCAAGCTCGGTGTCCATCTCAGTGCGCGCAACATCTGGCGCCTGGCCGAGCTTGTCGGACAGGGCGCCGCCCGCGACTTTCTGCTCGTGGGCCGCTCGGTGGATGCGGAGGAGGCCCAACGGCTCGGGCTCGTGCAGTACGTCGACCACGACGCGCTGAGCGCGGCCTTCGCGCTCGCGGGCGAGATCGCGGCGTCGGCCCCGTTGACCGTGCGCGGTCACAAGCGGTCGTTGAACCTCGTCGCCGAGGCGCGGTGGCTGTCAGCCAGAGCTCGGGCCGAGGTCGCGAAGCTCGAGGCCGCTGCGTTCGCGAGCGACGATCTCCAAGAAGGCATGGCTGCCTTCGCGGAGAAGCGCAGCCCCGAGTTCAAGGGCAGCTGAGTCCCGGCCGGCGCTTTTTTCGCGTCGACGCGTGCCCCGCGTATTTGTAGCGGTCCCGCTCGCGGTTCCGTGTTTGGTACCACTAGCGGGGCCACTGCTATTTCGGACCCCGCTCGTCGCGGTCAATGTCCGCGCGCCCACTGGCGACCCGACGCGGACGACCGCGCCGACGTTGCCGCCCGCCAACGGCTCTTCGGAGCTCATTCGGCGCGCCGCACGCAGGTGTACGTGCCGTAGGCAGAACGTCGGTAGGAGCGCTCGGCGATGTCGAAGCCGGTGCGATCGAGGAGCGCTTCGAGGAGCCAGCTGTACGTGCTGAACTCGATCCGTACGTGTTCGGCGAGCTCGGCGCTCGTCCACCCGAGTGCGGGATCGGTCGCCGCGCCCGCCATCCATGCCTCGATCCGTTCCTCGGCTTCGGCGGGTGCGAAGTCGAACACGAGATCGCGCAGGCGGAGCGCCCCGCCGGGCCGGAGCAGGGCCGCGATGCGCTCGAGTGCGATTCCCTTCCAGAAGTCGGGGAGCTGATGCAGCGCGTTGCGCGTGTAGACGAAGTCGGCCGCCGCCCCGTCGTGCTCATACGACAGAAAGCCACCTTCGACGACTCTGACGTTCCCGATCCCGGAATGCTCCACGCGTTCGCGCAGCGCCGCCGCCATGGCCGGTGATACGTCGACCGCGACCACATGACCGCAGAACGGTGCGACGGCAACCGTGAAGGTGCCGGTCCCGGCCCCGAGGTCGACGACGACGGACTCGGGACCGAGGCCGCGCCTCCGCAGTACGTCGACATCCTCGGTCGGGTCAAATCCCGACTTGCGGTCGTAGCCCTGCACGTACTGCGGATCGAGGTGCTCCGCGCCCGCGTAGGCGCGTTCGTCCAGCCACCATTCCCTCACGGGCCCATTCTCCCCGGTCTTGAGTGCGCAGTGCGGACGAGCTAGGAACGACCCGTGGCTTCGCAGGATGAGCGGACGGTCATGGACCCGCGCGTTGCACAGAATCGTGAGAACTGGGACGACCGCACCGAGATCCATCTCGGCTCGGAGTTCTACGACGTCGAACGATGGTTGCGCGAACAGCCGGGCCCGCGCGCGCGCGAGATCTCGGCGCTGGGCGACGTCTCCGGCCTGAGCCTGCTGCATCTGCAATGTCACTTCGGTCTCGACACGCTGCAATGGGCGAGAGCCGGCGCGACCGTTGCGGGGCTCGACTTCTCCCCGGTCGCGATCGAAGCCGCGCGCGACATCGCGAGGCGCGCCGGCCTCGCGGATCGCTCCGAGTTCGTCTGCTCCGACGTGTATGACGCGACGAACGCGCTCGGCGCCAGAACGTTCGACGTCGTCTACGTGAGTCTCGGCGCGCTGTGCTGGCTCCCGAGTGTCGATCGGTGGGCGGCCCAGGTCGCGGCGCTCATCGCGCCGGGCGGTCGCTTCCTCATCCACGACGTGCATCCGGCGGCCTGGGCTCTCGCCGACGACAGCCTGACGATCGAGCACACCTACTTCGAGGAAGCCGATCCGTTCGTCGACGACTCACCCGACACCTACACCGATGCGGACCGACCACTCGTCCGGCGGCGGTCGTACGAGTGGAACCACGGGATCGGGGAGATCGTGACTGCACTCATCCGCCACGGCCTCCGGTTGGAATGGCTCGAGGAGCACGACTGGACGGTGTGGCCGCGCTTCCCGTGGTTGGTGCGCAACGGGGACGAGAACTTCGGTCCGCCGCCGGGCACGCCGCGCGTACCGCTCAGCTTCAGCCTGCTCGCGTCTCGCCCCGACTGACGCTCACCAGGAAAGCGCGTCGAGATCGACGTTCCCGCCGGAACAGATGACGCCGACGCGGGCGCCGTCCAACTCTCCGTGCAGTGCGGCGGCGCGCGCCGCGGCGAACGCGACCGCCGCGCTCGGCTCGATCAGCTGCTTCGTCCGCTCCCACACGACCCGCATCGCGGCGACGATCTCGGGCTCGTCGACAATGATCTGGTCGACGCCGTGTTCGCGCAGGATCGCTCCGGTACGACCCGATACGCCGGTGCGAAGTCCGTCGGCACGCGTCGACACCCGATCGCGCGGCAAACCGCCGATCACGCGTGCGGGTGCGACGGCTATGCACGTCCCGGAGCAAAGGCCGCCGCCGCCGATCGGCGTCACGAAGACATCGACATCCGCGACCTCCTGCGTGAGCTCCAGGGCGGCCGTTCCCGCCCCGGCGATGACACGTTCGTCGTCGAACGGATGGATCTCGATCGCGCCGGTGCGCCCCAGGACGTCGGCGAGCGCCGCCCGCCGCGCGTCGAGGGTGTTGTCGCACGTGGTCACCTCTCCGCCGTAGCGCTCGACGGCCGCCCGCTTGGCCGCCGACGCGTTGGCGGGCATGACCACGTACGCGGGAACGCCGCGGGTCGCGGCCGCGAGGGCGAGGGCCGCCGCGTGGTTCCCCGAGGAGTGGGCCGCCACGCCGCGACGCGCTTCCGATTCGCGCAACGACTGCACCGCGTTGGTCGCGCCCCGGTACTTGAACGCACCGACGCGCTGCAGGTGCTCGGCCTTCACGAAGACCTCGGCGCCGATCCACTCGTCGAGCGAATGCGACCGCAGGACGGGCGTGCGGTGTACGAACGGCGCGATCCGGACCGCCGCTTCCTGCACCGCGCCCCGGTCGACTCCGCTCATCTCGACTTCAGTAACCGGCTGGGAGCGCGCGTTCCAGGAACACGTAGAAGGGGAACAGCGCGACGACGAACGGCAGCACTCCGATGAGCCACGTGGCCGGGTGCCGCCAGCGCCGGAACGTCCACCACCACGCGAGACCGATGAGCGCGGCGACGATCCCCCACGCGATGGTCGGGACGAAGCTCCGGGTCTGGCCCGAGAGCCCTTCCGCGAGCCCCGCAGTCGTGCGGCCCTTGCCGGTCCCCGCAGTTGCCGGCCGCGGTTTCGACTTGGTGAGCTTCGCGCTCTTCGCCGCGACGAGCTTCGCCTTGACGACGATGCGCTTGGCCGCGGATCCCTTGGGATGGCACGCAGTGAGCGTCAGCTCGGCGTCGGGCGTGTTGGCGACGACCGACACCTCCGTGGGGGCGACGATCATCTGCTTGTACATCCGATAGTCGAAGGTCGTGCCCTCGAGCGTCGTGATGATGATGTCGTCGCCGATCTTGACCTTGTCGAGATCCCCGAACGGGTGCAGGTAGGTGGTGCGGTGACCTGCAATCGCGGCGTTGCCGATCGTGCCGGGAAGGGGGGTGGCGGGGTAGTGGCCCGGACCCTTCTTGAGGTCGTCGCGCGAGGTGCCCTCGACGTAATAGAAGTTGATCCCGACGCTGGGAATCGAGATGACGCCCTCGCCTTGGCCCTCCGCCGGCGTCACGAGCGGAGCCAGCCGATGGGAGAAGCC
This sequence comes from Actinomycetes bacterium, assembly GCA_025463875.1. GTDB lineage: Bacteria > Actinomycetota > Acidimicrobiia > IMCC26256 > PALSA-610 > PALSA-610. The sequence continues at coordinate 5,919 of JAODBI010000246.1, forward strand.
GACGGTCGTTCGAGTCGTCGCCGTCGACCCCGGTTTCGGCACCGTCGTGGGCACCGGCCCGACGGTGTCGTTCTCGTCCTGGAGCCTTTGGATCTTGGCATGGATGTCGTGCTTGAGGTGGTCCTGGGCGCGCGCGGTGAAAATGCCCGTTCCCCAGAGCTGATACACGACGAAGAGGAGTATGAGCAGCCCCAGCGTCACCAGCGTCCGGCCGATGCCCGCGATCGCACGTCGCACCGGCCGAATGGTACCGGCCGTGATTGCGGGCCCGCGCGCGGTGGTCGCTCCGGTTCGCCGCGTTCCCGGGCACTTCCGTAAGCTTCGCTCGTACACGCACCCCCGGTCCCCGGAGCTCTGGTTGCGCTGCGTACGTCTTCGGTCGGCCGTCTGCATGCTCGGACGATTTCCCGCGCTCGCCGGTGCCGACCTCGAGGTCGAGACCGGCGAGGTGTTGCTCCTCAGTGGGCCGAACGGCGCGGGCAAGACCACGCTTCTCCGACTGTGCGCGGGACTGTTGCCGTTGCGCGCCGGGACAGCTGAAGTGTTGGGCGTCGATCTTGCGGTCGAGCCGAAGCGAGTACGGCGGGCCGTCGCGCTCGTCGGGCACGAGACGTTCTGCTACGACGACCTCACCGTCGCCGAGAACGTGCGGTTCGTCGCGCGCTCGACCGGACACAGCACAGCCGATGCCGACGCCGCGTTGGATCGGGTCGGCCTGCAACGCGTCGCGCAGGTCGCCCACGGCCGCCTCTCACAGGGCCAGCGCCGGCGGTTGTCACTGGCCAACGCGATTGCGCGCCGGCCGCGCCTGCTGCTGCTCGACGAGCCGCACGCCGGTCTCGACGAGCAGGGCCGAGCGGTGTTGGAAGAGGTCGTGCGCGCCGCCCCCGCCGACGGCTGCACGGTGATGCTCGCCTCGCATGAGCTCGACCTCGCGCGGCGTCTGGCGACTCGCGAGGTTCGCATCGTCGCCGGTCGGGTGCATGCGGCGCCCGTCGTCCCGGCACCCGGGTCGACCCCGACAGTGCCCCCGACACCAACCGCCGCCGAGATCGAGGCCCGTACGTGAGCTTCTTGCGCGATGCATTGCTTGTCGCGGGCAAGGACCTGCGCATCGAGCGGCGGTCGCGCGTCGCGCTGCAGCAGATCATCCCGTTCGGGGGCGTGGTGGTGATGTTGTTCGCGTTCGCGCTCGACTCCGATCGCACGCTCCTGCACCAGGCGGCGCCCGGCCTGTTCTGGGCGGCCGTGCTCCTTGCGGTTCTGCTGGCGATCGGCCGGTCGTTTTCGATCGAAGAAGCGAATCGGGCACGGGACGGACTCCGCCTTTCGGGACTCGACGGCGGCTCCATCTTTCTCGGCAAGGCCGCCGCGATCGCCGTCGAGCTCTTCCTCCTCGAGATCGTCGTCGGGGCCGTTGTCGTCGTGCTCTACGACATCTCGATCCGGGGTGTGGTCGTGCTGCTCTGCGCGGCGGTGGCCGCCACCGTGGGTTTGGCGGCCACCGGTACGGTTTACGGCGTGTTGGCCGGAGGATTGCGTGCCCGCGAAACGCTTGTGCCCCTTCTGGTGTTGCCCGCGGTGACGCCGGTGATGCTGGGTGCGACCCGTTCGTTCCAGGCCGCGCTCGACGGAAGGCCGGGCGACGCGTGGCCCTGGGTGCAGTTGCTTACAGCGTTCGCGGTATTGGCCGTGACGGCCGGCACCGTCGCGTTCGGACCGCTCCTGGAGGAAGCATGAAGCGCCTCTTGCTCGCGGCAACCCTCGCGTCGCTCTCGGTCACCCTGGTGTTCGCACTGTGGGTCACCCCCCAGCGGCCCAACCAGGGCTTCGACGCGGTGCGGCTGCTCTACCTGCACGTCCCCACCGCGTGGATCGCGTACCTCGCCTTCGGTGTCACGGCGTTGGCGTCGGTGCTCTGGCTCGTGCCGCGCACACGCGACACCGCGTGGGACCTCCTCGCCGGCGCGTCGGCGGAGGTCGG
>JAODBI010000296.1 GCA_025463875.1 Actinomycetes bacterium
CATGAGCACGACAGTGTCGGAGTCAGCTCTCGTATCGGCGTAACGGACGCGCACCCCTTCGCAGACGCGGAAGTACGTCGTGATCGGCGATGCAATCGGTTCACTCACAGTGCGGTTCTCCTGGATCCATTCACGAAGGCTTCTCGTCGGAGCTACCCGGTTGAAGTTCGGCGATCTGCGCGCGCGCCGCGTCGACGAGCTCGGCATTGGTGTTGGCGCTACCCGAAAGACCCCATCCACCATCGATTGCCTCAGTCAACAGAACCCAAGTTCGACGCGAATACGACTCGTCGCCCGCTGCTCGCGCGATCAGCGTCGTGAATTGCTCGACGACCGCGAGCTGCTTGTCTCGATCCAGTGCGCCAAAGTTGGTCAGCACCTGAACCCGCACGTAGTTGCCGTCGCCGTTCACGTTCGAAATGGCTCCCGGCGGAAGATCGTGCACGAACGCGGCCGTGTTCTCTCGGAACATCGGGATATCAGGCACTTGCTCGATGGTCATCAACGTGTGAGCAAGTTCCGTCGCGAGCGATTGAGGATCGTCGAACGTTCCCGCCGACGCGTAGACGTCGATCATCGGCATGCGACAACTTCTCCCGGTATGTATGTCATCCGACATACTTACCACAGCTATGACGTGCTGCATAGTCTACTGCATGAACCCTCAGGTCGACGTGCGCAAGAACATGGTCGAAAGCGCGCTCCGGCTTCTTGCCACGGAAGGGGTTGAGGGAACGTCCTTCAGTGCCGTGCTCGCCAAGGCGAACGCGCCGCGCGGGTCCGTGTATCACCACTTTCCTGGCGGAAAGTCGGAACTCCTCCATGCTGCGCTGGACCACGTCAGCCAAAGCGGGCTGGCAACGATGGAGCGTGTCCGCGGTGAGCCCGTCGAGGTCGTCCTCGATCGCTTTCTCGACCTGTGGAAACAACTGCTCGACTATTCGCACAATCGGGCGGGATGCGCCGTCGTTGCGGTCACGGTCGCAGCCGGTTCCAGCGACCTCCTCGAGCACGCCGGTGAGATCTTCCGCGCGTGGACCTCGCAACTGACGAGTCTGTTCATCGCGGGGGGAATGCGACGTGACGCCGCGAAGAGATTCTCGCTCTTCGTCGTCGCTGCGTCGGAAGGAGCCGTGCTCCTTGCGCGCGCCGAGCAGGACAAGGCTCCGTTCGACACCGTCGCCAAGACGCTGCGCGAGCTTGCGAAAGGGTGGCAGTAACCCAGCCGGAGGCGGTCTCGGGTAACTCGGAGAGGGCTTCGCAGTTCTCGCCGCCGTGCCGACTGCCCGAAGAGGCTTGCCGAGCAGTCCGTGGGGGTTCTAGTAGTCGTCCCAAGGTGCCTTCGCAGTCGGGGTGCCGGGATTCGAACCCGGGACCTCAGCGTCCCGAACGCTGCGCGCTAACCAAGCTGCGCTACACCCCGTGTGCAGAATCGGTGATCCTAGTCGTCAGGTGCCTCACGGATCGCAGCCAAAACGGTTGCCGCGAGTTCCGGGCGGCACACGAGGAGGTCGGGCAAGTAGACGTCGGCCTGGTTGTACACGAGCGGCGATCCGTCGATGCGCGAGCAGTGGCACCCGGCCGCGGCGGCGACGCCGACCGGCGCGGCCGAATCCCATTCGTACTGGCCGCCCGAGTGCGCGTAGACGTCGGCGTGACCCTGGATCACCGCCATCGTCTTGGCACCGGCCGAGCCGAGCGGAACCAGTTCCGCGTCGAGCACGCCTGCGAGATATTCGGCGAGCTTCGGCGGCCGGGTTCGGGAGACGAGCAGCCGGGGCTTGCCGTCGTGCGGCGGTGCGAGGCTCGGCGCGGGGCGGGTTGCGAGGACGAGATCGTCCTGCGCGGGGAGCGCGACCGCGCACGCGTGCGGCGTGCCGTTCACGACCAGCGCGACGTGTACGGCCCAGTCGGTCCGGCCGGCTTCGCCGAACTCCCGGGTGCCGTCGAGGGGGTCGACGATCCACACCCGCTCTCGCTCGAGGCGGATCGGGTCGTCCTTCGATTCCTCGGAGAGCACAGCATCGTCGGGTCGGGCGTCGGCGAGGCGGGCGAGGATCAGGTCGTTGCTCTCGCGGTCGCCGTCGTCCTTCGACGCGCCTTCGGCGCGCCGCCGCACGAGCAGCTGACCGGCCTCGCGAGCGATCTGCGCCGCCAGTTGGTGATCGTCCACGGGATCCGTCAACTCGCGGCGGGAAGAAGCTGCTTCGCGGCTCGCCGCAGGACACCTGCGTCGACGGGCTTGACCAACATGAGATCGACGTCGGCGCGCCGGCCGATGAACTCGTCGGCCTTGCGGTCGAGCAACAGCAAGATGTTGGCGCGGTCGAGACGACCGCCGGACTCTTCCAGCCGGAGATCGAGGGCGACGGCGATACCGCCCATGTTGCCGATCTGCATGTCGAGCACCACGAGATCAGGGTTCACCTCGGCGAACCGGTCGCGAACATCTTGCCCGCGCGTGACCTCGACCACGGTCTGGCCTCGGCTCATGAATGCCGAACGCACTTGGTCACGCACCCACTTGGCGTCGGCGGCGACGAGGATCGTGGTCATCGGGCCGAGATCGTATCGAAGAGGAGCTCGCCGACCTCGTGCAGTGTGGCGAAGTCGTGCACGTCGTGGGCCAGGTACGGGATGTACGCCAGGACCGTGTCGCCGCCGATGCGCGCGCGCAGGGCTTCGAGATGCTCGCGCTCGAGCGTGGCGATCTCGCGGAAGTCGGCGAGGCTGTCGTAGAGCGCCGCGAGTCGGGTCGCGGGCTCGGATCCCGCGTGCCGGAGGGTGTCGGCGGCCGCGCGCAGCCCCGCGGGCGTCTCGTCGCCGAACGACGGGTGCACGCGGTTCACGATGAGCGACTGCACGGATTGGCCGGCTTCGGCGAGGCGATCCGCGAAGAACGTCGCCTCCTGCATGGCGTCGCGCCGGGGCGAGGTGACGAGCACGAACGCGGTTGCGGGGTCGGTCAGGATCTCTCCAACGACCGCCGCTCGCTCCCGGAACCCGTCCTCCATGCCTTCGAACGCGCGGAAGAACGCGACGACGTCCTCGATCACTTCGGATCCCACCACGCGCGACACGGTCCGTAGAAAGGTCTGGACCGCGACGCTCGCCACGCGCAGATAGGCGCGTGTCGGCATCATCAGCAAGCGGAACACGCGATTGTCGAGCAGGCGCGTGAGGCGCTGCGGCGCGTCGAGGAAGTCGAGCGCGTGGCGGGTCGGTGGCGTATCGACGACGATGAGGTCGAAGTCGCCCTCGTCGTGCAGCTCGTGCAGCTTCTCCATCGCCATGTATTCCTGCGTGCCGCCGAGCGCGCCCGAGACGTTGCGATAGAAGGTGTTCTCCAGGATCCGGCGCGCCTGTTCCGGTGACGACGCGTTGCGCGTGACGAGCAGGTCGAACGTCGACTTGGTGTCGAGCATCATCGCCGACAGCCGACCACCGGGGACGACGTCGGCGCCGATGTCGGACCACAGCTTCGGGTCGATCTCCGTCGGGTCGTTGGTGAGGCGTTCGATCCCCAACGCGTCGGCGAGCCGGCGGGCGGGATCGATCGTGACGACGCATGCCTTGCGGCCCCGGCGCGCGCCTTCCAGCGCGAGGACGGCCGCCGTCGTGGTCTTGCCGACGCCGCCCGTCCCGCAGCAGATGACGACGCGCCTATCGTCGACGAGCTCGTCGATGCGCATCGTCACAGCCCCTCGATCCCGCGTGCGAACGCGGCGGCGAGGGTGTCGAGCTGGGTGCGCGTGATGTCGGGATTGAAGACGAACGGCAACTCGATTTGCGGCAACGGCAACAGCTCGTGGAGACGCTGGATCTGCGACTGCTGCAGGGCGTGCCGTTCTTCGAGGAACGCGGCGGCGTGCGCGAGGTCGTCGGCTTCGCGTGCCGACACGAAACGATTGGCCGCTCGCGCGTCGGCCAGGATCGCGCCCGTGTCGGCGGTGACCCCGACCGGCAGCGGAGTGAAGCAGCCGTTGACGATGACCGGACCCAGCGCGACACCGGCCCGGTCCTCGATCGCGAACGCGGTGTCGACGACTTCGCTCACCGGTGTCTCTTCGGCCAGCGTCACGAGCATCACCTGGCAGCGGGCCGGATCCGACAGGAGGCTCACCACGTCCTGCGCCTGCTTGCGGATCGGGCCGACGCGTACCGCATCGAGCAGCCCGCGAGCCGACATCAGGAAGGTCACGGCGTGGCCGGCGGCCGGGGCGTCGACGATCACCAGATCGGCGGCGCGGGTCTCCTCGATGGATTTCACCTTCCCGAGCACGAGGATGTCCTTCATGCCCGGGACGGCTGTGGCGACCACGTCGAGCGCACCCGACGACGCGAGACGTTTGGAGATCCGCTTCATCCCGTGCGTCACGAGGTAGTCGATGAGCGCGGCGTCGGGCGTGAGGAACCGGGCTCGCACACCCGCCTCCAACTCGATCTCCTCGTATCCGAGCGCGGCCGCGCCGAACATGGCGGGCAGGCCCGACTTGCCCTCCACCTCGACGATGAGCACCGAGCGGCCGGCGCGTGCGGCAGTCACGGCCAGTGCGGCGGTGACGGTGGTCTTCCCGACGCCGCCCTTGCCGGCGACGATTACGACGCGGGAGGTCGAACAGAAATCGGCCACCTGCATCGCGCCATCGTAGGAGGACACGTGTGAGGCGGTCGGCTCGCCGGTTGGCTCGTCGGTCCGGCTTTCGCCGGTCTCGCGTGCTACGACTGCCTCGTGCGGTGGCGTCGTCTCCTCGTGGGTCTGGGCGGCTGCGCGCTCGTGCTCACGTCGTTGCCCGCGGTTGCCGGGGCGCAGAACGTGAACCAGAGTCGTATCGACGTCGTACAGGTCAACGGCCTCATCGACCCGGCCAACGCCGCGCTCATCCACTCCTCGATACGCGACGCGCAGCGTTCGCACTCCGAGGTCGTCGTGTTCCAGCTTGACGCATCCGGCGCCATCGATATCGACGTGAACGCGTTGCTGCGCGACGTGACGACGTCGACGGTTCCGGTCACGGTCTGGGTCGGTCCTTCGGGTGGTGGAGCGCGCGGTGCGGCGGCATTGCTCGCCCGGACCGCGGCGTTCGCGGCAGTAGCCCCGGGCGCACATCTCGGTCCGGTCGATCCGGTCCGCTACGACGACCCCTCGTTCAAGGTGAACGTGCCCCTGAAGGACGTCACCGCGAAGGCGTCGACGTTGCTCGAGTTCATCGGTCTGCTCGACGGGCGCCCACTGCAGACCGCGGTCGGCGTCGTGAAGCCGTCGACCATCCAGGTGCGCGAGCTGAACGGTCGTCAGGTGCGCGAGCCCAAAGGCGAGGTGCATTTCCGCAAGCTCGGTCTCGTCGGGCAACTCGCGCACACTCTCGACACGCCGTGGGTCGCGTACTTCTTGTTCGTCGTCGGGCTCGCGTTGATCGTCTTCGAGTTCTTCTCCGTCGGAGTCGGGGTCGCGGGTTTCGTGGGCGCGATCGCGTTGATCGGCGCGTCCTTCGGTTTCTCGCATCTCCCGGTCGCGCCGTGGGCGGTCGCGCTGTTGCTCATCGGCATGTTCGGCATGTCCATCGACGTTCAGGCCGGTTCGCTCGGACCGTGGACGTTCATCGGCGCGGGCGCGCTCGTCGCGGGATCCGTGTGGCTCTACGACGGGTCGTCGCGTCTCGATCCGTCGTGGTGGGTGATCGCGCTCGTGGTCGCGGGCACGGTCCTCTTCATGCTCTCGGGCATGACCGCGATGCTGCGATCGCGCTTCTCGACGCCGACGATCGGCCGCGAAGATCTCGTCGGCGAGATGGGACTTGCGGAGGCCGACGTCGATCCCGACGGAGTCGTCCGCATCCGAGACGCGCTGTGGAGCGCGCGCACGAACCGCGCGACGCCGATTCACGCGGGCGACTCGGTGCGCGTCGTCTCCATCGAGGGCGTGGTCTTGGAGGTCGAACCGGAGACGGGCGGGGCGCGCGATCACCGTGAACGTGGCCGCGGCTCCTGACCAGCCCGTTTGTCTCGCACCGGCGCCCGGAGATACGTTCCGCAAGTCCAGTGCTGCGGGGGTTGGAGTAGGGCGTGGCGCTCAGCATCGTTCACGAAACCTGGCATTTGAAGGCCTCCTGCCGAGGGCCGGAGTCGACGCTGTTCTTTCCGCCGTCGATCGCCGAACGGCGCGACGAGCGTGAAGTGCGCGAGGCGAAGGCGAAGGCGATCTGCGCGGCCTGCATCGTGCAAGACGAGTGCCTCGAGTTCGCGTTGCGCGTGCACGAACCGCACGGCATCTGGGGCGGCCTGACCGAAGCCGAACGCCGCCGACTGCTCCCCGAAGCCTGATACGTCGGCCACCGAGTGGCCGGAAAGTCGCCACTGAGCCCGGGTACTCCGCGGGGGCATTGCCACTCTGCGGCACTCTGAGGCGTCGGTGAGCCCACGTAGACTTCCTCCATGGAGAGGGTCCGCGATGCCGCCACGGTAATTCTCGTGCGCGATCGCCCCGACCTCCACGTCTTCGTGCTTCGCCGCAATCCGGCGCTGGTGTTCGCCCCCGGCGCAACCGTTTTCCCGGGCGGCGCGGTCGATCCGGTCGATGCCCCGGTCGCCGTCGAGCTCGGTGTCGACGAGTTCCGGGCGGCCGCCGCCCGCGAATGCCTCGAGGAATGCGGCATCCCGATCGACGCGCGTGAGTTGATCGAATTCGCGCGCTGGATAACGCCCGAAGGCGCGCCCCGCCGCTACGACACGCGGTTCTTCGTCGCGCGCGCACCCGACGATCATGAAGGCGAGCACGACGGAAGCGAGCTCGTCGCGTCGGCGTGGATGCGTCCGACCGACGTGTTGCGTGCGTTTGCCGACGGCGACATCGATCTGATCCTGCCGACGCAGCGCAGCCTCGAAGTCCTGGCCCGCTTCGACCGCGTCGATCCTCTGCTCGCCGAGCTGCGTGAGGCGCCGTGCCCGACCTGACCCCGGAGTCGCCGAGCGCGCTCTCGCCGCTCGTGCGGAGAGTCGTCGCGAACAATCCCGGCCTGATGACAGGTCCCGGCACCAACACGTACCTCGTCGGTATCGACGAGGTCGCGGTGATCGACCCGGGTCCCGATCTCGCTCGTCACATCGACGCGATCATCGGGGCGTCGATGAAGGAGCGGGTCCGCTGGATCCTGCTCACACACACGCACCCAGACCACTGGCCGGCCGCGGCGAAGATCCGCAAGCGGACGGGTGCGAAGATCGCCGCCTTCTCGCCGTTCCCGAAGGCGGACGAGGTCGACATCGAGCTCGACGTCGTCCTCGCCGACGGTGACACGATCGACGGGACCGAGTTCCGGCTCGAGGCGTTGCACACGCCGGGCCATGCGCCGAACCACCTGTGCTTCTGGCTCGACGAGGAGCGCGCGCTGTTCACGGGCGATCACGTCCTCAACGGAACGACGACGGTCGTGAATCCGCAGCGGGGTGGCGACATGGTGCAGTACCTCGCCTCCCTCGAACGGTTGCGCAAGCTGAAACGGGTGGCGCGCATCTGCCCGGGGCACGGCGACGTCATCGACGATCCGACAGCAGTGCTCGACGAGTACGTGGCGCACCGCAAGATGCGTGAGCGCCAGATCCTCAAGTTGCTGAAGGCCAAGCCCGCGACGATCCCCAAGATCGTGAGCACCCTCTACACCGACACTCCCGACGGCCTCATCGAGATGGCTCGGCACCAGGTGCATGCGCATCTCCTGAAGTTGAAGGCCGAGGGCAAGGTCTCGGGCGCCGGCGCCAAGGGCAGCTGGACGATTTCCTAGAGCGCCCATAGCCTGACCAGGCAACACATCCCTCTGAGAGGAGTCGCGATGGGCGACACGCAGCTTTTCATCGACGGTGCCTGGGTCGACGCGCAATCCGGCGAGACGTTCCCCACGTACGCGCCTTCGACGGGCGAGAAGATCGCCGATGTCGCCAAGGCTTCCCGTGAAGACGCGCAGCGCGCCGTAAAGGCCGCGCGCAAGGCATTCGACGAAGGCCCGTGGCCGAAGATGTCGGGTAAGGAGCGCGCGGAGAAGTTGCGCGCGGTCGCCGCCATCATCAACGGTCGCAGCGCGGAGATCGCCGAGATCGAGGCGCGCGACGGCGGCGGCACGATCAAGAAGGCGATGTTCGCCGACGTCCCCGGCGCGGTCTCCACGTTCGAGGCATTCGCCAATTGCGCGGAGAACGAGCCCGACGTCATCGACCGCGGCGAGAGCCCGTTCCCGCCCGCGAAGAGCATCGTGCGCCGTGAGCCGTTCGGCGTCTGCAGCGGCATCGTCCCGTGGAACTTCCCGTTCCTGATGGCGGGTTGGAAGATCGCTCCCGCGATCGCGGCGGGCAACTGCGCGGTCCTCAAGCCCGCGAGCTTCACGTCCCTCAGCGCGGTCGAGATGGTGAAGGCCGTGGAGGAAGCCGACATCCCGCCCGGTGTCGTCAACCTCATCACCGGCCCCGGTGGCAGCGCCGGCGAAGAGATGGCGCAGCACCCGCTCGTCGACAAGGTCGCGTTCACCGGGTCGACCGAGGTCGGTCGGCGCATCATGCAGCTCGCGTCGGGCACGGTGAAGAAGGTGACGTTGGAGCTCGGCGGGAAGTCGGCCAACATCGTTCTCGACGACGCCGACCTCGACATCGCGGCCGCCGGAGTGTTGTGGGGAACGTTCTTCCATAACGGCCAGGTGTGCGAGTCGGGAACGCGTGCCCTCGTGTCGCGCAAGATCTACGACGAGTTCGTCGGCATGCTCGTGGAGCGCGCGGGCAAGATCGTCATCGGCGACAACATGGACATGGCTACCGACCTCGGCCCGCTCGTCGCGCCGAGCCAGGTCGACACGACCGAGCGGTACGTGAAGCTCGGCCTCGACGAAGGCGCCAAACTGCTCTGCGGTGGTGCCAAGCCGACGAATCTCGCGGCGGGCCTCGACCAGAGTGCCTACTACCTCCCGACGATCTTCGAGGCAGACAACTCGATGAAGATCGCGCAGGAGGAGATCTTCGGACCGGTGTTGTGCGTCATTCCGTTCGACTCCGACGACGAGGCCATCAAAATCGCGAACGACTCGATCTACGGTCTCGGCGGCGGCGTCTGGTCGAAGGACCTCGAGCGTGCGCACTCGGTCGCGGCGAGCATGCGGACCGGCACGGTGTGGGTGAACGATTACCACATGATCACGCCGACGCAGCCGTTCGGTGGTTACAAGCAGTCGGGCATCGGGCGTGAGCTCGGCGACTACGGGTACAACGAATACCGCCAGATCAAGCACGTGTGGCAGAACACGTCGACCGATCGCAGCGGCTACCTGCACTTCGCCGCCCTCAGCGGCAACATCTGAGATGAGGATCACCGGTACCGCCGCGGCGGCGCGTGTCGTCGAACGGGCGAAACGCGATCGCCGCGGCGTGCTGGTGTTCACGATCGGGACGGGTTGTTGCGAGTCGACCGCGCCGTTCCTGTACGAAGACTTCTGGCCGGGCCCCGACAGTGAGCCGGTCGGTGCGGTCGCCGACATCCCCGTGTTCGCGCCGGAGTATCTCCGCGCGCTCTACCCGGGTGACGAGGGCGTGACCGTCGACGTCGAAGAGGGCTCGATGGCCGAGTCGATGTCGATCGAGACCGAGTACGGGTGCCGGTTCATCCTGCGCGATCCGAATGGCGCGCCGATCGAGCACCAAGAGATGCAGGCCTGCGATGTTCCCGAGTCGGTGTCGGCGCTGCGCACCCGCGGACCCCAGGAATTGCCGGAGGCCCTGCTCCGTGCACGGATGAGGTAGCGCCGTGCACGGATGAGGTAGCGCCGTGCACGGATGAGATAGCTCCGTGCACGGATGAGACGGGCCGGAGTTCGGATGCGGTGGCTCCCGGGTATTCGCCGTACCGTTGTCGGCCGCGGCGCTGCTGCCGATGGAGGACTGGTGACAAATCCGACCGACGCACTGTTGGTGGCCGACTGCGTGCGCAAGACGTACCACACGGGTGCGGAAGAAGTAGAGGCGTTGCGCGACGTCGCTCTGGTCGTGCACGACGGCGAATTCATCTCCATCATGGGTCCGTCCGGCTCGGGCAAGACCACGTTGCTCAACTGCTGCTCGGGGCTCGACGAGATCGACGGCGGCCGCGTCCTGCTCGACGGCGTCGACCTCCACGCGCTCTCGGATGCCAAGCGCACCGCGAACCGGGCCGCGTCGATGGGTTTCATCTTCCAGGCGTACAACCTCATCCCGGTGTTCAGTGCGGTCGAGAACGCCGAGCTGCCGCTGTTGCTCGCCGGCATCGATGCCAAAGAAGCGCGGCGCCGGGCCGCGGAGACGCTCGAGCGCGTCGGTCTCGCCGGCCGCCTCAAGCACCGACCGGCTGAGCTCTCCGGCGGGGAACAACAACGCGTGACGGTCGCCCGGGCCCTCGCCGGGCGTCCGCGTGTCGTCTGGGCCGACGAGCCCACGGGTGCGCTCGACTCGGAGACAGCGGAACAGGTCATGCAACTCTTGCGCGAGCTGAATGCCGACGGTCTCACGCTGATCGTCGTCACGCACGACGAAGGCGTCGGCGCCAGTGCGAATCGTGCGATCAAGATGCGGGACGGCCGCATCGTCAGTGACGAGCTCGTCGGCGGCGCCGTGGACAGCACTATGACGTCCACGCCCGCGCCCACCCTGTGACCCGACGATGATCATCGTCGCGGTCCTGTCGTTGCCGTTCCTGTTCGTGCTCGCGCGCAAGCCCATACTGCGGCGCCTGGCGCTGCGTAACGCCACCCGCCGTCCGCGCGAGACCGCGCTCGTCGTGCTTGGATCGTTGCTCGGCACGGCGATCATGACGGGCTCGTTCGTCGTCGGCGATACTTTCAACTCGTCGATCCGGCGGACGGCGTACACGCAGCTCGGCCCGGTTGACGAGATCGTCTCCATGAACGGGCTCGCGGCGGGCCCCGTGCTGTTCGCGCGCGTGGGCAACCTGCAAGATCCGAACGTCGACGGCACACTCGCGCTCGCCGCGACGAGCGCGTCCGTGGCGTCGATCGCGTCGCCGGGGGTGCCGGTCCGGGCCGCTCCGAAGGCGCAGCTCCTCGAGACCGACTTCACCGCGGCCCGGAAGTTCGGCGGCGATGCGCGCGCGACCGGGATCTCGGGTTCGACGCCAACCGCCGGACAGGCGGTGATCGGGACCGACCTCGCGCGCACGCTGCGGCTGAAGGTCGGCGACTCGATCGACGCGTTCGCCTACGGCGCCACCCTCCCGCTGCGAGTGACGCGCGTGCTGCCGAAGCTCGGGGTCGCGGGCTACTGGCGCGGCGACGAGACCGCGTCGAACAACGTGTTCGTGGCGCCCGGAACCATTGCCGGGATCTTCGGCGGACGTGCGACGCGCACGGCCGCGGTTCCGCCGCAGTCGGTCGTCCTCGTCTCGAACGCGGGGGGAGTGGAACGGGGGGCGCGCCTGACCGGCGTCGTCAACAGGCTGCTCGGCGAACGGCTCAGAGTTTTGGTCGCCAGTGTGAACGATCGCAAGGCGACCGTGCTCGACCGGGCCGACCGCAGCGGTCGCTCGCTTTCCCGTCTCTACACCTCGCTCGGGACCTTCGCGGTGCTCGCCGGGATCCTGTTGCTCGTCAACATCTTCTTCATGCTCGCCGACGAGCGGAAGTCGGAGCTGGGGATGCTGCGCGCCGTCGGCCTGAAACGCGCTTCTCTGATCGGTGCGTTCGCGACCGAGGGTTGGTGTTACGCGGTGCTCTCCGCGATCGCGGGTACGTTCGTCGGGCTCGGGCTCGGGCGCGCGCTCATGGCCGCGGCTGCGAAGCTCTTCTCGCGCCCCGGTGACGACTCGGGAATCGCGCTCCACTTCGCGTTCAAGTGGGCGAGTGTGCAACGGGGCTTCGTCGTGGGCTTCGTCATTGCAATCGTGACTGTCCTGTTGACGAGTATCTGGCTCAGCCGGTTCAACATCATCCAGGCGATCCGCGACATCACCGAGCCCCGGCGCCACAAGCCGCGCCGTCGTTCGAGCTATCTCGGGCTCGCGGGCGCGGCGGTCGGGCTCGGGTTGACGTTGGTCGGCGCCACGAGCTTGTCGTTCCTCCCGCTGATGCTGGGTCCGGTGCTCGTCTTCATGGGCGTGGGACCGATGCTGGCGCGCAACATGCCGCGGCCGGCCGTCAACACCCTGATCGCGGCGGTCGTGCTCGCGTGGTCGGTTGCCGCCGTGCCGGTCGCGATCGCGCTCAACATCAACATC
>JAODBI010000305.1 GCA_025463875.1 Actinomycetes bacterium
GGCGGCGAGAGCAATGTGCCGGGGGGTCGCCGCGCTGGCAGCGGACGCAGGGGTCAACATCACCGCGACAATGATGGCCGTCGCCAACATCAGCGCGCCGGCGTTTCTGATCGCCGTCCGACAAGACGACCCGGGGGCAGCGTTCGTCGTCATCCGACAGCCCCTTCGGTATCCGGGAGGATCCCGAGCTGTCGCATGAGGTCATAGTTGTCGAACACCGTCCAGTTCTCGACCAGCTTCCCGGCGACGATTCGGTCGAAGGCGACGAAGGTCGAGACTACGGCTCTACCTGTGGGCGGGATCCCGTAGTAGTCGCCGGTGTGGGTGCCGCGATAGGTCCAGCGGCTGGCCACGTCGTCGCCATCGACGATGATCTGTTCGAGGACGATCGCCTGGTCGGGGAACCCCTCGAGGTCGGCGGCTATGACGGCTCGGAGCTCACCCGGTCCGTTCAGTTCGGGCAGCCCGGACCACCGGCACACGACCTTCGGATCGACGGCGGTGTCGAACATGGTGAGGTCGTGGTCATTGTGAAGCGCTTCATAGAAACGCACGACCAGACCACCGACGCCTTCTGTGGGCATGGTTCCTCCTTGGGTCGAACGGGATGTCCAACCAAGAGGCGTAACCACAGGCGTTACGGCGGTACAGGGGGTTGCTTAGTTAATCGTCGTGAAGGTGGACGCCGAGCGCGGCGGCTGCGTCTTGCGCGCTCCGCCGCAAGGTCAGGGACAACTCAGCGTCGCCGGGGGCGTCGCGCTGCTCGATCGCTCTGGCCAGTTCGGCCGTCGTGATCGCGACCCACGGCCGCGAGCCGGCGGCCTCGTGGCGGTTGATCGCGTTCGTCAAGTGCTCCACTGCTGTGGGCCAGCGCCCGCAGGTAGCCGCGAGCACTCCGAGGTGGTGTTGCACGGATCCGTGGAACGCCTGCACCTCGCTGACAAGGTCAAGCTGGGCCCACGGTAGGAGCTTCTCGTAGAGAGCTTGTGCCCAAGCCGAATCCGCAACTCCGACGCAGAGATGAACGAGAAGCGGGGCGACGTACCACCATCCGAACGGTTCGTCGTCTTCCATCAAGGCTCTGACCATGCTGAGCTCGTCAGCGGCAAGCGTCGTTCCCGGCTGTTCGAACGCGACGACCGCTCTTCTCGCCAAAGCCACCGTTCGAGTCGGTTCGTCGTCGACCAACGTCAGCGAAACGAGCTTGTCGAAACGCCCTTGGAGGTACCAACACGCCCACAGCTGGTCCGCCTCCATGTCGATCGGCGCTCGTGTGTCCCATCCAGCCTTCGCGGCGGCCATCTTCAAGTCGGTCGCGAGTCGCTCGGCGGCCGCGAAGTCGCCGGCAAGGCACGCGCGACGGCCGCGAATGGCGACGGAGTACAGCACGAAAAACGATTGCGACAACGGCTTCGCGGCGGCGAGGAATTCGTCCTCGGCCTCAACTGCCAGATCATGGTGGCCTTGTTGGAGCAAGCCAAAGGCCCGGTAGAGGATCGCGATCAACCGCTTCTCCTCGTCCCTAGAGCGTCGGGCCAGGAGCTCGAGTTCGTCGGCCATCGTTCGCTGATCCGCGGCGTCGGCCGGACCGCTTCGGTTGTAGAGCGCCGCAACCAGCGCGTCGGCAACCAATGCATCGTCACCAAGGCGCCGAGCCATCCCGAGCGCGCGACCTTCGAGCTCGAGGCGCTCCGACCTCGGAGCGACGAAGCTGACCCAGCGCGTCAGCGCGCAGAGCAGCCGGGCGTGTTGCGGGTCGTTGCATCCATCGCGGGCTGCAATGGCCTCGCGCAAAACCTGCACCGGTTCGTCGATCTCGGCGGCGGTCGTCGCGATGGAGAGACTGCCGAACGCGAGCGCGACGTCGGCGAGCAGCCCCGAGGATTCGAGCTCACGCGCTTTGGCCAGTGCTCGACGAAGGCTCGGCTTCCCTGCCTCGGGACGGCCGTCGCCGATCTCGGATCGGCCCAGAAGGACCAGCAGGTCCGCCAAAAGTCGCTCGTCGCCCGCAAGGTGCGCCTCGGCGAGCCGGAGCGCCTGGCGTGCGAACAGGGTCGCCTCCTCGTAGGCGTACAACTCCCACGCTTGCTCCGAGGCACGACGGCTGTACTCCACGGCGCGGTCAGAGGCGCCCGGCATCGGCGACATCGCGAAGTGGTGCGCCAGCGAACGGAGGTCGTCGGGAACGATCTGGACCAACGCTTCGGCGGCCCGGAGGTGCAGTCGCGCCCGACGGCTACGCGACATGTCCTCGTATAGGGCCTCCCGGATGAGGGCGTGCACGAACGCGAACCACGAGATCTCATGCGCCATCTCCACGACGAGTCCCGCCGAAACGGCGGAATCGACGGCGTCGAGCACGGTCTCGACGTCGACGTCCGCCACCGCAGAGAGGACATCCAACCTGAACTCGCGACCGAGCACCGCGGCCAACCGCAAGATGCGCGGCACGGGATCGGCGAGCCGCGCAACCCGATCGACGAGCGTCTCGCGGACACCGGCCGGCACACCGACATCACCTTGCTGGATGCTCTGGAGGATCTCGGTAACGAAGAAGGGATTGCCGCCAGTCCGTTCTTGCAGCGCCCCAGCGCCGCCGGCATCCACTCCCGCGCCGCCGGCGAGCTCATCGACCTCATCACGCGAAAGACCTTCGAGGTGGATTCGAGCGACGCCCGGACCACCTCGCAACGCCGACAGGAGACTGACCAGCGGATGCGACCGAGAAATGTCCGTTGCGCGGTAGGTCCCGACTAACAAGAAGCGACCGCAGTCTGTCTTTGCGAGATGACGGAACAACGCCAGCGACGGTCCATCCGCCCAGTGCAAATCGTCCAAGATCAGAATCAACGGCACTTGGCGGCTCAGGTCACTCAGCAACGAGCCGACGGCACGGAACAGTCGTGCGCGATCCGCCCCGATGCTGGTCGACCGGTCACCGGCTCGAGAGACTCGGCGAAGCAGCGCCGGAGCGATCGCAGCGATTTCCGCTCCATGTTCAGCGGCGTGCGCCTCCAACAGCGCCAAGGGAGCCAGCTCCACAAGATGACCCAGGGCCTCCGAGAACGGGCCGTACGGCGCGGCGAGCTCCTCGTCACACCAGCCGTACGCGACCAGCGCACCATCGCGGTGTGCCGCCCCTGCGAACTCGGCTACCAATCGCGTCTTGCCGATCCCCGCTTCACCCGCCGCCAGCACGACCACCGACCCGGCGGACGGAGCCGCACTCCAAGCCTCGTCGAGCATCCGCCGCTCGCGAACTCGACCGACGAAGCGGCGGCTCGTCTCCACCTCAATCGCGAGACGCGCCGGTATCGGCGAGTGCAACGTGCCGGCCTCCAATGGCGGCGCGTTGAGCTGCCAGTCGATCGGGCGCGTTGGATCCGGCTCGTAAACGCAGTACGTGCCAGTGCGCACGCTGTGTCGAAGATGACGACCGAGGTCCGGCAGCGCCTGCGAGATGCGCTCGAGCGCCGACCGGATAGCGCGAGTCGCGGCGACCCTCGCCCGCTCACTATCCGAAGCCGTCCGCCGATCCCTTCCACCCAAACCGGTCGCACGCGCCAGCTCGTCGACCACTGCATCCAGCTCCGCGCGAGCCCGAGCCGACCGCTCGATGTCGCCGAACAGGTCCGCCTCGTTCAGGTCCGCTTCGAGCTCGACGATCCGATCGCGAAATACCCGCTTGGCGGTCTCGTCGAGCACAGCCTCAGTGCGATCGCCACCTCCGCCGCGCAGCTCGGCAAGATCCAGGACGTGGAGCTCGCGGCCCGGACGCCCAATCAGGCGAGACAGCAACAGCAGACCGCGGCTGGCCCGCAGGCGAGCGACCTCACCATTGAACGCGAGTGTCCAATACTCACCCTCGCGGTAGAAGCCGTTCATAGCCAACGCCCCAGTGGTTAGCGCGCAGGGTTCCTGCCCACCAGTGTAAGAAGCGGGCGTCGCTCCTCCACCTGTGCCAGGCGGACAAAGGCTGCCGGTCCACCGATTGCGCTGATTAATTAAGCGCCGCCTTGGAGCCAGGCAATTGTTCCGGGCTCGGGCCGATTCGTCTCAACCTGCGACGCCAGCGCGGTCGCGAGCCGACCGACGACGCCGCGGCGGTGGCGAGGAAACGCTCTCGGCGCAACGAGGATCATGCCGCAGTGCGCGCGTGCCTGCTCCGCTCGCCACTGCAACTCGACGGCAACGAAGTCGGCGATGTTCTCCGTGACGATGCAGCGCTCGTCGAGTTGCGCGAACACGAAGAGCTGCTCATCGTGCAGGCCGCGCAGCTCGGGCCCTTCCTGTGCGGCGATCGCATCGAGGCCGCGCCGTCGCAGTCCTTCGGCGATGGCGGCCGAGAACATCTCGTCGAGGAGCAGCTTCACCCGTACAGGCGTTGACGAACCTCACCGGCGCGCTGCGTCGCGCCGGCGGCGGCTTCGTTCATCTCGATTCGATCGTCGATCTCGTCCGGGAACGACGCGTAGTAGCTCTCCGCAGTACGTACCTGCGCTTCGGTGATGCTGAGCCACTTTGCGGCTCGTCGGACCGCCTCGGTCGCGCCACTCTCCGAAAAGTCGCGCAGGACGACGACGATCTCCCACACGTCGGGGCCTGCAGCCAGACCCGCGCGCCTACCCGTGGGTCCGTCTCGGAACACGACGCCAGGATGCTCGGCCATGCGGATTCCCTCGTCGACCAGCCGCACGACCAAGCCCGAGGTCGCTTCGCCCGTTCCGGCGCCGCTCCGGCGCAGCCGACGAGCGACTTCATCGGGAAAGCGAACCGAGATCGGAGTACTCATGCACTACATTGTAGCGCGCTCACGGTCGC
>JAODBI010000321.1 GCA_025463875.1 Actinomycetes bacterium
CTCCAAGTCCGACGCCTATCGTCAGCGCCAGAGGCTCTACGCAGAGGCGAAGGCGGCGGAGCGCGAGCTTTTGGAGCGGCAACACGCCGAAGAACTTAGGAAGCGCTGACGAATCACTGCGAGACAAGGCCCCCGGCTTCGCTGCCAGGGGCCTTTCGACGTCTCGCCGCTTACCGACCAAGGAGGCGGCGCACTCTGATGTACCCAGCTGCGATGCCTATGCAACCTCCGCGCCGCGTCCTGACACCCGTGTTTCGCGGGTAGATGCGTACTTCCGACGCAGCAATTAGCGTGTAGTAAAGTGAACCTTCGCCAACGCATCGACGCAATCGAATACCAGTGGATTGTGGCCACGGTCTTCGTGTGCGGAATGTTCATGGACATCATGGACACGACGATCGTGTTCGTCGCCACGCCCGCGTTGGCGCGCGAGTTCCACGC
Source organism: Actinomycetes bacterium (assembly GCA_025463875.1). Lineage (GTDB taxonomy): Bacteria > Actinomycetota > Acidimicrobiia > IMCC26256 > PALSA-610 > PALSA-610. The sequence continues at coordinate 442 of JAODBI010000321.1, forward strand.
GACGCAGTCGTCGATCGAGTGGGTCGTGCTCGGCTATCTGTTGTCGCTCGCGATCTGGATCCCGGCGTCGGGGTGGATCGGCGATCGAATCGGTACGAAGAAGGTCTTCCTGTTCGCGCTCGCGATGTTCACGCTGGCATCCGCGTTGTGTGGCCAGGCGCACAGCCTGAACGAGCTCGTCGCGTTCCGCGTGCTGCAGGGCGTGGGCGGCGGGATGCTGACCCCGGTCGGGACCGCAATGTTGTTCCGGGCCTTCCCACCCGTCGAGCGCGCAAAAGCGTCGACCGTCTTGATCATCCCGACGGTGCTCGCGCCCGCGATCGGACCGATCGTCGGAGGCTGGCTCGTCACCGATGTCTCGTGGCGTTGGATCTTCTACGTCAACCTGCCGGTCGGTGTGGTGGGTTTCGTGCTCGGCGCGCTCTTCCTCCGCGAACACCGGGAGGGGACCGCCGGGCCGTTCGACCTCGGCGGGTTCGTGTTGTCCGGCGCCGGTCTGGCGCTCGTCCTCTACGCATTGTCGGAGGGACCGCTGAAGGGTTGGCGGTCGGTCACGGTGATCCTGACGGGGACGGTCGGCCTCTTGTTGTTCGCACTTCTCGTCGTGGTCGAGTCGCGCGTCAGGTTTCCGATGCTTGCCCTGCGGCTCTACAAAGAGCGCATGTTCCGCAATGCGAACATCGTGCTCACCCTGGTCTACGGAAGCTTCGCGGGCGTCCTCTATATTCTGCCGCTGTTCCTCCAGGAGCTCCGCGGCTTGAGCGCCCTGCAGTCGGGCCTGACGACTTTTCCGCAAGCCATCGGTGTGATCATCTCCAGCCAACTCGTCGGACGCCTGTATCACCGCGTCGGACCGCGCCGCCTCATCTTCTGGGGCATGGTCGGGATGTCCGCCGTCACGATGTTGCTCGCCTTGGTGGGGCTTCATACCGACCTGTGGTGGATCCGGGTCATCATGTTCGGGCGCGGCATCTGCATGGCGTTCGCGTTCGTGCCGCTGCAAGCCGCGACCTACGCGAACATCACGCCCGAGGACACCGGTCGCGCCTCGGCGATCTATTCGACGCAGCGCCAGGTCGCGGCCGCGCTTGGTGTCGGCACGCTGTTGACGGTGCTGCTATCGGGCTCGAAGGTCGCGAACAGCCCGTCGTTGTCGGCGTACCACACCACGTTCTTCGTCGGCGCGTGTCTGGTCGTGGTTGCGGCGGTCACGAGTCTCCTGATTCGTGACGAGGACGCGGCGTCGACGATGGAGGGCCACGGCGCGCGTCGCGGCGCCGAGCCGTTGGCCGTCGCCGGCGACTGAGTCGACTCGGCCCGTCAGGGCTCGTTCAGCCAGCGGTGCACGGGATCTTCGTGCATCGCGAGCTGGCGCGGGTCTCCGACCAACGCCCAGAGGTAGTACAAGCGGTAGCCGGGCGCTGCGCACACCGGGTGGTAGCCGCGCGGAATGCCGACGATGCTGCCGTGCTTCAAGAACACCGCTTCGGCCTGACCGTCGGCTTCGTACAGGCCCTGAAAGCCGAAACCCTCGGGCCGGTCGAAGCGGTAGTAGTACACCTCTTCGAGCGCAGGCTCCCCGTCGGAGCCGTCGTGCTTGTGCGGTGGGAACGACGACCATTGGCCCGGCTCGTTGAACGTCTCGCCGACGAGCAGGCGGCGCGCCGGAACCGCGTCGGCGATCACGTCGTGCACGTCGCGCCGCCAGCCGGGCTTTCCCCGGGCCTGCACGACGACGTCGTCGGGTTGCACGATGGTCGCGTCGTCGGTCGAGGTCAGCTCGTAGCCGAGCGTCGACACGATCGCGATCTCGACCTCGCTGATCGCGTCGACGGAGATGTCGGAATCGGGCGGCAGATACACGGCCGACGCGCGCTGTTCGAACACCGAGGTGCGCTTGGCCGGTTCGCCGTCGAACGCGACCTCGCCCTCGAGCAACACGATGGCCGCTTCCTGGCCGGGGGGCGCGGTGACGGTGCGTTGGTCGCCCGCACCCATCGTGAGCACGACGAGCTGTACGTGCCCGCCGCGGTAGCCCGCGTCGGTCACTGCGCGGTCTCGAGGTAGCGACTCAGCAGTGCGGTGGAGACGTCGTGGAAGCCGCCCATCTCGAGCTGGGCAAACGCGCTGATCGTTTGCTCGTGCGCGACGAGCGCCGCGATCGCGGGGTGGTGCGGGTCGGGCGCGACCTCGCGCAGCCGGGCGAAGTTCGCGAGGAACGGCGGCAACGCGTCGAACAACGCCTTGACGAAGCCGTCCCAGCTCCCGCCCAGCGCGCCCAGCTCGCGGCCCGAGCGCCGCGCTTCCTCGCCGTCACCGACGTCGATTCCGGCCGCGTCGACGAGCGGACGCAGGCCGGCGGCCGTGCGGTCTTCGATCGTGGCGAGGAGTTGCAGCGCCTCGCGGTGGTCGTGCCATTCGTCGCGACTCGCCATCGCGGAGAAGATCGCGTTGCCGAAGAGCTCGCCGTTGTACGCCTCGAGCAGCAGGTCGTCGTAGTTGCGCGTGGTCGTGGTGTCGTTCACTGTCGGACTCCGATCGCGTGAGGGTTACCTGGCGGCGGCAGCGGGTGCCGGAAGAGCGCAGCTGCGTTCTCGTGGCTGATCTTCGCGATCTCGTCCGCGGGCAGACCTCCGAACACGTCGGCGAAAACCTGCTGGGTGTCGGGCCACGTGCCGTCGCCGTGCGGGTAGTCGGATTCGAAGGTGATGTGATCGATCCCGACGGTGTGGCGCGTGCTCAGTGTCGAGGGATCGTCGATCGTCGAGAACCAGAAGTTGCGGTGCAACACCTCGGCCGGGCGCAGCTTGCCCGGGAAGTACTCGCCGTAGCCCGAGCGCTCGACAATGTTTTCGAGCCGGTCGTGCAGCATCGCGACCCAACCGATGCCGCCCTCGCTCATGATGATCTTGAGGTCCGCGTACTGCGCCGGGTAGCGCGACCACAACCATTCGGCGCACGCGCTCAACGCGAGCTGGCCGAACAAGGTCGCACCCAGTGGCACCATCGGCGAGCCGGGCGGCATGTCGGCCACGCCGGTCGAGCCGACGTGCAGGCATACGACGGTTCCGGTCTCGGCACACGCCGCGATGATCGGGTCCCACCACTCGGAGAAGATCGGTTCCATCCCGATGCGGTGCGGCATCTCCGGGAGCGTGACCGCGGTGAACCCCCGTGCCGCGTTGCGGTGGATCTCCTTCGCGGCCTCTTCGGGATCAGCCAGGTACGTGATGCCCATCGGGACGATGCGGTCGGGATACTTCGAGAACCACTCGTCGTGGAACCAGTCGTTCCACGCACGTGTGACTGCGAGACCGAGCTCCGGGTCGCTGCAGCGCGAGAACACCCTTCCGCAGAAGCCCGTGATCTGCGACGGGAAATTGACCGACGCCCACACGCCGTTGATGTCCATGTCGCGGATCCGCGCGTCGACGTCGTAGCAACCGGCGCGCATCTCGTCGAAGCGGGTCGGTTCGACCTTCCAGTCTTCGCGTTTTCGGCCGACGACCGCGTTCAGGCCGACCTGGAAGAAGGTCTGACCGTCGAAACGCCACACCTCATGGCCCTCTTCGGTCTCGACGACCTTCGGGGCGAGATCCTGGAGGTGCGTCGGGAGCCGGCCGTCGAACATGCCGGGCGGCTCCACGAGGTGGTCATCCGTGGAGAACAACGTGTAGCGGATCGGCCGAGGCTCGGGGTCGTCCTCGAGGCCGTGCGTCTCGCTCTTGCGCCAATGCAGCCGGATGGTGTCCGCCATGCGCGCAAGGGTATTCGGGAAGGGTCCGGACGCGCAGAAGGGCGGAGCCTCGGTGAGACTCCGCCCCTGCGCTGCGCCTTACGCCTTGACCCACTCTGCGTCGATCGTGAGCTTGATCTTGTCGCCCACGAGCACGCCGCCGGTCTCGAGTGCAACGTTCCACTCGAGGCCCCACTCCTTGCGGCTGACCTCGACTTCGGCGCTGAAGCCGACGCGGGTGTCGCCCCACGGCGATTCCTGCGAACCGAGGTACTCGCCCTTCAGGGTGACGGGACGGGTCGTGTCCTTCACGGTGAGGTCGCCCTCGAGGGTGAACTCACCGTCGCCGTGGTCCTCCACCTTGGTGGAGCGGAAAGTAACGGTCGGGAACTTCTCGACGTGGAAGAAGTCGGGTGAGCGGAGGTGCTCATCGCGCTTCGGGTCTCCACTCTCGACGGCGGAGACGTCGATGGTCGCCTCGACGGAGGAGTCCTGGGGGTTCTCGCCGACCACGAGCTTGCCCGCAGTGACGGGGAAGCGGCCGCGTACCTTGGTCACCATGAGGTGGCGGGCGCTGAACGACACGTGCGAATGGCTCTGGTCGAGCTCGTAGGAGCCGGGGGCCGGGGCGGTGCGGATGGATTCCGGGGTTGTGGTCATGGGGAACTCCTTGTCGAATGTGTCAGGCCGCAAATCGTTGCATTCGCAACAACAGAGGTAATGCTTGCGGGCGCAAGAAGATTCCCGGCGGGGGTAACATTTCCTCATGAGCGAGCCCGAGGCTCGGTGGCTGACGGAGCCCGAGATGTTGGCGTGGCGTGGGCTGGTCGGGTCCACGACTGCTCTCCTCGCGGTCCTCGACAACGAGCTGCAGGCCGAGCACGGGCTGAGCCTCGGCGACTACGAGGTCCTGGTCCACCTGTCCGAAGCGCCCGACCGGGCGATTCGCATGAGTGAGCTGGCGAGCCGGCTGCATCTCTCCCCGAGCGGGATCACTCGCCGCATCGACGGCCTCGTCAAGAGTGGTCTCGTCGAGCGGCGGCCGTGCCCGAGCGACCGCCGGGGATCGAACGCCGTCCTGACACCGCTCGGTCTGAAGACGCTGACGACGTGTGCACCCACCCACGTGCGAGGCGTGCGCGAACACTTCGTCGACCGGCTGAGCCCGGAGCAGCTCTCGCAGCTCGCGTCCGCGTTGTCGTCGATCGATGTCGACGAGGAACGCGCGGCCGGCGGCTGCGACGGGGCGGAGGCGAGCTAGCGAGTTACAGCGAGTCGGTCCAGATCGGCGCGGCGCTCTCGACGAGCTCGGCGGGCGGCTCGACCGGCTCCGGGGTGCCGAACGACCGGCGCGCCACGAGCGTGATCTCGGGCGGGAGCGCCGCCTCGATCGTCGCGAACGCCAGTGCACCGTCGTGCCAGTCGCTCTCGGCCACCTCGATGATCGTCCCGTCGATGTCGACGAGCGTGATCTCGCGCGTCGGATACGTGACCGCGGCGACGCAGTCGTCGAAGCACACCGTCAACACCTCGTCGGCGCGGACGTACGCGACGCCGTCGGGTCCGACGATCAGACGGGCGTCGTCGTCGGGCGTACCGGTCGTCTTTGCCCGCCGGTAGCGCGTGCCGTCGAGTGCGAAGCCCGTCGCCCGCTCCAACAGTGCGAAGCGCGCATCGACGATCTCGGCGTCGGAAGGCACGGCGACCATGATCTCGTTACGCATCTCGTCGAACACGGCCGCGACGTCGGTCGCGGTCACGTTGCGGACGGACTCGAGCAACTCGTCGAGTGTGCGGGGGCGCCCGGTGCGCAGCTCGTCGTCGGCGAGCATCTCGGCGACGACGTGCGCATTCTTCGCATCGGTGCAGGACGCGCGGATCTCTTCGATCGCGTCGGCCAACTCGTCGGGATCGGGTCCGAGGTCGGTGAAGTCGTCGATGGTCCCGAGGATGCATTCGATGCCGTCGTTGCCGTGCGCCCGGGTCGGAAGGGTGAGGGCGATGTGGGTCAGCTCGGGCCCCCACGTCGTCACGTCGAGCTGTGCTTCCGAGCCGGCGAGGTCGCTGTCATGGAGTCGTTCGCGCATCTCCGCGGCGAACGCACGTACGGCCACCGTCGTCGCGTCCGATCCCGCGGCGACGATCGAACAGTCGACGGCGTCGCGGAACACCGATCCCAACCAGGAGTTCGGGCACCACGCAGGCAGCGCGCATTCCGCTTCGACACGGGGCGGGGACGCGACGCGATCACCGTCCGGGAGTGGAAGCGCGATGTTCGGCGCGAGCGGTCCACTCGACCACAGTGCCGCATTTCCGCGGCTGAAGAAGCGGTCCGCCCACGCGCGCGCCCGCTCACCGTCGAGCCGCAGCAGACCGAACGGCGCGACCGCGGTCATGCCGTAGACCTGTGCGCCGAAACGCAGTCCGAGCATCGTCGTCTGCAGGGCGGGAATGTCGGCGGGTTCGTCGAGAATGGTGTCGGCGAGCTGGACGAGGTCGTCGTCGTCGAACGCGGGCAAAGCGTTGCAGACGGCCGCGAGCGCGTCGGCGACGGCAGCGGCGTGCCCGCTCACCACGAACGAGGTGAGCGTCGCACCCACGTCGAACGCGACGTCGTCGATGTCGATGACTGCGAGCTCAGCCAGAAGTGCAGTCGTGCCCCGGTCGAGGGCCGGTTCGTCGGCGGTGCCGACCCGGAACGTCAGCCCGGCCACAACGTGACCGTGATGGTTCCCGACGTAGGCGGGGACGCCGTCGATCACCACTCGTTCGAACGCCAGGCCGCCCACGGGCCGCAGCCTAGAGACCGGCGCGCATGCGCCAGCGGGCGTCCCGCGCCGCCCGGGCCAGCAGCTCGTGATGGTGGTGCCATTCGCCCGGCTCGAGGTCGTCGATCGGGCGCCACGCCAGCTCGCTGACCTCGTGCACCTGCGGTCGGAGCGTCCCGCCCGTGATCGAGCAGAGATAGACGATCGACACGGTTCCGTGCGGGTGTTCGCCGGCGTGGGCCTCGCGGAAGAAGACTCCGACGAGCCGGTCGACGCGCGCCTGTACGCCGGCTTCTTCGGCAAGCTCACGAACGACGGTTGCCTCCGGCGACTCGTTCGGATCGATCCAACCGGCGATCAGGCCCCACTTTCCGTCGTCGGCGCGACGCGCGAGGAGGATGCGATCGTCGTCGTCGAAGACGGCGGCGTCTGCCCCGACCTTGGCGGTGACGTATCCGATCTCGGACTCGAAGCGATCGCGGATGGCCGACGGTTCCATCGTCGTGCGCGCGTCGTATTCGCGCAGGGAGGCTTCGAGGAGGCGTGCGTACCGCTCTCGATCGAACGGGTTCTCACTGAAGTGCAAGCCGGTCCGGGCGAGGGCTTGGACCTCGTCGACGAACGCGAACGCGTCGGGTTGTCGTGGCTCGTCGTCGGTTGACGCGCCTTCGTTCACGCCGTCGGGCCTGCGAGCCAGTCGACGATCACTCGTGCGAGCTCCGCGCCCTTGTCCTCTTGCAGGAAGTGACCGCCGCCTTCGATGGTCGTGTGCGGCTGGCCGGCACATCCCGGTACGTCGCGCTGGAAGACGCGGTCGCCGCCGCGGGTGATCGCGTCCTGGTCGGAGAACGCGGTGAGGAACGGCTTCGTCCAGCTGCGCAGGGTTTCCCATGCCTTTCGGTTCGCGACCGACGCCGGGTCGCCGGGTGTGGTCGGTACGAGCATCGGGAACTGACGCGCGCCGGCCTTGTAGGTGTCGTCGGGAAAGGGTGCGTCGTACGCCGCGATCACGTCATCGGACGGCTTGGTGTGGCAGCCCGCGCCGACGATGAATCCGACGGCGAAATCCTCGACCGTCTGGGAGAACTTCTGCCACCCGAGGAACGCTTCGCCGGGCGGCGTGTCGCCCGTCGGTAGGAACGTGTTCGCGGTGACGACCCGCGCGTAGCGGTCGGCATGTTCGCCGACGAGGCGCAAGCCGACGAGACCACCCCAGTCCTGGCCCACGAAAGTGATATCGCGCAGGTCGAGCGCGTCGAACAATGCGGCGCGCATCCATTCGACGTGACGCGCATACGTGTAGTCGGTGCGTTCCGTCGGTTTGTCGGAACGGCCGAAGCCGACGAGGTCGGGCGCGATGCATCGATAGCCGGCTGCCGTGAGGACGGGAATCATCTTGCGGTAGAGGAAACACCACGACGGCTCGCCGTGCATGAGCAACACCACGGGTCCGGTCGCGGAACCCTCGTCGAGATAGTGCACCCGCAACCGGCCACCCTCACCGTCGTCGACTTCGACGTAGTGGGGAGCGAACGGGAATTCGGGAAGCCCGGTGAAGCGGTCGTCGGGCGTGCGCAACGCCTTCATCAAGCGCCTCCTCGGCCATCCACGTACGATGCGAACGCGTGAACGTACTGCTCATCACGACCGACCAGCAACGGGCCGACACGCTCGGCGTCGAGGGCAGTCCGCTGGCCGCCACGCCCCGACTCGACGCGTTCGCGGCTCAGGGCACGCGCTTCGCGGGCGCGCGCACCCAGAATCCCTTGTGCCAGCCCGCGCGCGCCACGATCCTCACGGGTACATACCCCTCGACGCACGGCGTCACCTGCAACGGTGTCGATCTTCCGTCCGACGCGGAGGAACGCTCGATCGCGACGCTGCTCGGGCAATCCGGCTACCGGACCGCGATCATCGGTAAGGCGCACTTCGCCACCGCGTTCCCGTTCTTCCCGACCGGGCGTATCGAATCCGTCGACGGATCGGCGCGGGTCGATGCGGAGTGGAACGGCCCCTACTTCGGCTTCGAGCACGCCGAGCTCGTCATGTTCGGGCACAACCTGCGCATCGCCGACCTCATGGGTCGTTGGAACTGGATCTACGGTCCGCCGCCCTTCGGCCTGCACTACGCACGTCACCTGTTCCGCGACGGGTTCGATCGCGGCGTCGAGCGTCTTCGGCTCATGCAACCCGAAGCCGTGGGTGCCAAGTGGGACCACACGCAGACGTGGCGCAACGCGCTGCCCGAAGAAGATCACCCCACGACGTGGGTGGCCGACCGCGCGGTCGACTGGTTGGAGAACGTCGACGGGCCGTTCTTCGGTTGGGTCAGCTTCACCGACCCGCATCATCCGATGGACCCGCCCGCACCGTGGAGCGATCGCTACGCGCCGGCCGACGTGCTCGCAGTGTTGCCGGAGGTGCACGAGAACGAGTTCGAAGGCAAGCCCGCGTTGCACGAGATCCTGTCGAAGGGCCTCCGCGGGCGCGCGCTCGAATGGGCGAACCCGGGCGGCGGAACGCTGACGCGCGAAGAGCTCGCACGGATGACCGCGGGCTACTACGGGATGGTCGCCCAGCTCGACCACGCGATCGGGCGGGTGCTCGACGTCATCGACCGGCGCGGTCTGGCCGACGACACGCTCGTGATCGTGACCAGCGATCACGGTGAGTTCCTCGGTGAGCACCAACTGATCTTCAAGGGCCCGTTCGGCTACGACTCGCTCCTGCGGGTGCCGCTGCTCGTGCGCGGTCCCGGATTCGAAGCGGATCACGTGGTGACCGATCCCGTCGGCACGATCGATCTCGCCCCGACGATCCTGGAGGGCGCGGGGCTCGAGGTGCCGAAGTGGATGGAAGGTCAATCACTCACGTCCCAACCGCGCGAGTACGTGCTGACCGAGAACGACTTCAACATCATGACGTCGATACCCATGCGCACGATCACCACCGCGGACTACAAGTTGCATCGCTATCTCGAAGCTCCGTTCGGCGAGCTCTACGACCTTCGTGACGATCCGGGCGAGATCGTCAACCGTTACGACGATCCCGCGTATGCCGCGACTCGCTCCGACCTCGGCGCGCTCCTCGATGACGTGATGAACCACGACGTCCGCCGCGAACCGACGGTCGGCCTCGTCGCGTAGACGCGGTACCGACGGGTGTCGTTTCGAATCGTTTCGCGCGACCATGTCCGCATGCTTGCTGCTTTCTCCATCACTCCGCTGGGAATCGGGACGTCCGTCAGTGAACCGGTCGCCGAGGCCGTGCGACTCGTGCGTGAGAGTGGACTGCCGAACGAGACGAACGCGATGTTCACCAACGTGGAAGGCGATTGGGACGAGGTCATGGCACTGATCAAACGCTGCGTGATGACCGTCGCCGAGGCCGCCCCGCGAGTCAGCGTGGTCATCAAGATCGACCACCGCCCGGGAGTGGACGACGCGCTACGCAGCAAAGTCGCCGTCATCGAGCAGAGATTGGCGGACGGTTAGCGTCGCCGGCTCAGCTGCTCTCGGCCAAGAGGGCCGAGTACGCGGCGAGCACGATGCCGGCGGCGCGCTCGTCGCCGAGGGTGCCGGGTCCCATCTTGTTCATCACGTACGCAATGGTCATGTGCGCGACGAGATCGTTGACGACCAGCGACCCGCCCCAGCCACCCCAAAAGCAGGTGTTGATGCTCGGAAACGGGGTCGTCTCGTTCGGCAGCCCGAAGCCCACCCCGAAGCGAATCGGGACGCCGAGTACGGCATCGATACCGTTCGACTGCGTTCGGAAGATCCGCCTACAACCGTCTTCGGAGAGCAGTCGCGTGCCATTGGCGGCACCGAGGTTCGACACGATCGACTGAATGGCGGCGACAGATCGCGCGTTGCCGTGACCGTTGGCCGCGGGAATCTCCGCGCGACGCCACTCGGGTGTGCGCGAGGTCTCGGCGGGTGGTACTCCGTTGAGCAACGTCTTCGTCATGATCCGGCGATGCGTCTCGGACTCGACAGCCGGGAGCGCGGCGGCGCTCATGGTTTGTGGTTCGATCATCGGCGCGATGCGCGCGTCGTTGGCCGCGCTGGTTCCGATGTAGAAATCGGCGTTGAGCGGCGCGGCGAGCTCGCGTGCGAAGAACTCACCCAACGTTTGGCCGGTGATTCGACGGACGATCTCGCCGACGAGGTAGCCCTGTGTCAGCGCGTGGTAGCCGGACATGGTGCCGGGCTCCCACCACGGCGACTGTGCCGCCAGCAGCGTCGTGCATCGTTCCCAGTCGCAGAGGTCCGCGGGTTCGATCGTTGCGTCCCACCCGGAAAGACCCGAGGAGTGACCGAGCACGTGACGAACGAGCACGTCTTCCTTGCCATTTGCCTTGAACTCCGGCCAGTACCGGTCGACAGGTGCGTCGACATCAAGATCGCCGCAATCGGCGAGCAGCAACGCGCACAGGTTCGTCATCGTCTTCGTGGTCGAGAAGACGTTCACGATCGTGTCACGGTGCCACGGCACGGTCCGCGCCGTGTCGATGTGACCACCCCATAGATCGGCGACCAGCTCGCCCCGCACCGTGACGGCCACCGACGCGCCGAAATCCTGACCGGATGTGAGCAACTGCGCGAGCGCCGATCGCACCGGCTCGAACTGGGCCGTACTACTGCCTTCGACGATCGTCGTCATCAGCGGCTCCGTCTTGCGCGGGCCCTCACCCTTCGCCTCATGATGCCTGATCGGGCTCCGGGCGGCGAGTGTCGATCGCCAATTCCGTCAGGGCCACGCGCGGTCGCAAGGGGTTGTCGGCTCGTGGTCGCGACCGTCTCGGAGGCACTTCGGCGACGGGTGCGAGTTGACAGGACGCATTCACATGCCATGCTGCGCCGCTACGAAGAGGCACCGCGCCGGACCGGCGCGGGCAGCGGGACCTCGGAAGGAGTATCGATGACCGACAAGTCCGCGTTCACCGAGACCGAATGGCATGCCTTGACCGATGCGCCACTTCTCGTCACGACCGCGGT
>JAODBI010000330.1 GCA_025463875.1 Actinomycetes bacterium
ACGCCTCGGCCACGCGAGAACTGCGATCACCGAAGACCTGTACGCGCACGTCACGAAGACCATGCAGGAAGACGCGGCAGCCAAGCTTGGCGCACTCGTCCTCGGTCCGTGATCAAACCGTGATCACGAAAACCGCGGTGCACCGCGTCTCCGCAGGTCAGGCCGTGACCTCGTAGGGCTCCGCGTAGAACTGGCTGTACCACTTGCGGAACTTGAGGATCGGGCCGTCGGTGTCGGCGAGCGCCGGCGACGGCAGGAAACTCTTGTGCTCCCAGATCGGCCGGTCTTCCTGCACCTGCTTGTTGATCTCCTTGACGAACGCGTCGGCAACCGTCGATGTGAGCTTCTCGTCGTCGAACCTGCGCACGATGAAGTTGAACCGCACCTGCGTGGTCTCCGCGTCGATTGGGGTGGTGGTCGCGATGTTGATCGCGTCGACGATGCCGCTGAACCACACCTTCGAGAATCCCGGGCCGTAGTTGTACACGTCGATGCGACCTTCGGTCACGCCGCGCGGAGTGACGTACGACTGCTTCGACAACATCGACGAGCACGGCCCGTCGGTGTTGTACTCCTCCATCTCCGCGACCGTGTCGGTGCCGTGCACGAACTGGAAGTGCGCGGGGTCGGCGCCGTTCTCGGACATCTCCTGCGGGATCGTGCGGATCACGTACGACGACGCGTAGAAGTCGCTCCACGCGGGATCGCCGATCTCCTCGATGACCGGGATCTCCCACTTCGGCGCTTCCTCGAACGGGTGGTACCAGGCCAGCACGAAGCCGTTGCGCTCGACGACCGGATACGTGCGGACACGCGCCTTACGATTCGTGCGCTGGCTGTACGGGATGTTCGAGCACAAGCCATCGCCGTCGAACTTCCAACCGTGGAACGGACACGTGAGCAGCGCACCGTCGACGGTTCCGCCGTGGCCGAGATGCGCGCCGAGGTGGGGGCAGAACGCGTCCTGGAGATGGAACGCGCCGGCCGTGTCGCGCCACAACACCATTTCGCGGTCCCAGTACTCGATGGGCGTGACTTCGCCGGGTGCGAGGTCGTTCGGGAACGCGACCTGGTACCAGCCGAACGGGATCGGGAACGGGAAGCGACGCGATGCCATACCGGGATTTTAGAACACGTTCCAATATTGGTGCCCGCTCCGCGGCGAATTAGCGTCGCTCCCATGGGGACTGAACCGGTGGGACGCACCCTGGGCGGCGTCGGGACGAAGGTCGTGTTCGAGGACCACCGGGTGCGGGTCTGGATCCTCGACCTCGCGCCGGGTGAACGGAGCCCGATCCACCGCCACGACCACGATCACCTGCTGATCCAGGTCCGCGGCGACCGGGTCGCCGTCGAGCCCGAGCCCGACACCCAGAGCCCGTACCGCGAGTTCTTCGAGGCCGCCGTGATCCCGGGGATGGTGACGCACGTGCCGAAGGGCGGCATCGAGACCGCGGTCAACACCGGCGCCGCGCCGTACTACGAGATCATCGTCGAGCTGAAGGGCGAGTAGAGGTCCTGCCCACTGTTGGCAGGGTTTCCGGCGTCTGGCGCCAGTTTTCCTGCCCACTGTTGGCAGGGTTTCCGGCACCGGGTGCCGCTCCCTAGCCCTTCTTGACGCCGGTGGCGATGTCCTTGGCCCAGCGGTAGTCGGGCTTGCCGCTCGGTGAGCGTTCGATCTTGTCGACGACGTGCAGCTCGCGCGGAACCTTGTAGCCCGCGACGTGCAGGCGCGCGTGCGTGTCGAGCTCCTCGAGTGTCACGTCGTGCTCGGGTCGCATCTCGATGACCGCGGCCACCCGTTCGCCCCACCGCTCGTCGGGAACACCGACGACCACGACGTCGAAAACCGCGCCGTGCGCCTTCAGCGCCGCCTCGACCTCTTCGGGGTAGATCTTCTCGCCGCCGGAGTTGATGCAGACCGAACCACGCCCGAGGAGCGTCATCGTGCCGTCGGCCTCGACGACCGCCGAGTCACCCGATACGGAGAAGCGCCGCCCGTTCACCGTCACGAACGTCGCCGCCGACTTCTCCGGATCCTTGTGATAGCGCAACGGGACGTTGCCGCCGCGCGCCATGCGTCCGACGATGCCGGAACCGGGCTCCACGATGTTCATGTCGTCGTCGAGCACGACGGTGTCGGGGCCCATCCTCACCGTCGGAAGACCCGGCTTCTCCTCGCCGCCCTTCATGATCACGCGCACGCCGTTGTAACCGGTCTCCGTCGAACCGACCGCATCAGCGATGACGAGATTCGGGAACCGCTCGTGGAACTGCGCCTTGACCGTCGCGCTGAAGACCGCGGCGGTCGAGGCCACCGCGACGAGCGAGGACGCGTCGTAGCTGCCTTCGTCGAGCGCTTCGATGAGCGGCCGTCCCATCGCGTCGCCGGTGATGCTCAGCGTCGGGATCTTGTATTTCTCGACGGCCTTCCAGACATCGTGCGGATCGAACTTCGGCGTGAGCACCGTGGTCCGGCCGTTGATGAGACCGTTGATGGTCCCCCACTGCGCCGCACCGTGCATGAGTGGCGCGATGACGACCGCAAAGCCGGCGTCGGCCGGCGCGTCGGCGGCCGCTTTGGCGAACTCCCATTCGTCGAGCACACGCACGCCCGTGTCGAAGTTGACCAGGCCACCGAGCACACAGAGCACATCCTCCTGGCGCCACACCACGCCTTTGGGCATGCCGGTCGTGCCGCCTGTGTAGAGGATGTAGATGTCGTCGTCGGAACGCGCTTCGAAGTCGCGCGCCGGGCTCGCGGCGGCCAGTGCTTGGTCGTAGTCGATGGAGCCGAGCGCCGACGTGTCGGTACCCGAGGCGTCGTCGATCGCGATGAGGTGGCGGAGCAGCGGCAGCGACTCGCGCACCGCCGCGATGCGGGCCGTGTACTGCGCGTCGTGCACGAGCGCGACGAGGTCGGCGTTGTCGAAGAGGTAGCGCAGCTCGGCCTCGACGTAGCGGTAGTTGACGTTCACCGGCACGGCCCGCAGCTTGTACGCGGCGAAGATCGTCTCGACGAAGGCGTGACTGTTCATGCCGTAGATGCCGACGTGGTCGCCGCGGCCGATGCCCTGCGCCGCGAGGTGGTGCGCCAACCGGTTGGCCCGCTCCTCGAGCTGGGCGTACGTGCGGGGCTCGTCGGCGACGATCAGCGCGATCCGATCGGGGACGGTGTCGACGATGTGCTCGGTGAGATCAGCGATGTTCCAGGCCATGGGCCGTAGTTGAGCACCCCCGGCGCGGGCAATGCGAGACTGCGCCCCGTGGACGTCGACCTACCTCCCGAAGACGATCCGCGCCGGATCGAGATCCGGCGATGGTTCACCGAACATCCCACGCCGAGCGCGCGCGAGCTCGTCGACGCGGGATTCGTGGTTCCGCACTGGCCGCGTCCGTACGGGCTCGATGCCGATCCCGCGTTGCAGCTGATCATCGAAGATGAGATGCGCCGAGCGGGCGTCTCCAAGCCCATGAACCCGATCGGTATCGGTCACTGTGGGCCGATCATCGTTGCGCTCGGCAACGACGATCAGAAGCAGCGCTACCTGCTGCCGATGCTCGCGGGCGAGGAGTTGTGGTGCCAACTGTTCAGCGAACCGGGAGCCGGATCCGACCTCGCCAACCTCGGGACGCGCGCCGAGCGCGACGGCGACGTCTACCGGGTCAACGGCCAGAAGATCTGGACGTCGCTCGCCGACCACGCCAAGTTCGGGATCCTGATCGCGCGCACCCGCAACGACGTCTCGAAGCACCGCGGCATCTCGTACTTCATCATCGCGATGGACCTGCCGGGCATCGAAGTCCGTCCCATTCGCAACATGACGGGCGAGTCGGGCTTCAACGAGGTCTTCTTCGACGACGTGCGCGTTCCCGCCGAGAATCTCATCGGCGAAGAGAACCTCGGCTGGGGCATGGCCAAGAGCACGCTCGCGAACGAACGGGTGTCGCTCTCCACCGGCGGCGGGCTCCAATGGGGATACGGGCCGAGCGCGCGCGATCTCGTTGCGCACTTCCGCGACAACGGGGGCCTCGACGATGTGGTCGCCCGGCAGAAGGTCGTCGGCGCGTACATCGAAGGAGAGATCCTGCGCTACCACCGCATGCGCATGATCTCGGCCGCGGTGAACAAGAAGCCCGGGCCCGACGCGTCGCTGCGCAAGGCGTTGGCCGATCCCCACGGCAAGAAGGTCTTCACGCTCGCGAAGAACCTCATGGGCGCGGGTGGGATGCTCACGACGAATGGAACCTTCGACAGCGCCTGGGACCGCGGGTTCCTCTTCAGTCCGGCCCTCACAGTGGGCGGCGGAACGAGCGAAGTGCTGCGCAACATCATCGCCGAGCGCCTCTTGGGCCTGCCCCACGACCTCGACGTCGAGCAGGGCAAGACGTGGCTGGAGACCCGGGGCGGAGCCGTCGCCTCGTCCTGAAGCCGCGCCGGGCGCGGGGATTGTTCGCGCCGGCGCCAACATTTCGGGGCCGTCGTGACTTGGTAGAGTGTGAACGGCATGGCGCGGGCTCGGGCCTTCGAGCAGTGGTATGCGGGTGAGCATCCGTGCCTGTTCGCGTCGCTCGTGGTGCTCACCGGCGATCGCGAGGTCGCGGCGGAGGCGACCGACGAAGCGTTGTCGCGCGCGTTGCAACACTGGGAGCGCGTCGCGGAGATGGACTCGCCCGAAGGCTGGACGTACCGCGTTGCGGTCAACATCGTCCGCCGTGGTGCGCGGCGCCGGGCCCTGGAGCGGCGTCTGCTGGGCGGCTGGTGTCGCGCGGAGCGACGCCCGCGCCCGCGGGCGAGGTGTGGGACCTCGTGCGCTCGTTGACCGCGCGCCAGCAACAGGCCGTTGTCCTGCGGTACGTCGCCGACCTGGCCGAAGCCGACATCGCGCGGGTGATGGGCGTGACGCGCGGAACCGTCGCCTCGACACTCGCGCACGCCCGCCGCGCCTTGGGCGGCGCGCTGCGCGAACCCGATGTTGCGGAGGAACCATCGTGAACCGACTCGAGGAAGCCGTCTCGGAGGTGGTCGGGAGTGCTCCGCCCCGACCCGAGTTGCACGCGCTGCGACTCCGGATCCGCCGCCGCCGGTTCGCCCGGGGCGCGACGGCGGTCGTGGTCGCGGTGGTCGCGAGCGCGGGCGTGATCGGCATCGCCCGGTCGGTCGACCACGATCGCAGCAGCCCCGACGTTCAGGTGTCACCGCCACCGACGTCGGCGTCGACGTCGGCGCCGACGTCGGCCTCGCCGAACACTCCCGCGACGATCGGGCCCGACCCGCGCGGCGCGGCCGCCAACCTGCACTACGTGGAACAACTCGTCGCCGAGCGACGGCTCCCGCACTCCACCGACATCACGAAGGTCGAGGCCGTCGGCGATCGCATCGTGTTGCGCACGGCGTTGACCGATACCACCCCGGCCCAGGAGCTCTGGGAAGGGCTCGCGCACGTGATCGACTGCGACGACAGCTACCTGCTGATCAGAGGGCATGCAGTCGTGCTCGCGAACGGCTTACAAGTGAACGCGGGCCGTCCGGGCTTCTTTCCGTGCGTGGAGGGCGACGGACCCGCGCTCGAGGCGCCGCCCGGCACGACGTTGTGCCGCGCCTCCGACCTCGAGGTCGCTCCCGGCTCTTCGCTGTTGCTGATCCGGCTCTTCAACCGCAGCGGCACGTCGTGCGGCCTCGCCGGATACGTCTCGGTCTACGGGCGGGTCGACGGACAGTGGAGCCTGGTGGAAAGTGTTCCTCTCGGAACGAGCGTCACCAACGGGCCCCGATGGACGGGG
>JAODBI010000353.1 GCA_025463875.1 Actinomycetes bacterium
CGCGTGAGCGCGAGTCACTCCGCGACGGTCATCCGCCACTCAGTGCGCCCACCGGTCAGCGCGGTTCGCCGCGCACCACCGGATCGCCGCCGATCACCGCGCCGGTTTCCAACAGCGTCTTCAACTCGGCGAGCACCCGCGGCCAACCCTCGCTCACCATGTCGGCGACGAAGCTGTCGGGCTCGAAGAACTCGTGCACCACGGTCAACTTGCTGATGCCGTCGACGCCTTCGATGTCGAAGGCAACCTGCGATCGCGTCTCACCCGCGATCTGCGACCGTCGTTGTTCGTCGACTTCGTACGCCTCTGCCCTCGAAGTACGAGGTCAGGGCTCCGACGGATGCCTGCGGACCGCCGCGAAGACGAGGTTCTCGGACCGCGCGGTCCGCATCGCCCACGACACGGTGAGCAGGACGGCGCTGATCGTGATCGCGAGGCTCACGAAGAACTTCAACGCGACGAAGGTCGTGGTCGGGAGGCTCACGAGCATCGCGAACGTCGTCCCGGCCGAGAGGAGATGTACGCCGGCCCACATCAGCGTGAGACCGCTGAACAGTCGAATGACCGCCGGCCGCCCGCTGATGTCGGACTCCAGCGGGCAGAAATCGGACGCCATGCGGGCGATCATCGGCTGGCCGAACCGCAATGAGCCCAAGAACACGAGCGCGAGGGCGAGTGTGGCCGCGACGGGCTGCAGGAAGTACATGAAGGTCCCGCTCACGAGACCGACGATCGTCCGCACGGTGAGGCCCGCGACCGAGAGTTGGAGCACTCCCGGGATGCGCTGCCCGCTGACCATCCGCCGCAGGACCGACCCGTACGACCAAGCGAGCGTCGCGCACATCGCGGCAAACGGACCCACGCTCACGAGGAACACGTAGAACAAGATCGAGGGGATGACCGTCGCCTCGACCAGCGCCGGGAGCGAGCGGCGGCCGACCATCTTCAGCACCCGCAGCTTCGAGATGGAGCCTCGGGCCGCGCCGTGCTCCTCGCAAGCGGCGACGAGCATCGCCTCGTCCCTCGCCGCACGGGTGCGACCGGACGGCGTGTTCGGCGCGCCGGCGCGGAACTCCGTTCCGTTCGGCAAGACGTCCATCGGGCCGGGCTGCGACATCGGGTGCTTTCTGGTCGGTCACCTGTTCTTCGACATCCTCGCCCCGCGACGTGAGAGCGGCCTGAGTGCCAGATTGAGCCCGCACGCGTGGTCACTGCGGATACGAAGCTCATCTCCGTCGACGACCCGTGATCGAGCCGCCGGGCGAGCTCAACGCCCGCCGTCTCCACAACTTCTGGTGGGTCAGTACCGACCGAGGAGGAAGTTGACCACGGGCGTGGCTTCCGGGAACGCCTCGGTCACGCCCGCGCTGAAGTAGCCGGAGTCGGTGATCATCGTCGTGCCCGTGATCGCGACCGCGGCGTCACTGCACAAGAAGACGAGCGGATACGCCTGCTCGAGCGGCGTCGCAGCTTCGACACCCACCTCGGCGCGGTAGTCGGAGCCGAATCCGAGCCACATGTCCTTGTTGGCCTGCGCGAGAGGCGTGTCGGTCGGACCGGGACAGATCCCGTTGATGCGAATTCCCTGTTTGAGGAGCGGCATCGCTTCGCGCGCGACATAGGCGCAGATCGCCTGCTTGCTCCACATGTAGTCGGCCTTGCCGTGTTCCTGAGCCCACTGCGCCGCCGCGTCGAAGTCGGCGATGTCGAGGTACTCCTTCAGCAGCGGGAGGTTCGCCTCCCACCCGAGGCCGGCCGCCGACGAGATGAAGCCGATCGCGGCGCCGCGCGCGAGCAGGCCGCGCGCCAGGAGCTTGTCGATCATGTACCGGTGCCCGATGAAATTGATCTTCTCGATGCCGGGCGTGCCGTCGGCCACCCCCGCGCACGAGAACAGCGCGTCCACTGGCCCACCGCACTCGTCGACGGCGGCATCGATCGAGGCGGAGTCGGCGAGGTCGACGTGGATCGCCTTCGCGCCGGGCAGCGTGATCTCGGCGTAGTCCATCGCCACGACCTCGGCTCCCGCGTCCTGTACCAGCTGCGCGGTGGCCGCGCCCATACCGCTGGCACCACCGACCACGAGGGCTCGCTTGCCGTCGTAGCGAAAGGCGCTGAACACTGACATGTCGTCTTCTCCTCGTTCGCGCCGCGGCGCCGGTTCCATTCGGTCAGCGAGTTCGGTGAGCGGCCTCGAACCGCCCGTCGCCAGGCCGACAATAGATCGCCAATCGCCCTCTCACATGAGCGTGGCAATATCGGCGCCGACATTCCGGGGGTCCCAAGTTGCGAACTGTGGTCGTAGGCGCGTCGAGCGGGCTCGGGCGCTGTATCGGAATCGGGCTCGCCCGGCGCGGTGCGCACGTCGCGCTCCTGGCGCGCCGACGCGAGCAACTCGAAGCCGCCGCGAAGGACGCGGGGCCGTCGACGTTCGCGATCGAATGTGACGTCACCGACGAGGACTCCGCTCAGTCGGCGATCGCCGAGGCCGCGAACGGCCTGGGCGGCATCGATGCCCTTGTCTACGCCACGGGCGTGGGTCCGTTGGCCCGGCTCGCCGACACCGACGCGGCCACCTGGCGGCGAACGTTCGACACGAACGTCACCGGCGCCGCGCTCATCACCAGTGCCGCGATCGAACACCTCACCGCGTCGGCCGGCACCGCGGCGTACCTGTCATCGGTCAGCGCGTCGCTCACACCGCCCTGGCCGGGTCTGGCCGCGTACGCGGTGAGCAAGGCGGCGCTCGACAAGCTCGTCGAGGCGTGGCGCGCCGAGCATCCGCATGTCGGGTTCACGCGCGTCGTCGTCGGTGACTGCGGGGGTGGCGAGGGCGACGCGCAGACGCAGTTCGCCACGGGCTGGGACATGGAACTCGCGGCCGAGCTCTTTCCCGTATGGTCGGCTCGCGGTTATCTGAGTGGTTCCCTCATCGACGTCGACCATCTCGTCACCGCGATCGACGGCGTGCTTCGCGGTGGTGCCACACTCTCGATCCCGTCGATCACCCTCGCTCCGCGCCCGCCCGCACCCTCATGACCGCGGGTCGGCTGACGTCGCGTTGCTCGCGTAACGTCGCGCCATGGCGCGGTGGCTGCTCAAATCCGAACCGGATGTCTTCTCCTACGACGACCTCGTGCGCGCCGGTCGCGAAGGTTGGGACGGGATCCGCAGCTATCAGTCGCGCAACTTCCTACGCGAGATGCGCAGGGGCGAGCGGGCGATCTTCTACCACTCGAATGCAAAGCCGCCGGGCGTCGCCGGCATCTGCAGGATCGTGAAGACCGCCGAGCCCGACCCGACGCAGTTCGATCCGAACTCGAAGTACTACGACCCCGCGAGCAAGCCCGAAGATCCGCGTTGGGACTGGGTGACCATCGCACCCGTACGCGCGTTGCCGTTCGTCCCACTCGACGAGCTGCGAACGCTCCCCGAGCTCGTGAACTGCCGCTTACTCGCGAGGGGAAACAGACTGTCGGTGGTCCCGTTGACCGACGACGAGTTCGACGCCATCGTCGCCTTCGCCCAACGCCGCCGTCGTTAGCCCGCGCGTCACCGCGCCGGCGTGCCGTGCTATTCGAACACGCGCCTCGCTCGACGCGCTTGAGTCTCGTCCGCGGACGAACCGGCGTCGCGTCCTTTGGCAACGGATCGTCCGATTGGCGCGCTCGGCGCTTGTGCTCCCACGCGTCGTGGTGTAGCCCTTCCCCCGGAATGGGCCCGTTCTTCGGCCTCGTACCTCGTCTGCGGGAGACTCTGTATGCGCAAGGTGTATGTGATCGGGATGGTTGTCGCGCTCGTCGCGCTGGCGGCCGGATGCAAGCTGGTGGTTACACCGGCTGCACCGAACGGCTGGTCGTTCCTCAACGAGCAATCCAACGGCCACGGCTATTACGTGAACGGACCGGGCACGCCTCCGGCGGGTCGCGGTAGTGCACTGTTGACGATCGACGGCAACGGCCGGGAGGCCGTTGCGACCGGCCTCTTCAGTGGGAGGCAGCTCAGCACGTTCTCACAGTTGAAGTACTCGACGTATCAGGCCTTCTCGGGATCGCCGAACGAGACGCTGTACCTGCAGTTCGACGTCGACTACGACTCGACCGACGGGTCGACCGCGTACCAGGGCCGCCTTGTCTATGTGCCGTCGGCCTCCCAAAGCGTCGTGCCCCGCGTATGGCAGACCTGGGACACGATGGACACGAACGGCTCGTGGTATTCCTCGGCCAGCGGTGCGTCTTCGTTCCGCCCGATCGTCAACGACACGCAGCAGGCGAATCCGCCGTGCAATCAGACCACGTTCTGCACGTGGTCGACGCTGATGGCCGACTACCCGAACGCCCGCGTCCGTCCCACAGTCAACGGCGTGCCGGGTCCGCTCATGGTCCGCGCGGGCGGTCCGGTCACCGGCGGGTTCGTGGGCGCGACCGACAACGTCATCGTCGGGATCAGCGGCAACAACATCGAGACGAACTTCGAACCCGGTGACGGGAACGTCGTCATCAATCAGGCGAACGCGGCAAGCCGTGGCTTCGGCTTCGTGCAGGAAACGCCAAACGGCACTGGAGCGTTCGTCAGCGGTCCGAACGGTTCCGACGGATCGGGGAGCGCGAAACTCACGATCGACTCGTCTGGGGGCGAGGCGCTTGCGAACGGTCTCTTCGCCGGCACCCGGTTCGATCAGTTGAAGTTCTTGTCGTACAAGACGTACCAAGCGGCCGCCGGAACCCACGCGACGACTTTGCAACTCGACGCCGACTACGACGCCACCGACAACACCACGGCGTTCCAGGGTCGGGCCGTGTTCGAGCCGGAGCTGGCGGGTGGTCCGGCCGTGACGAGCGAGACGTGGCAGACGTGGAACCCGTTGACCGCGCCGTCGGGTTGGTGGCAGACCGGCAACGCGATCGTCGGCGGTAGCGACGTCGGTCAGCAATGCACGCAAGGGAGCCCGTGCTCGTTTGCCCAACTGCTGGCGGACTATCCCGACCTGGCGATCCGTCCGATCACCGGACAGAGCGCCGGTCAACCGATCGCCGGTGGGATGTGGCTGAAGGCCGGCAGCGGGTGGTCACCGGGCTTCGCCGGGAACGTCGACTCGCTCTCCGTCGCGGTCGACGTCGGTGGTGTGAACGGCACCGTCAACTACGACTTCGAGCCCTAGACGCGCGAGGCACGGTCGCCGCGCCACGCGCGCGGCGACCGTCGCTGCCGATCGACCAAGCACGGCGAGAGGCCTTTCACCTATCGCGCTCTCGGTGGCCCTTGACGATCACACATCGAGCCGGGGCTCGCTCCTGCTTTCCGCTCTGATAACCCTGTCCACGTGACGGGGACCTCGAAGCGAGTGGTGCGTGCGACGCCGTCGGAGACGATGGCTCGGATCGGACTCGTGCTCGGCGCGGGCGGCGCCGTCGGCCACGCCTTCCACGCGGGCGTGTTGGCCGGCATCGCCGAGGCGACCGGGTGGGACGCCCGCGACGCCGAGGTGATCGTCGGCACCTCGGCCGGATCGGTGGTCGGTGCGCTCCTGCGCGCCGGGATCCCGAGCGTCGATCTCGCGGCCCGTTCGACGGGCGCCGCGTTGTCGGACGAGGGTCGACGCATCGTGGCGCTTGGGGAGTCCGCCCGGCATGACCTACCGCCTCTTCCCGCGCGTCGACCGGCGAGATCGTGGCGCGGTGCTTCCGCTCCGAGTGCGTTGGTCCGTGCCGCGCTCCAGCCGTGGAACGCGCGCCCGGGCGCACTCGTCGCCGCGGCGTTGCCCGAAGGTGCGGTGCCGACGGAGCTCGTCTCGTCCGGGCTGCGGCCGCTCTTCACGAACTGGCCGCACCGGACACTGTGGATCGTCGCGGTCGACCTCGTAGGTGGCCGCCGGGT
>JAODBI010000373.1 GCA_025463875.1 Actinomycetes bacterium
GCTCAACGGTGCGACCTGGGTCAAGGTTGCGCCCGGGGCCGACACTCTCTTCGAATGCAGCGACAAGTTCGTCGTGAAGGGCCTCAAGACGTCGGCAGTCGCGGCGGCCAAGATCAACGCCCAGCGCATCGCGACCGCGTTCGGTACGTTCACGCCTAAGTAACGGCCAACGGCCGAGCTCCGACGGCGTATCGAGGACCCGAATGAACCTGCTGATCAACGGCCTGATCACCGGTGCGGTGTTCGCAATCGCCGCGAGCGGCCTGGTCGTCACGTACTCGACGTCGGGGGTCTTCAACTTCGCGCATGGTGCGCTCGGGATGCTGTGCGCGTACGTCTACTGGGACCTGCGCGTCAACGACGCCCACACGTGGCCGCTGCTCCCGAAGGGTGTGTGGCCGGCGCCAGTTGCGCTCGCGTTCGTGCTGCTGATCTTCGCGCCGCTGCTCGGGGCGGTCCTCTATCGCGTGGTGATACGCGGGCTGCAAGGAACGTCGGAGATCGTGAAGCTCGTCGTGCCAATTTCCGTGCTGCTCGCGGCGATCGGGCTTGCGAACTGGGTCTGGAAGCCCACCGACTCGCACTCGATCCAGCCCTTCTTCGGCGCCGACCACAAGGTCACCTGGTTCGGGGTGGTGCTCCTTTGGCACGACCTGACGATCCTGTTCGTCGCGATCGCACTCGCGGTCGGTCTGCGGCTACTGCTCTACCGGACGCGCGTCGGCGTCTCGATGCGCGCGGTCGTAGACGACCGGCCGTTGCTCGAGCTGAACGGCGCCCGGCCCGACCGCGTGTCGCTCGTGAGCTGGATGATCGGCGTCGGTCTGTCGGCGTTGGCGGGCATCCTGATCACGCCGTTCCAGGGCGGGTCGCTGAGCGCGACCCTCCTGACGCTCCTGGTCATCAACGCGTTCGCAGCGGCCATGTTCGGCCGGCTCCGCAACCTTCCGCTGACATTCGTCGGCGCGGTCGTGCTCGGCTTCGCGACGCGCATGGCGTTCCAGAAGCCGACCGGGCTCATGCCCAAGTCGTTCGACTGGGGCGGGAACCTGCGGATCGCCGTACCGATGATCCTCTTGTTCATCGTGCTGATCGTCCTGCCACAGGACCGGCTACGAGGTGCGGTGACGACGCGCACGCGCGAGCGATTCGCGCTGCCGTCGATGAACGCGACGTACGTGAGCGCGGCCGGATTCCTCGTCGCGATCATCCTGCTGTCGCGCATCATGGCCGCGTCGCCGCTCATCACCTTGAGCGACGCGCTCGCGGCCGGCATCATCATCTTGTCGCTGGTGCTGCTGGTCGGGTACGCGGGCGAGGTCAGCCTCGCGACGATGGCACTCGCGGGCATCGGCGGCACGGTCTTCTACCACCACGTCGGGCACGGAGCGGCGAGTCGCGCCGGGATCATGGCGTTCGTGATCGCGATGGCCGCGACCGCGTTGGTCGGCGCCGTCATCGCGCTGCCGGCACTGCGGCTCCGCGGTCTCTACCTCGCGCTCGCGACGGCCGCGTTCTCGCTCGGTGTCGAGCAGATGGTGTTCAAGGAATACACCGTGTCGCGCCGCATCTATCCGGCCGCGCTGATCCTGATCGTCGCGCTCGGCCTGGGTGCCGTCTACCGGGGCTTTCGATCGCATCACGTGCGGGGCGCACTCATCGCGGCGGGAACGTCCGGACTCCTGCTCGCACTGGCCGCGACGAACCCCTGGTTGCAGAAGGAAAGCTGGAGCCCGATCTTCCCCAACGGCAACCTGCAGGTTCCCCGCCCTCGAATACTCGGCATCGACTTCAACCCGCAGGACAACTTCCTGCTCCTGCTCGCCGTGGTCTTCGCGATACTCGGTGTCGCGATGATCACGCTCCGCCGCAGCGCCTACGGTCGCCGCCTGACGGCGATGAAGAACAGCCCGGCCGCCTGCGCGACCCTCGGGCTCAACGTCGTACGGCTCAAGCTGTCGGTGTTCATGATCTCCGCCGCGATCGCGGGTCTCGGCGGTTGCCTGTTCGCCCAGGAGATCGGTTCGGTGACCGCCGATCGGTTCAGTCTGTTCGAGTCGATGGCCTTGCTGATGTTGCTGGTCGTCGCCGGTGCGGGCTACGTCTCCGGCGGCCTGTCGGCCGGTCTGCTCTACGGCGCGGTGTTCGTTGCGCTCGGGAGCATCTTCGCCAAGATCGGTGATGACTTCGGCGCGCTGCACGGGGTGAGTGCGTGGCTCGTGCACTTCACCGTCCTGTTGCCCGCGCTCATCGGCATCGCGCTGGGCCGCAATCCCAGCGGCTTTCTCGGTGACTCGTTCGCGCGCTATCGCGAGATGATTCGTGACGCCCGACCCGTCTTCATCGCCGGTATCGGCGTCGAGTTGCTGGCGTGGTTCCTCGCGTTCCAGCACGTCATCAACAACTGGATCTTCGCAGTGTTCACCTTCGCGCTCGCCTCGCTCCTGCCGTACGCCGGCGCGCTCGCCGATCCGTCGGCATTCCGGCGCCGACGCGCGGCCGCGCCCGCCGTCGACCCGACGCCCTTGGAGCTGATCGGCATCGACCGGGCGTTCACGGCCGACGACCTGCGCCAGATCGACCACGGCATCGGCCTCGAGCCCGGGATCCGGGCGTGACAGGCGTGGCGAGCGTGGCGGGCGGCGCGGCGCTGCTCCGCGCCGAACATGTCACCGTGCGGTTCGGCGGCAACCAGGCACTGACCGAGGTCGACGTCGACGTGCGGGTCGGAGAGGTGACCGGGCTCATCGGTCCGAACGGCGCGGGCAAGACGACGCTCTTCAACGTCATTACCGGCCTCCTGGCGCCGACTTCGGGGCGGATCTCGTTCGACGGGCGGGACGTGAGCCGGCTCGACACGCACAAACGGGCCCGGCTCGGGATCGCTCGCACGTTCCAGCGCCTCGAGCTGTTCACCGATCTCAGCGTGCGCGACAACCTTCGGGTCGCAGGTGAGATCCGCAACACGTGGGGTGGTTTCCGTGCGGCGGTGCACCGGATCAACGTCGCGCACGAAACGGAACGCGTGCTCGACCTCATCGGGCTGACGGCGATCGCCGACGCCGACGTCTCGACCATCCCCACGGGAACCGCGCGCGTCGTCGAGCTCGGGCGGGCGTTGATGATCCAGCCCCGGGTGCTGTTGCTCGACGAACCGGCCTCGGGTCAGTCCGACGACGAGACCAGGGCGTTCGAGAGCCTGCTCCGACGGCTCGCCCGCGACGACGGGCTGTCGATTCTTCTCGTCGAGCACGACATGGCGTTGGTCATGGAGGTGTGCGACCGCATCCACGTGCTCGACTTCGGCGAGGTCATTTCCGTCGGCACGCCCGACGAGGTGCGTAACGACCCGCGCGTCCGCGACGCGTACCTCGGGACGGCGTCGTGAATCCGGCGACGGTGCTCGACGGCGTGGGTCCCGACGACCGCGAGCGTTCCGATCTCGCGCTCGAACTGCGAAACGTCGACGCCGCGTACGGGACGATCGCGGTGCTGCGCGGCGTCGATCTCGCGGTGCCGTTCG
>JAODBI010000203.1 GCA_025463875.1 Actinomycetes bacterium
CTCGGTCATCTTGCCTTCGACCGGACCTTGTCGAAGAAGGCGTCGAGCGCGTCGTGCGCCTCGCGGCCGCCGTCGAAACCTCGCCAGAGGAGCCGGAGTCGCCCGACCAGGTCGTAGCACGCGTCGATCGGCACGATGAAGCACTCCGCACCACCGACCTCGCGATCCGCGCGCACGAGGAACGCTTCGACGTCGGGTTCGAGTATGTCGAGCGCGGGGTTCACGGCGACGACCTCCCGCCACGTTTCCAGGGGCAGCAACGACTCGGTTGCACCCGCCGGCCCCGGATAGAACGCGGCGACGCGTTCGAGCGTCGAGTTCATGAAGAAGAACGCCACGCTCACCGGGATCTGGAGACTGTCCCACTGGCTGGTCGACAGCCGGAAGTCGTCGAAGGCCAGATAGCGGTCGGGAACGGCTTTGAAGTGCCCGCCGCCGGCACCACTGGCGGTGAAGAGCAGGTAACAGCCCCGGCACGCGCACATGAGGTTGCGCGCCTCAACGTCGACGAGATG
This sequence comes from Actinomycetes bacterium, assembly GCA_025463875.1. Taxonomy (GTDB): domain Bacteria; phylum Actinomycetota; class Acidimicrobiia; order IMCC26256; family PALSA-610; genus PALSA-610. The sequence continues at coordinate 516 of JAODBI010000203.1, forward strand.
CGAATGCTCGTCGCCGATCGGCTCGCGGCAGAGCTCGCAGCACTCCCCCGGGCGCGGCTTGACCGGCGTCGTCGAATTGCGGATCCGCGACAGCACCGCGAGCGGGTCGTTCACGCGCCGACCTCCGAAGGGCAGGTGTCGTACATCGCTCGGGGCCCGAGAGTGACCGGAACCGTGACACCGGGCAGGTCCGCGGGCGACTCCGCAATGTCGATCGTCACGATCTCGGGCGCGGCCTCGGTGATCGCCCGCTCGACCGCGTGCTGCAGCGTGATCGCCGAGGAGGGGCAGCCGTCGCAGCTGCCGAGCAGCCGTAACAGCACGGCGCCCGCGTCCGCGTCGACCTCGAGCAGCTCGACATCACCGCCGTGTTGCCCGAGGAAGGGTCGAACATCTGCCAGCGCGCGCTGCACCCGCGCGTCGACTCCGTCGGGATGCAAACCGTGGACGATGAGCAGGCTCGACACCAGATCGTCGTCGAGGAACGCGGCGACGACGCCGGGCGCATTCGTGCCCGCGAGCTCGACGATCCGCTCCAGTCCCGCGCCGTAGAGCTCGGTGATCAGCCTCAGGAGCTCCTCGGCCCGCTCGTACGTTTGCGGATCCGCGGCGGTGTGCAGCTCGTCGAGCAGCTGTTCGATGCGATCGCCGACGACCCGGAGATTCTGTGGCTCTCCCATGACAACTCCCCGGCGCTCGACGTCGACTCAGCAGGCAAGTTCGGGATTCGACACCTGTGTCGGCGAGTGCAGCTTCTTCAGCGTCTTGCCCTTACCGAGATACATGTGCACCCCGCACGGCAGGCACGGATCGAAGCTGCGCACTGTGCGCATGACGTCGATGCCCTTGAACTTGTCGAGTCCGTTCTCCTCGAAGATCGGGGTGTTGACGACGGCGTCCTCGTAGGGGCCGGGAGTGCCGAACGAGTCGCGGGGGTTGGCATTCCATGGAGTCGGCGGGTACGGGTGGTAGTTGGCGATCTTTCCGCCCTTGATCACCATGTGGTGCGACAACACGCCCCGCACGGCCTCGGTGAAGCCACAGCCGATCCCCTCGTCCGGTACGTCGAATGGCTCCCACGTCTTCGTCTTGCCGGCGCGCACGTCGGCGAGCGCCTTCTCGATGAAGTCGAGGGCGGCGGCCGCCGCGTAGGCCTGGAAGTACGTCCGGGCACGGTCGCGCTCGATCGTGTTCGACCACTGCGGCACCTTCCACTCGAGCGTCACCTCGGGCTTCAGCACGGACTTCGGCAGGTGGATCTGCACGCTCGTGCCCGTTGCCTTCAGGTGGTCGGTGTTCACCAGCGCCGACAGTGCGGTCGCCCAGAGCCGCGCCAGCGGGCCGCCGCCGGTGTCGAGCGCGAGGTAGTCCTTGCCGTCGTACCAGCGGGGCGACATCACCCAGCTGTACTTGTCGTCGAAGTCGCGCTTCTGCGGCGTCGGGTTGGTGTGCTGGTTCCACGGATGACGACGATCGACCGGGTTCCCCAACGGATCGCGCGTGACGAACATCGGCTGGTCTTCCCAGTCGTCGTAGAACGAGTGGCCCAGCAGGATGCGGATGCCGAGGTTGATGTCGACAAGGCTGTTGGTGACGAGCTTGCCGTCCACCACCACGCCCGGCGTCACGCCCATGGCCCGACCCCACTCCGCCATGTTGCGGTAGTCGAAGTCGCAGACGTCGGGGTCCTGGAACGCGCCCCAGCAACCGAGGAGCGTCCGCCGCAGACCGACCTGCTCGTAGCCCGGCATTGCCTGGTAGAAGAAATCGAAGAGGTCGTCGTGCATCGGCACGACGCGCTTCATGAATTCCACGTAGCGCATCAACCGGATGTAGTAGTCGGTGAACAGCTGGATCGTCGCGGTCGTGCCGACTCCCCCCGGATACAGCGTCGACGGGTGTACGTGACGGCCCTCCATGAGGCAGAACATCTCGCGCGTGTACCGGCTCACCTGCAACGCCTCGCGGTAGAACTCACCCGAGAACGGGTTGAGCGACCGCATGATGTCGCCGATCGTCTTGTAGCCGTGCGCCTCCGCGTGCGGAGAGTCGGTGCGGTTCGCCATCTCGAGCACACCGGGGTTGGTCTCGGCGACCATGCGCTCGCAGAAGTCGACCCC
>JAODBI010000209.1 GCA_025463875.1 Actinomycetes bacterium
ACTCCGACCTCGTGTTCGAGCTCATCGTTTCGGCTGTCCGCCTCGCGCGCGACCGCGCCACGCGTGGTGATCTCAAGATCGCCAACGCCGCGCTCAAGGAGATGCGCTACGCGTTCGCCGCGTTCGAGCCGTACCGCGCCGCGCGCAAGGCCGCGATCTTCGGCTCGGCCCGCACCCGCCGCGACGATCCGCTCTACGAGCAGACCGCGGAATTGGCGCGCCAGCTCGCGGATGCCGACTGGATGGTGATCACAGGCGCGGGTCCGGGGATCATGGAAGCGGGCATCGAGGGCGCCGGCGCCGCGAACTCGTTCGGCGTGAGCATCCGGCTGCCGTTCGAAGCGGCAACGACGCAGTTCCTCGCCGACGACCCGAAGCTGGTCAACTTCCGCTACTTCTTCACACGCAAGGTGACCTTCGTCAAGGAGTCTCACGCCTTCGTGTTGTTGCCCGGCGGCTTCGGCACCCTCGACGAGGGCTTCGAGCTGTTGACCCTGGTCCAGACGGGAAAAGCGCCGCCCGCACCCATCATCCTGCTCGACGTCCCCGGCGGGACGTTCTGGCTGAGCTGGCTGCAGTTCGTGGAGCGGGAGCTGCGTGCCCGCGGCTACATCTCGCCCGAGGACCTGCACCTCGTGAAGATCACCGACGACGCGTCGGTCGCCCTGGAGGAGATCACCGGCTTCTACCGCAACTACCACTCACTGAGATTCGTCGAAGGAAACCTCGTGCTGCGCATGCAGACGCTCCCCTCCGCGGAACGTCTCGCGGCGCTCAATGCCGAGTTCGCCGACATCGTGGTGAGCGGTGAGATCGAGCCTGCGACAGCGTCGAAGGCCGAGACCAGCGACGACGACTTCCCGGAGCTTCCCCGGCTCCGTATGCGCTTCGACCGGCGCTCCTACTCGCGCCTGCGCGTGCTGATCGACCGGCTCAATGAACCGGAATAGTGCCGTTGTGCGCCCAGCCGGCGAGCTCGGGCGCCGCGAGCTCGGCGACGCGACGGTGGTAGCGGTCGAGCTCTGACTCGTCGAGCAGATCGCGCCATTGGCCGGTACAACCGCGATTGAAGAAGCTGCGGTTGTCGTTCCATATCGCATGGGTCGTGTCGGGCGCGATCACATCCGCATGCGCGCGCATGCTCTCGAAGGTTGCCGCTTCGACGAGCGCCGGCCACCGCGCTTCGTCGACGGCGATGTCGAGTCGCCCCGCCAGGCGCCGCATCTCGCCCTCGAGGTCGCGTTGCAGGTCGTCGTAGTGCAACATCACGACGTTGGCCTGATCTCTGATGTCCCAGAACGACTGCAGATGACACAACGTCGAGTGCAGGCTCATGGCGTCGGTGACCGGTGTGGGATCGTCGACCCATCCCCAGAACCGATCGATCTCTCGCCCGGCGCGCGGGGGCGGACCTTGGGCGAGCATGTCCATGACGTCGTCGAGGCCGACGGCCCGCTCGCGCGCGGTGATCATCGCGAGGTGGTCCATGTTCTCGAAGTGGTGGTCCCACGACCGGAAGACGTCGCGCGGATCGCGGCCGACACAGATGTACGTCACGTCGGGATCGTGGGGCAGCCCGTCGTAGGGCGTGTGGGTCTTGATGAATCGGCGGTGCGTCTGGGCGTCGAGGTCGGCGCGCACCGATGCCACATCCCGGGTGAGCATGTCGAGCCACGGCGAGATCAGGTCGAGCGAGAGCTCGAGATCCGGGGACTGAAAGACCAACAGCGCGCAGATCATCTGCGTCCACGTGGTGCCGCACTTCGGCGGCGTGGTGATCACGATGTCGTCGGGCCGGAAGGCGAAGCCCTCCCACCGCGTGCTGTCGTATACGAGCGACCTGTACTTCTGGACCTGCACGGTCCGGAAGGTCTAGTCGTCGGTGCGCACGGGCGCCAGGGCCCGGATGGCCTTGGCGATCGCTCGGCGGGCCTGCAACAGGCGTTTCTCCTCGGCCGCGGCCGCGATCCCGGCGTCGCCGTCGGGCGACCGGGCGACCTCCCGGAGCCGGTCGTAGGCGAGGTCGCGCAGCTCTTCCTCGATCGCCGTCAGGCGCTCGGAGATGAGCTCGAGCCGGTCATCCATCGAGTACCTCCGCGATCAGGTCGGCGGGATGGCGGGCGTCGATGCCCGCACCGCGCAGTTGCACCATGCACCCGGGATTGGCCGACGCCACGATCGGGTCGACCCGGCCCGCCGCGCTGCGCAACGCGTCGAGCTTGCGCGCGAGGATCCGTTGCGAGAGCTCGGGTTGCAACACCGAGTACGCGCCTCCGGCTCCGCAGCACAGTCCGTCGTCGGCCGTCTCGACGAGCTCGTACGCCGGCGCGAGAACATTCCGGACCGCTCCGTGCACCTTCTGGACGTGGCGGAGATGACACGGGTCCTGCACGACGACCCGGACTCCGGTCGCGCGCATCTTCGGCAAAGGACGTCGGACCAGCCACTCCGAGAAGTCGGCGACCCGCGCACTGAACGCGCGCGCCGCGGGCGTGTCGAGCAGCACGCCGTATTCCTTCATCGCCAGGCCACAACCCGCACTGTCGACGACGACCGGCGCGTCACCGGGCATCGACGCGATCACGCGCCGCGCGAGCGAGCGCGCTTCTTCCTCGCGACCCGCGTGCAGGTGCAGCGCGCCGCAGCACGCCGCGCTCGAAGGCGGTCGGGAGACGGCGGTGCCGGTCGCGGCCATGACGCGCGCCGCCGATCGGTGCGTGTCGCGCAGCCACGCGTCCATGACGCAGCCCGTGAACAGCCACGCGTCCGGTGTGCCCCCGACCGGGACCGCGAGCGGCCGGAACATCGACCGGGCGGAGAGGCGGGGCAGCCCGAAGCGTGCCGGCACCAGGCGCAATTTCTGGCCGAGCCACGCGAACCACGTCGTCGCGAGCAGGAGCCGGTGGTGAGGGAGGACGACCCGGTAGCCGAGCCATTCCGCCCACCGACGTAGGCGGGAGGGAGGCGCGGGCAACGCGGCGCGCGTTCCCTCCATCAACGATCCGAACTGCACACCGGACGGGCAGGCAGCCTCGCAACCGCGGCACGAGACGCATTCCTCCATCGCGGCCCGGAACTCGGTGTCGATCGGCACCGCGCCCGTCTCGACGGCGCGCATCGCGGCGATGCGGCCGCGCGGCGACGCGATCTCGCGCCCCGTGACCCGGTAGGTCGGGCAGTGCGGCAGGCACAATCCACACGACACGCACGCGTTGAGCGTGTCGGGGTCGAGGTGCAGCGGACCGCTCACGCGTGCACCGCACCCAACGGCAAGCGGCCGCGGTTCAGCTTTCCGGCAGGGTCGAACGCGTCCTTCACCCGTCGCATCAGCGCCGCGTTCGGCAGCGCGCAGCCATACCCGTCGTCGGCGGCGGAACCGCCCGCTTCCCGGAGCATCCAGCCGCCGTGGGCGTGCGCGACCGAGCGGGCGCGCGCGAGCGCAGCGGCGTCGTCGGCGGCGACGTGGATCGTGCCCACGCCCAGCTCCGCGCACCACCGCACCTCGCCCGGGGCGGAGGCACTCTCGGAAGGGGTGCGCGTCAGCGCGGCGGCGCACGCGCGCACGGCACCGGGGGCAACCGAGATCCGGCCCCGATGCGGCCCGTCCGGGAACCTGGGCGGCGCGGCGAGCGCGGCCAGGCCGCGACCTTCGGCTTCCACGTCGACGTCGACTCCTTCGAGCAGGACCGCCTCCCGCCGGCCGTCCCAGAGGCGCGCCGCCGGTCGGAACGCTCGTGCTGTGTCGACTCCGGTGAACCACTGCGAGCGCACGGGGCGCGGTCGGCAGCGCAGCGTCGCCTGGTGGAGTACGCCGATCGTGCCGAGCGAGCCGACGAACAGGCGCGGGAGGTCGTAGCCGGTCACGTTCTTGACGGTGGGCCCTCCACCTTTGACGAGCCGACCGTCACCGGTCTCGAAGCGAACTTCGAGCACGTGATCGCGCACCGGCCCGTGGCGCAGACGGCGCGGGCCCGAGAGTCCGCACGCAAGGATCCCGCCGACCGTCGCGGCGCGCGAGCGTGGGTCGAGCGCGCACTGCTGGCCCTGCTCGGCCAGCACGCGGTCGAGCTCGTCGAAGGTGGTTCCCGCGCCGACCGTGATCGTCATGTCGGCCGGCTCGTACGCGAGAACGCCGACCGGCGCACGGACTTCGGTCGCACCGGCGACGGGCGGGCCGCCCACCTCCCAATGCGTGCGCGCTCCCACCGGCGCGATGTCGAGTGCTCGGTTCGTGTCCGGAGGCGTGGTCATATCCACGTTCCGTCCGGGACGCGTTGCAACTCGCCGCAGCGGCTGCCGCTCGGGAGGACCTTCTGCGGATTCGCAGCGCCGTCGGGGTCGAACGCGTCCCGCAGCCGGGCCTGCGCGTCGAGGTCGTCGACGGAGAACATGCGTGCCATGAGGTCGCGCTTCTCGATGCCGACACCGTGCTCGCCGGTGAGCACCCCGCCCGCGTCGAGACAGGCGTCGAGTATCTCCGTGCCGGCCGCGTACACGCGGTCCCAGATGCCGGGCTCGCGCCGGTCGAAGACGAGCAGCGGATGCAGGTTGCCGTCGCCCGCGTGAAAGACGTTCATCACAATGAGTTCATGCGCGTCGGCGATCTCGTACACGCGCCGCAGGACGTCGACGAGCTTCGTCCGCGGAACCACCGCGTCGTGCAGGTAGTAGTCGGGCGCGATGCGCGCGATCGCGCCGAACGCCGACTTGCGACCCTTCCACAGCAGTGCACGCTCCGCGTCGTCGGCCGCGACCCGCACGAGCGTTGCACCGTTGGTGCGCGCGACGGAAGAGATCGCGTCGACCTGGGTCGCGACGCCACCTTCCAGACCGTCGACCTCGACGAGCAGGACGGCCTGCGCGTCGCGCGGGTATCCCGCGCCGACGAAGTCCTCGACCGCCTGCGTGATGCGCGCGTCCATCATCTCGAGTGCGGCGGGCAGCACACCCGCCGCGATCACGCCGCTGACGGTGGCGGCCGCGGCCTCCACAGAATCGAACGCGCACAGGATCGTGGCCACGCACGGTGGGTCCGGTGTCAGCCGGACGGCGATGCGCGTGGCGATGCCCATCGTGCCCTCGGAGCCGACGAAGCAGCCCCGCAGGTCGTAGCCGGGCGCGTCGGGCGCGAGGCTGCCGAGGCGAGCCTCGGTGCCGTCGGGCAGCACGACGTCGACCGCCAGGATGTGTGCGGAGGTGACTCCCTCGGACAGACAGTGGGGTCCGCCGGCATTGGTGCCGACGTTGCCGCCGATGGTGCACGCCTGCTGCGACGACGGATCGGGCGCGTAGTGCAGCCCGAGCGGGGCGACCTCCCGCGACAGGTCGAGGTTGAGCACGCCCGGTTCGACCCAGGCCACACAGGTCTGGGCGTCGACCTCGAGCACTCGGTTCATCTGGGTGGTGACGATGACGACGGGATCGCCGAGCGGCGTGGAACCCCCGGCCAGTCCCGTACCGCTGCCCCGCGCGACGAACGGTCGACCGTGGCGCCGGGCCACACGCACCGCGGCTGCGATCTCCGCTCCGGAACCCGGAAAGCACACCGCGTCGGCGCGGCCGACCGCGACTCCCGCGTCACGCGCGTACAGCGCGAGCTCGAGCGGTTCGTCACTCGCACGACCCTCGCCGACGCAGGCGCGCAGGTCGGTCACGAGTTGCTCATGAGACGGATCGGAGTGCGCGATACGCGGGATGCTACCGACTAGCGTTGGCGACCATGGTTGGACCGACGCGCGAGTGGATCACCATCCCGGTTGCCGGCAAAGAGAAGCGGCAATGGCAGATCGACGTCACCTTCATGGCGTCGTCGTGGCACTGCATCTTCGGTCAGGGATGTCAGGGCGTCCTCACCGAACCGGCACCCGAGCTCGTTCACGGCTGTTGCTCCTACGGCGCGTACGAGTCCGAGAAGAAGGTCAAGGAGAAGGTCGAGAAACTCGCCAAGCGTCTCGGTGACGACGAGTGGCAGTTCAAGGAGATCGGCCTTAAGAAAGGCGTGTGGCAGAGCGCCGGCAAAGAGGAATGGCGAACGCGGTTGCACGAGGACGCCTGCGTGTTCCTCAACCGCCCCGGCTTCGAAGCCGGGCCCGGTTGCGCGCTGCACCTGCACGCGCTGAATACCGGCCGGCACTTCAGCGACACGAAGCCAACCGTGTGTTGGCAGCTCCCGTTGCGCGCCGCCGACCGCGACGAGGAAGACGACTCCGTCACGTCGGTGTTGAGCGAGTTCGGCCGCGACGGGTGGGGTGAAGGCGGCGAGGAGTTCGCGTGGTGGTGCACCGAAGCCAAAGAAGCGTTCACCGGCGCGGAGCCCGTCTACAAGTCGATGGAGCCCGAGCTGCGCAAGATGCTCGGTGACTCGGTATATGAGGAGATGGCGAAGTACATGGACATCCGGATGACGTCGGGCCCGCCGCCGATGCCGCATCCCGCAGAAGTCCAGGTGTCGCTCGGCCGGACGCGCGTCCGTCATCCGTGACCCGCGTCGCCGAACGCGTCGACGGTGACTGACGTCGCCGAGCTGGTCGGCGATCTCGAGACCGAACAGCTCGAACTACAGTCGGTCGTCGCCGCGATCGATGCCGACGCCTGGCTCGAGCCGACTCCCGCCTGGGGTTGGGACGTACGCGACACGATCTCGCATCTCGCCGACACCGACGAGATGGCGATCGACACCGTGCAAGGTGGTCCGTACGCGATCAACGATCTCTCGGCGCGTTCCGCGTCCGGTGCGGACGTGACCTACCGGGGTGTGCTCAAAGGCCGCCGTCTCCCGGGGGCGGGAGTGGCGTCCTGGTGGACGCGAACGTCCGCGGCCGAACGGGCGGTGCTCGGTGCGCTGGCTCCCGACGCCCGCGTGCCGTGGGGCATCGGTATGCGCACCCCGTCACTCGTCACCGCCCGGCTCATGGAGACGTGGGCGCACGGGCTCGACGTGCGCCGCGCCCTCGGCGTGGAGGCGGTCGACACCGACCGTCTCGCCCACATCGCCTGGCTCGCGACCCGGGCGTTGCCCTACGCCTTTTCCTTCGCCGGGAAGACCCCTCCGGACGAGCCTTTGCGGGTCGAGCTCAGCCTGCCGTCCGGCGTCCCGTGGACCTCCGGGCCCGAGGACGCGGCCGCTCGCATCACCGGCTCGGCGGGTGAGTACTGCCGGGTATTCGTGCATCGCCTCGCACCTGCCGATACCAACCTGGTGATCGAAGGTGACGCCGCTCGGACCGCGATCGCGGTTGCGCGGGCGTTCCTCTAGGGAGCCCACCGATGCCGCTCTTCTCGTTCGAAGGCCTCACCCCGCAGGTCGACGCGGGCGCCTTCGTCGCGCCGACGGCGACCCTCGTCGGAGACGTGATCGTCGAAGCGGGCGCGTCCATCTGGTACGGAGCCGTGATCCGGGCGGACTACGCACCCGTGATCGTGCGGCGGGGCGCGAACGTGCAGGACAACGCCGTCATCCACGGTCCGCCCGGACTCACGACCGATATCGGCCCCGGTGCGACCGTCGGCCACAACTGCGTCGTGCACGGTGCGATGCTCGGCGCCGGGTGCCTCGTCGCGAACGGCAGTGTCGTCCTCGACGGCGCGACGATCGGTGCCGGTGCCCTCGTCGCCGCCGGTTCGGTGGTCGCGGCGGGCACGAACGTCGCGGTCGGCATGTTGTTCGCGGGTTCGCCCGCCACCTTGCGCCGCCCGGTCAAGGGCACCGGCGCCGAGATCTGGGTGGAGACGAATCCGGAGGCCTACGCCGAGCTCGCGCAACGGCACCGCACCGGCATCCGCTACGTCGATCCCGACGCCGAGGACGAATAACCGCTTTCCCTGCCAACAGTGGGCAGCGAAACGTGCGTGACGGGCCGTTTTTCCTGCCAACAGTGGGCAGGGTTTGTGTCAGGCGGACGGGGTCGCGTCAGCCGCGGGAGTAGACGCCGGCGCCGCCGTCGACGACGAGGAGCTCGCCCGTCATCCACGACGACGCGTCGGAGACGAGAAACAGCGCGCCCGACGCGATGTCGTCGGGTAGACCGAGCCGGCCCAGCGCATGCGTGCGCGCCATCGCTTCCTCGTTCGGCTCCCACAGGGCGCGCGCCATATCGGTCTTGACGAGCCCGGGCGCGATCGCGTTGACGCGCACGCTCGGCGCGAGCTCCTGCGCCAGCTGGCGGGTGAGGTGCAGGAGTGCCGCCTTCGAGACGTTGTAGGCGCCGATGAACGGGGCGGCCCGCAGACCGCCGACCGATACGACGTTCAGCACCACTCCTCCGTGCTCGTTCATGTGCTGGTGCCACGCGGCGCGGGCGAACCGCAACGGAGCGGAGATGTTCGCGTCGAAGACCTTGGTGACGGCCCCGAGATCCGCGTCCATCAACGGTCCGAACACGGGGTTGATGGCGGCGTTGTTGACGACGACATCGCAGCGGCCGAAGGTCTCGATCATCACCCGCACCGCCGCGTCGGCCACGTCGGGATCACCCACCGAGCCGGCGACGGTCACGACCCGGGCGCCCATCGCCGAGATCGCGCCCTCGGCTTCTTCGAGCTCGGCCGGTTTGCGGGCGACGATGCAGATGTCGGCGCCCGCGGCCGCGCACGCCTCGGCGATCGCCCGTCCGATTCCCCGGGTGCCACCCGTGACCAGCACCGCCCGTCCGTCGATCCGCAGCGCGGTGGCCGGGTCGATCACAGGTAGAGCCCCGTGCCGCCCTCGCTCCGCGGCGATGCGACCGCGTGTACGTCGCGTTCGCGCAGGATCAGATAGTCCTCGCCCTGGATCTCGACCTCGAAGCCGGTGTCCGGTGAGAACAGCACGGTGTCGCCGGCCTCGACAGTACGGACGGTCGGGCCCACGGCCGCGACCTCCGCCCACACGAGACGGCGCGAGAGGTCGGCGGTGGCCGGGATCAGGATGCCGGCACGCGACTTGCGCTCACCCGCCTCCTTCGACTCGACCACCAGGAGCCGGTCGGCGACCATACGGATCGAATGCTTTTCGTGGTCGTCCGCCATCCGGCGCAGGCTAGCGGCGGCGTTTCCGAACCGTCGTTTCGCGCCGTCGACTCGCGAGGCCGCGCGACTCGCTCGATACCGCCTCCGCATCGGGCCCGCAGGTAGCCTGCGACCGCTCTTTCCGGGGAGCATTTTCGAGGAGGGCCCTGCAATGTCGCGCCGTTGGAATACCCGCCGAAATCTGCGTGGCGGACATCCGCATCTCGGGTATCGACGTCGCATGGGTCATACGGTGCCGCTCGTCATCCTTCTCGCCTTCGGCCTCGTCCTCGCAGCCTGCGGGGGCGGAGGCGGATCCGGCGCGACCACGACCGCCGTCAACGGCAAGGTCGACGTCGACGCCAAAGATCCGTACAGCTTCAGCGTGAAGACCATCAACGCCAAGGCTGGGCCGCTCACCGTCACCCTGCACGAAAAGGGCGGTCAGACGCACACGTTCACGATCTCGGACCCGAAG
>JAODBI010000047.1 GCA_025463875.1 Actinomycetes bacterium
GGTCGCGCAGCAGCACTTCCGCCCCGAAGTCGTCGCTGCTCGTCAGAATCTCACCGACGATCTGACGCAAGGGCAAGGAATCGAGGTGCGCGACCTCGCGCTGATTCCCGGCGGCAACGTTCCCGCGTTGCACGCCCCGAGCAATCGTCACCCCGCGAGCGGCGAGGAGATCGGCGAGGCGCCGGCCCGCCGTGAGGGCGGGGTCCGCCGCGGGGACGCGGTTGTTCGGCTGGTCGAAACCGCCGTCGATCGCAAGTGCGCCCAGGGAACCGACGTCACCTTCTGCGCTGTAGATCGGCTTCCACGTCGGGAGGAAGCGCAGCGCGTCGTGCGCGTGATCGTCGACGAGCAGTGCGCCGCGGACGTCATGCACACCCGCCGCGACGATGGCGTCGGCGAGATCGGCCAGCTTGCTGTACGGCGCGCCGCGGAACCGCGCCTGAGAATGCTCGTAGTCGATGTGCTGCTGCGTCGCGAGCAGTGGATCGCCACCTCCGATGACGACGAGGTTGCCGGCCGGGTCGACGAAGACGCGCGTGACGAAGCGGTGGTCGGCGCCGAGCCGGTTGATCGCCGTCATCGTCGTCAGCAGCTTCAGTGTCGACGCGGGAGCAAGCGCGCGGTCGCCTCCTATCCGCGCCAGGGATCCGGCCGGCCCGTCGACCGCGACGCATGCGTTTCCTGCGGGCCCGACGACGTCGTTCAACGCCTTCGTCAGGGAGAAGGACGCGCGGGCTTGGGCCTCGCTCTGGATCCGGCGGATGAGCAGCGTCGGAACGCGGCGGGCCGACCAGAGCGGAGTGGCCGGCGACGGCCGGGGCGCGACCGACGCGGCCGCACTGTTGCCGGGCGGGCGCGCCGACACGAGCAGGAAGACTGCACCGGCGGCGAACGCAATCGCCGCGAGCACGAGGCCCGCGAGCTTGCCTCGGGTCATTTCACGGCAGGCCGCGCGCGATCCGGAACTGCGCGTGCTGCCAGAGGTGTGCGAGCGCCACGACGGCGCGGTTCGCGCTCGAATAGCAGAGCCGCCCCGACGCGCGGACTGTCGCGGGGCCCGGGTTGTCGGGTTGCGCGACTGCGAGCTCGGTCGCGGTGAGGATCGGCTTTCCCGTTGTGGCGGAGATCTCGGCCGCGGCCCGCGCGAAGCGCGCGTCCTGCCGTTCGTGGTACGCGACGATCCGTTCGATCCCGTGATCGGGATAGAAGCGGCCTTCCCGCAGCAGACGCGCCTGGTTCGACTGGATCCCTACGCCCAGGTACACGATGGAATCGATCTCGGGATGCCGGGCGACGAGCTCCATCACCTCGGGGATGGTGTCGCGCGTCTCGCCCCCCGCGAAGTCGATGGGATTGTTGCGACTCCAACGGGGCGGGAGCTTCTCGTCGATGGCCGCGCGCAGGTCGTTCGGCAGCGGCGCGAGCTCGAGGCCGGGCGCGCGCGCGATCGCGTCGGCGGTGACCACCCCCCAACCGCCCGCGGTGGTGAGCACCGCGGTTCGCGGACCGCGCGGCAGCGGTTGCGTAGCGAACGTCGCCGCCGCCTCGAACGCCTCCTCCACGGTCGTCGCGCGCGTGATCCCGGCTTGGCGGCACATGCCGTCGAAGATGCGGTCGTCGGCGGCCAGGCTTCCGGTGTGGCTCGCCGCCGCGCGCTGACCGCTCGCCGTCGTGCCTCCCTTCACGAGCACAACGGGCTTGCGGCGGGCCACGGCCGAAAGGCGTTCGAACAATGCCCGCCCGTCGTCGACTCCTTCGACGTACGCGAGACCGACCGCGGATGCGTCGTCGTCGGCGTACCAGTCGAGATAGTCGGCGACGGCCACCGCCGCTGCGTTCCCGGCCGAAACCGCGCGGCTCACACCGACGCCCGTCTGCACCGCCCAGTTCTCGAAGGACGACACGAAGTTGCCGGACTGGCTCGCGATCGCGATGCGGCCCGCGGGCGGATAGGGAGCGACGATCTGCGCGCACAGGTGTGCAGGCGTCGAGACCACACCCTGGCCGTTCGGACCGGCCAGGAGAATGCCGAGCTCGTCGGCGAGTGCGACCAGATCCTGCTGGGCGCGCACGCCGTCGGGGCCGGCCTCGCCGTAGCCCGCGCTCGTGAGGAACGCGGCGCGTACCCCTCGGCGCGCGCACGCGCGCAACAGATCGGCATTCGCACCCGCGGGCGTACAGACGAACACGAGATCCCATGGGCCCTCGGGCAGCTCGTCGATCGTACGGACCGAGTCGACGCCGAGGACTGGGGTCGCCTCGAGATTCGTCGCGGCGATGTGGCCGCCGTACCCGGACGAGAGGATGTTGTGCAGCGCGACGAAGCCGAACTTGCCGGGGTGGGTCGACGCGCCCGCCACGATGACGCCGCGCGGTTCGAAGAGCGCGCGAAAGGATTCGTCGGTCGGACGCGGACGTGGCTCCGTACCTGAAGAAGCGGAAGGGGAAGAAGCCGACGACGGCGGAGTGATGCGCGCTCCGGGCGGCGCGTCGAGCTCGACCAGCGCGTCGACCGCGACCGGTTTGCCGTCGACGACGATGAGCGGGTTCAGGTCGACCGCCGCGACATCGGGCCGTGCCTCGGCGAGGCGCGACAGTCCGACCAACGTCGCGACGACCGCGGCGCGATCGACGGCCGGCTCACCGCGGAACGGCTTCAGCAACGTTTGGGTCGCCAGATCATCGAGCAGGTCCTCGGCGTCGCGCTCGCTCAGCGGGATCAGCCGGAAAGCGACGTCGCCGAGCGCTTCGGCCAGCACTCCCCCGACGCCGAACATGACGCACGGACCGAACTGCGCGTCGCGCACAAGACCCGCGATGAACTCGCGCGCGCCCCGGACCATCGGTGCCACGAGGAGCTCGACCGGGCCGTCGTCGGGACGGGCGGCGGCGAGGAGCTCGGTCGCGGCCGCGCCGACCCCGGCCGCGTCGGCCAACCCGAGTCGGACGAGGCCCCGTTCGGTCTTGTGCGCGATCGAGTCGCCACAGAGCTTCACGACCACCGGATAGCCGAGGGTCTCCGCGGCGGCGATCGCACCGGGAGCGTCGGTCGCGGTGCACTCTTCGAGGACGCGGACGCCGTAACCCGCCAGAAGTTGCTTCGACGCGGCTTCCGAGAGGGTCGGCACGGCGGCCGAGGCTAGCGGCGGCGGTTCGGGCGGGAACCGACGGGGCGTACGGCCGGGATCACCGCCGGTCGGGCTTCACACCGCGGTGTCGCGGTCGCGCCAATATTCGTCGCGCAGCACGCGCTTCAACAGCTTCCCCGAGTCGGTGCGGGGCAGCTCGGCGCGGACCTCGTACTCGCGCGGCTGCTTGTAGCGCGCGAGTCGTGACTCGGCGAAGGCGCGCAGGTCGTCGAGGTCGATCGTCTCGCCCGACTTCGCCTGCACGATCGCGTGCACACGTTCGCCCCACTCGTCGTCCGGGACGCCGAACACCGCCGCGTCGAGGATCTGCGGGTGCGCGTACAGGACCGCCTCGATCTCGGCGGGGTAGATGTTGACGCCGCCCGAGATGATCATGTCCTTCTTGCGATCGCAGATGTACACGTAGCCCTCCTCGTCGACGTACGCGACGTCGCCGACCGACTTCCAGTCGTCGTCGGCCAACTCGGTGAGCTGCTCGTCGGTGTGGTGGTAGCCGTCCATCGCGAGATTCGTGCGCACGAACAGCTCGCCGGCCTCGCCCGGAGCCGCGATCTCGCCGTCGTCCTTCACGATCCGGATCTGGATACCGCCGTAGGGCCTACCGCACGAGCCGGGCTTGCGGAGCTGGTCCTCGGGCGCAAGCACGGTGTCGACCCCGAGCTCGGTCGATCCGTACACCTCGAAGAGGAAGCCGTCGCCGAGCTTGTCGATGATCTCCTGCTTGAGCGCGTACGGAACGGGCGCCGCGTTCGCGATCAGGCAGATCATCGACGAGAGGTCGGCCTGCGCGAGCTCGGCGTCGGGAAGCGAGACGATGCGCTTGAGCTGGGTCGGCGCGGAGAAGGAGTTCGTGACGCGGTGTTCCTTGACGAGCGCGATCCAGCGGACGGGATCGAACTTGCGCAACACGATGATCGGCGCACCGAGCGTGTGCGCCAGCGACGCGAATGCCAGCGGGCCGGAGTGGTACATCGGACCCGTCGTGAGGTGCACCGACTTCTCGTGCAACAACCGGAGCTCGTCGAGGAGCGCGAACACGATCTGGCGGTCGGTTCGAGTGCGCAACGCGCCTTTCGGCTTGCCGGTCGTGCCGGACGTGTAGATCATCGCCGCGCCCGCTTCGCTGGTGGCGGCAACGTCGGGCTCGCTCGTCGGCTGATTGGCGCACACGTCGTCCCAACTCAGGAATCCGCTCCCTTCGGGCACCGGGCCGCCGAACACGACCACGGCGCGCAGTTTCGGGAGCTGATCGCGTACGGACGCGACGAGCGGAGCCTCGTCGGCGTCGATGACGACGACGGTCGCGTCGGAGTTGTCGATGACGTACTGCATCTCCTCGGCGTTGAACCGGTACGAGAGGGGAACCGCGACCAGGTTGCATTTGCGCGCCGCGTGAATCGTGACGATCACTTCGAGAGAGTTGGGGCCGCACCACACGAGCCGCTCGCCCGAGCGGGCGCCGATCGCCAGCAGCCCGTTCCCGAGGCGGTTGATCTGCTCGTTGAGGTCACCGAACGTGGTGATCGATGGAGTTGCCCCACCGCTCGCGTCGACGACGACGGCGACCTTGTCGGGTGTGTTCTGCGCGTGGACGGCGAGGGCATCGAGCGGAGCGGTCATGGATCGGAGCGTACGCGCCGCCGATAGTGTCGTGCCCGTGCTGCGCTCGTTCGCCGTGCGCGGTGTCGTTGAGGGCTTCTACGGAACGCCGTGGACGCACGACGCCCGCATCGAGGTCATCTCCTTTCTCGCAGCACGCGGCATGAACGCATATGCGTACGCGCCCAAAGACGATGCCCGTCACCGGGCCGAGTGGCGGGACCCCTACGACTCCGCCGAGCTCGAGCAGTTCGGTGAGCTCGCCGCGCACGGAGCTGCGCAAGGAGTGCAGTTCGGCTTCGCGATCTCCCCCGGGCTCAACATCCACTACGAGTCGGCGACCGATCGCCGGACGTTGTTGCGCAAGCTGGCGCCGCTGCGCGACGCAGGTGTGTCGTGGTTCCTGCTCCTGTTCGACGACATCCCGATGCAACCCGGGCTCGCGCCGCGTCAGGCCGCGCTCGTCACGTGGTTGCACGCCGCGCTCGGCGCCGCGTCGCTGACGATGTGCCCGACGGAATACGTCGGGACGCACCCGTCGCCCTACTTCGCAGAGCTCGGCTCGGGCATCCCGCCCGACGTGGACGTGATGTGGACGGGCCCGACCGTGTGCTCACCGAACCTGTCAGCCGCGGACGCTCGGGGTTGGACACGCGCGCTCGGCGATCGGCGCGTGATCGTCTGGGACAACTATCCCGTGAACGACGCGCTCATGACGGGGTCGTTGCACCTCGGCCCGTATCAAGGCCGAGACCCCGACCTCGCCGATGTCGTCGGCGGTGTGCTGTGCAACCCCATGACCCAGGCGCACGCGTCGCAGGTTGCGCTCGGAACCGCGATGGACTTCCTCCGCGATCCCGACTGCTACGACGCCGCGTCGTCGTGGGCGAGGGCGATCGTCGACGTCGGAGCGTCCCGCGCCGAGTCGCTCGGCGTGCTGGCCCGTGCCTGTTCCGACAGCCCGATCGCGGAGCCCGCGACGCTCGATCTCGTGCACCGCGTCGACGCGCTCGCCGGCGCGCTCGACGGTCCCGACTGGGCCGACGAGGTGCGGGTTCTGCGCGCCGAGCTCACCGCGGCCCGTTCCACTACCGACGCGTTCCCGGATCCCGCCGACCCCGCCGATCCACTCGCGGCCGAGATCGGACCGTGGGCGGCGGCCCTGCGCCGGGCCGCCGACGCCGGGCTCGCGGCACTCCGGTTGATCCAGGCCGTCCGACCCGTCGCGGCGCTGCCGGCCCCGACCGGTGCCGGTGCCGTTGCCGGAGAAACCTGCGGGCGGGCGGCGGCGCCCGATCCCGAGCCCGCGATGCACTCCGCGTTCATGGTCCTCTACGTCTGGAAGGGCGCGCGCGCGGATGAGCGGGTCGTGTTCGGTCCCCGATTTTCCATCTACACGCCGGTGGTGCAGATGCCCGACGGCGCACCCGCGCTCGACGCCCGGGCCGCGGTGCGCGAAGACGCGAACGTGATCGACCGGCTCTGCCGGATCGCACTGCGCGCCTACGACGACTGGCGGACGACCGCGGCCGGCGCACCGCTGCAGGTCGTCGTCGACGGCGAGGAGCGTGGCGTCGCGGCCGACGGCACCTTCGACGCCGGTCGTCGATCGATCATCGTGCGCCAGGGGCCCATCTCGACACGGGTCACGGCGGGCGAGGCGCTGCCCTTCTCCGACCGACGTCTCGCATGACCGCACCGCGAGTGTCGGTCGTGATGCCCGCGTTCAACGAAGCCGAGATCCTCGCGACATCGGTGAAGAGCGTCGTCGAGGGGATGCGCGCCCGAGGCCATGCGTTCGAGCTGATCCTCGTCGAGAACGGTTCGACCGACGGAACGCTCACGATCTCGCAGCAGCTCGCGGCCGAGTACCCGGAACTGCGGGTCGAACACCGGCCGGAGGCCGACTACGGCCGCGCGCTACGCGCCGGGTTGCTCTCGGCCGCGGGCGAAGCCGTCGTCAATTTCGACACCGACTATTTCGATCTCGACTTCCTCGACGAGGCGGTCGCGCAGGTGTTGGCTCCGGACGGACCGGCAATCGTCGTCGGGACCAAGCGCGGCGAAGGCTCGAACGACAATCGAGATCCGATCCGCAAGCTCGCGACTCTTGTCTTCTCGACGATCCTGCGTGTCGTGTTCGGTTTGCAGGTGTCCGACACCCACGGGATCAAGGCAATGCAGCGGGCCGTGGTCGAGCCCTACGCCCGGATCTCTACGTTCGGCCAGGACCTCTTCGACACCGAGCTGATCCTGCGTGTCGAGCGGGCGGGCCTCCGCACGGCGGAGATACCGGTCGAGGTGCGCGAGCTGCGGCCGGCGCGCAGCACGTTCGTGACGCGCGTGCCGCGTACGCTGCGCGGTCTGTGCAGACTCCGCTGGGCGCTGTGGAAGGAATCCCGGGCGCGCTGACGCTCGCGTGCGCCCGGATCGTCAACGGGGAGGGCGGCCAATCCGCGAGTCCGGCCTGGGTGACCATTGCAGACGGCCGCATCGTCGCCGCCGGTTCCGGCGATCCCCCGCCGGGAGCCGTCGACCTCGGCGACGCGTTGCTGGCGCCGGGATTCGTCGACCTGCAGGTCAACGGGATCGGCGCCGTCGACTTCGCGAGCGCGGCGCTCGAGGAGATCGTCGCCGCGGTCGACGCGCTGACCGCCGGCGGCACGACCGGCATGCTGCTCACGATCTGCAGCGCACCTCTCGACGCCTACGACGTCATGTTGGAGCGCTCCCATCGGGTGCGCGCCGCCCGGCCCGACGTCGTCATCGGCGTACACCTCGAGGGACCGTTTCTCGGCGGCGCGCCGGGCGCGCATCCGCCCGAGGTACTGCGTTCCGCCGACATCGAATTCGTGAAGCACGTGAACGAGACCTACGGCGACCTCGTGCGGGTGGTGACGCTGGCGCCCGAAGCCGATCCCGGTCTGGTCGCGACGCGGCTGCTCTTCCATCACGGCGTCGTGGTCGCGCTGGGTCACTCCACTATCGACTACGACGGTGCGCGAACCGCGGCCGACGCGGGCGCCCGGATGGTCACGCACCTCTTCAACGGCATGGCTCCGATGCACCATCGCGCGCCGGGTCTCGCCGGAGCCGCGCTGGATGACCCGCGCCTTGTTCCGTCGGTCATCGCTGACTTCGTGCACGTGCATCCGGCGCTCGTGAAGCTCGCGCTCACGGCCCGCGCCGACGCGGTGCTCGTAACCGACGCGGTAGCCACGGAGCCGCCGGTCGTCGAACGCGACGGCGCCGCGTATCTCGCAAACGGCACGCTCGCCGGCTCGACGCTCACCATGGACGGCGCGCTCCGCAATGTCGCGTCGCTCGGCTTCCCCGCGGGCCGCGCTGTACGTCACGCGACGGCCAATCCGGCACGCGTGCTCGGGCTCGCCGATCGGGGTCGCATCGGCGCGGGCGCACGCGCCGATCTCGTCGCGCTCGACCCCGGCACCCTCGCGGTTCGGACCGTCTGGGTCGCCGGGAGGCCCGTGTAACGTCGCCGAATGTCGAAGGTCGCGATGCCGAAGGTCGCACTGTTCGTCACGTGCGTGGCCGACCAGGTCTTCCCCGATACGGCGGCAGCCACGGTGCGCGTGCTCGAAGCGGCCGGCGCCGAAGTGGTGTTCCCCGCCGCCCAGACCTGCTGCGGCCAGCCCGCGATCACCGCCGGCGAACCGGCTGCTGCCGCCCGGCTCGCGCATCATCATCTCGATGTGTTCGGGGCCCTCGATGCCGGCGAGATCGACGCGATCGTCGCGCCGTCGGGCTCGTGCACCGCGATGGTGTGCCACCACTATCCCGCGCTGCTCGCCGAGCGGCGGACCGAGGCGGAGGCGCTCGCGGCCCGCACCTTCGAGCTCACGCAGTACCTCGTCGACGTGCTCGGCGTCGTCGACATCGGCGCCCGCCTCGACACGACGGTCACCGTGCACGACGCGTGCCACGGCTTGCGCAACCTCGGGCTCGGGCACGAGACCCGGCGCCTGGTCGAGGGCGCGGGCGCGACCCTCGTGGAGATGACCGAGCCCGATACGTGCTGCGGTTTCGGGGGCGTGTTCTCGTTCGGCTTCCCCGAGGTGTCGACGCGTCTCGCCGACAGCAAGCTGGGGCACGCGGCCGGCACCTCCGCGCGCTATCTCGTGAGCGGCGATCTCGCGTGCCTGATGCATCTCGACGGTCGGCGCCGCAAGGTCGGTCCGGGCACCGTGCCACAACCGATCCACATCGCCGATCTGCTCGCTTCCGGACTCCCGCCGAAACGATGAGCGACAACGTTTCCCAGCACCTGTTTCCCGGCAGAATGTTCCGCAGCACACCGGCGGCCACGCGATCACGACCCCGGGCGACGATTTTCACGAACGCACCGCGAGCGCGGTCGCCGATCCGTTGCTCCAACGCGCGCTCCACAATCTCGATCGCCGTCTCCGCACCGCGGGAGAGTCCGCGGCCGCCCATCCGGACTGGAAGGACCGGGCAGCCGCGATCCGGCGTGAGACGCTGCTCGATCTCGACGGCTGGCTCGATCGCCTGGAGCACTCGCTCGTCGCGAGGGGCGTGCACGTGCACCGCGCGTCCACGCCGGCAGACGCGCGCCGCGTCGTCGTCGAGCTCGCGCAGGCGCGCGGCGCGCGCACGGTGGTGAAGAGCAAGTCGATGGCGACCGAGGAGATCGACCTCGGGAACGCGTTGGAGGACGCAGGTCTCACGAGCGTCGAGACCGATCTCGGCGAGTACATCGTGCAGCTCGCGGGCGAGCGCCCGTCGCACATGATCACGCCTGCGATCCACAAGACGCTCCCCCAGATCCGCGACGTCCTCGCCAAGGAGGCGGGCACCGATCTCGCGGTCGACCGGGAAGCGCTCACCGCGTGGGCCCGCGACCGCCTGCGCGGCGAGTTCCTGCGCGCCGACATCGGCATCACGGGAGTGAACTTCGCGGCGGCCGACACGGGCACGCTCGTTCTCGTCACGAACGAGGGAAACGGACGGTTCTGCACCACGCTGCCGCGCGTCCACATCGCGGTGATGCCGGTCGAAAAGGTGATCCCGCGCCTGGCCGACGCCGGGATCCTGCTGCCGCTGCTCACCACCCACGCGACCGGGCAGGCGCTCTCCAACTACGTGACGATGATCAGCGGCCCGCGCCGCGCGGGAGAGGTCGACGGCCCGGACGAGCTGCACGTGGTGTTTCTCGACAACCGGCGCCGCACCCTGCTCGGCACCCGGTACGAGGAGATGCTCGCCTGCATCCGGTGCGGCGCGTGCCTCAACGTGTGCCCCGTCTACCGGAACGTGAGCGGTCACGCGTACGACTCCGTGTACTCGGGACCCATGGGCAAAGTGCTGACACCACTGCTGTCGGGCGGGACCGAAGGCGCCGACCTCCCGTACGGATCGACGCTGTGTCACGCGTGCAGTGACGCGTGCCCCGTCAAGATCCCCCTCGGCGACATGATCCTCGCGTTGCGGGCCGACGTGCCCGATCCGCATTCGGGTGCGCGGCGCCGGCGCCGGATCTTCTGGACGGTCTGGGCCCGGGCCTGGTCGACACCGAGCGGCTACCGGCTCACGACCGCGCTCGGCCGTGTGTCGCGCGGACGCGTGCCCGGCTTGCAGGCCTGGACATCGACGCGGGAGCTGCCGCGTCCCGCCCGCGAGTCGTTCCGGGATCGTTGGGCGAAGGAGCACGCGTGATCGACGTGTTCGTCGCGGGCCTGCGCGCGAACTCGTGCACGGTGTCGGGTCCGATGAACACCGATGAAGCGCGCGCCACGGTTGTCGAACGGGCGTCGGCGCATCTCCTCGTCGCGTGCAACGACGATGTCCCGCTCCCGGCACTCGTCGACGGTCTGCGGCAACGCGGAGTCGAGGTGCTGACACCGGGCGACCCCGCGTGGGCGGAACGGCTCGCCGACGCGGAGGTCGGCATCACCGGCGCGCGGCTCGCGGTCGCGCAGCCCTCTGCGATCGCGCTGGCCGCCGCGCCGGGTGCGCCGCGTTCCACCAGCCTCGTACCGTCCGTGCACATCTGCGTCGTGCGGGTCGACGATCTGCTGCCGACGCTCGCCGACGCGATGATCGGCGTCGCGGCCGGAGAGATGCCGAGCGCGCTCACGTGGATCGGCGGCCCGAGCCGCACCGGAGATCTCGAGATGATCACGACCCTCGGCGTGCACGGTCCCCGCGCCGTCGAGATCGTGCTGCTCGACTGAGAACGGCCGGGTGCCGGGTAAGGTCCGCGGTCATGGAGATCGTCGCCGCCCTGTTCGTCGAAGCAATCGACTTCCGTCAGGTCGAGGGACCAGCCACCCGCATCGACATCACCGGCGCGTTCTTCTCGACCGCGGTTCCCGCGTACCCGGCGCAGCTCACGCCGCATCTCGTGGTACTCGTCCGCGCCGCCGCCGGTACCGACGGGAACGCCACCCTCGAAACCGTTTTCGTACGCGACAGCGGTGAGGAGATCGGCCGTAACCGGCAGAGCTTCTTCGTCGATCCCGGCAAGTTCGGATACCGGTTGGTGAAGGGTGAGCTCGAGTTCCCCGGGCCCGGCACCGTCGAGGCGCGCTGCACGATCGTCGAGAGCGGGTCTGCCGTCAGCGTTCCCTTGACTGCTCTGCCAATGCCCGCCTGACCAATGTCGGGTTGAGGAGGTTTCGTGCGGTGATCGCGCTCAACCCGACGTCATTGCGAGTCGACCCTCGGAGACGATGGATCTCGTGAACCGGTACGCGTCCGCGCTCTCCTTGCATCCCACACCGGTCGAGGCCGTGGGTGAGGTCGCGGGGGAAATTCTCGAGCAATTCGACGGCGCGCGTCCTGACCTGCTCGTTTGCTTCGCCTCACCCCATCACGCCGGTGCGTTCGAGGACGTGGTGGGCGGACTGCGCAAGCTCCTCGAACCGATAGCCGCCATCGGGTGCACGATGGTCGGCGTTGCCGGCGGGGGCGTCGAGGTCGAAGATGCTCCGGGGCTCTCGGTGCTGGCCGCGACGTTCGGCGCCGGTCGCATCGATGCGATCGCGCTCGAGACTCACGAGACCGCCGACGGCTACGAGATCGCCGGGTGGCCCGACTGGGTGCCGGCTCGGGGCACGATGCTCATGCTGGGCGAGCCGTACACGTTCCCCATCGCCGACTTCCTGACGGTGTGCAACGCACGTGTCCCCGATCTGACGGTCATCGGTGGCATGGCCTCGGCCGGGGCGCGGCCCGGCGCGAATCGGCTCTTCGTCGACGACCGTGTGCTCGATCACGGCGCGGTTGCGCTGTTGTGCTCCGACGACATCCCCGTGCGGGCCGTCGTCTCGCAGGGTTGCCGGCCGATCGGCTCACCGCTCACCGTCACCAGCGCCGAGCGCAACCTCGTCTACGAGCTGGCCGGCCAGCCCGCGATGACGCGCCTACAAGAAGTCGTTCAGGCAGCTACAGAACCGGAGCGCGAGCTGATGCGCAACGGCCTCCATCTCGGCGTCGTCGTCGACGAGCACCGGCTCGACTTCTCGCGCGGCGACTTCCTCGTCCGCAACGTCCTCGGCGCCGATCGGCGCAACGGTGCGATCGCCATCGGCGACCACGTCGACGTCGGCACCACGGTGCAGTTCCAGGTGCGCGACGCGGCCTCCGCCGACGAGGATCTGCGGGCGCTGCTCCGGGGCGTGAACGGCGACGCGGCGCTGATGTTCACATGCAACGGGCGGGGACGGCACATGTTCGCGGAGCCGCACCACGATGCCGGCGTCGCCGAGGAGTTCCTCGGCAACGTGCCCCTCGCCGGCGCGTTCTGCGCAGGAGAGATCGGACCGATCGGGGGCCGGAGCTTCCTGCACAGCTTCACTGCGAGCGTCGCGGTCTTCGAACGCTGACGCGGCGTCGCGTTCGTGGATCTGTGTTTGCGGATCCGGCGCTCGGGAAATTGTCGGTCGCGCCTTCGACGGAAACGTCTCGCACAATGACCCGGGCGCGGCGAGTGGGTACACCTAGGCTGCGCGCAGCGGCAGGAAGGGGCCCACGTGGCTGACGAGATCGAGCAACGCGGCATCAACGTGATCCGCGGTTTGGCGATGGACGCGGTGCAGAAGGCGAACTCGGGCCATCCCGGGACCCCGATGGCACTCGCCCCGCTGGCCCATGTGCTGTTCACGCGCATCATGAAGTACGACGCCTCCGACCCGGACTGGCCCGACCGCGATCGCTTCGTGCTCTCGGCCGGCCACGCATCGATGTTGCTCTACTCCATGCTCTACCTCACCGGTTTCGGCCTGGAGCTCGACGATCTCCGCCAGTTCCGCCAGTGGGGCTCGCTCACGCCGGGCCACCCCGAGTACCGCCACACCAAGGGTGTCGAGATCACGACCGGACCGCTCGGGCAGGGGTTCGGGAACTCGGTGGGCTTCGCAATCCAGGAGAAGCACCTGCGCGAGCGCTTCGGGCCCGAGCTCTGCGACCACCATGTGTTCGGGATCGCCAGCGACGGCGACTTCATGGAAGGCATCAGCCACGAAGCGGCTTCGCTCGCCGGCCATCTGAAGCTCGGTCGCCTCGTATTCGTCTATGACGACAACCACATCACGATCGACGGACCGACGGAGCTCGCCTACAGCGACGACGTGCCGAAGCGCTTCGAGGCGTACGGCTGGCACGTGGTGCAGCTCGGCGAGGCCGCGAACGATCTCGACAAGCTCGAAGCGGGATTGCGTGAGGGCATGGCCGAGGAGAACCGCCCGACACTGGTCGTCCTCCGCTCCCACATCGGCTACCCGTCGCCCAAGGTGCAGGACACCGCCGCTGCGCACGGAAACCCGCTCGGCGCCGACGAGGTCGCCAGGGTCAAGGAGATCCTCGGCCTTCCCCCGCAGGACTTCTACGCGCCCGACGACGTGGTGCTGTGGTACCGCGAAGCCGGTGAGCGCGGCGGGGAGGCCCGCAACGCGTGGGAGGCGCGTCCGAAACCGGATGAGTTCGAGGCGTGCCTCTCCGGCCGGGGCCTGCACGGCTGGGAGCAGAAGCTGCCCACGTGGCAGTCGGGCACGTCGCTCGCGACCCGCGTCGCGATCCAGGAGACGCTCAGCGCGGTCGCCGACCTCGTGCCCGGCCTGTTCACCGCTTCGGGCGACCTCACCGGGAACACCGGTATGCAGGTCAAGAGCCTCGGCACGTTCACGCCCGACGACGCGCGGGGTCGACTCATCCACTTCGGCATCCGCGAGCACGCGATGGGGTCGGCCGCGAACGGGATGGCGGTAGCGGGGCTCGTGCCGTGCGTCGGCACGTTCTTCGTCTTCAGCGATTACATGCGGCCCGCCGTCCGTCTCGCGTCGATCATGCAGGCCAAGGTGTGCTTCGTCTGGACGCACGATTCGGTCGGTGTCGGCGAGGACGGCCCGACGCACCAGCCGGTCGAGCAGCTGGCATCGCTGCGCGCGATGCCGGGGCTACGGGTGATGCGCCCCGGCGACGCGAACGAGGTGGCCGCCGCGTGGAGAGTCCACCTCGACGGTGAGGGACCGACCGCGCTGTTGCTCACGCGCCAGAAGATCCCCGTGCTGGAAGGCACGGCCGAACGCGCCCCGACCGGGGTTGCCGCGGGCGCGTACGTCCTCGCACCCGAGGGCGCCGGGCGTCCCGATCTCGTGTTGATCGGCACCGGGTCCGAGCTCCAGGTCTGCGTGTCGGCGCGCGAGCAGCTCGCGGCGCGGGGCATCGCGGCGCGCGTCGTCTCCATGCCGTCCTGGGACCTGTTCGAACAACAGGACCGCGACTACCGCGTCGACGTCCTGCCGACGGGCGTGCCCACGCTCGCGGTCGAAGCCGGCGTTCGATTCGGCTGGGAGCGCTACGCCGACGACGTCGTCAGCATCGACCGGTTCGGCGCGTCGGCGCCGGGTGAGGTCGTCATGAAAGAGCTCGGGATCACGCCCGAGCACACTGTCGAGCGCGCGCTCGCGTTGCTCGATGCGGTTGGATCGGGAGGTAGTTGAGATGGCAAGCGCGATTCCGTTGCTCATCGAGTTCGGGCAGAGTCCGTGGTACGACAACCTGACCCGAGCCATTGCGACGGGCGGTCTGCAGAAGCTCATGGACATCCACGGGATCCGCGGCGTCACGTCGAACCCGACCATCTTCGAGAAGGCGATGGGAAGCGGGCACGACTACGACGAGCAACTCCGCGAGGTGACGTCGGCCGGCGCCTCGACCGAGGCCGCCTACTGGGACCTCGTGACGACCGACATCGAGCATGCGGCCGACGTACTCCGTCCCCTCTACGACAAACTCGACGCGGCAGACGGCTACGTGTCGATCGAGGTCTCGCCCGATCTTGCGCACGACACGTCCGGGACGGTCCGCCAGGCGAAGGAGCTCTGGGACCGGCTCGCCCGCCCCAACGTCATGATCAAGATCCCGGCGACGCTCGAGGGCATCCCCGCGATCACCGAGACGCTCGCGGCCGGGATCAACGTCAACGTCACGCTGATCTTCAGTCTCGAGCGGTATCGACAAGTGATCGACGCCTTCCTCGCCGGTCTGCAACGGCTTGTGGCGTCGGGCGGTGACATCCGCAACGTGGCGTCGGTCGCGTCGTTCTTCGTGAGCCGCGTCGACACCGAGACCGATCGCCGGTTGCCCGACGGCCACGAGCTGCGCGGGAAGGCCGCGGTCGCGAACGCCAAGCTCGCGTACCAGCTGTTCCGCGAGCAGCTCTCCGGCGCGCGCTGGGACAACCTCGTCGCGGCCGGCGCACGCTTGCAACGTCCGCTCTGGGCGTCGACGTCGACCAAGAATCCCGCCTACCGCCCGACGCTGTACATCGACGAGCTCGTCGGGCGCGACACCGTCAACACCTTGGCCCAGGCTTCGGTCGACATCCTCGCCGAGGGCGACGCCGACCTGCGGCCCGACGCGATCCTGGAGGGCGTCGACGAAGCCCGCCGTGTGGTGGCCGCGCTGCCGGCCGCGGGCGTCGACTTCGCCGACGTGACCGCGACCCTCGAGCGCGAGGGCGTCGAGTCGTTCGCCAAGTCGTTCCACGACGCGCTCGACACGCTCGAGAAGAAGGCCGCGGAGTTCAAGCAAGCGAGTTGACGCAGCCGCGCGCAACTCGTCAACCCGTGGCGGCCACGACCTCGCGCAGGTGGTCGGCGAACCCGGCGGGCTTCGTGTGCGCATTGGCACCGCTGGTGTTCGGCATCACGTAGGTCGGTACCCCGGCCAACGGTTCCTGCCAGCCGAAGCCCGCGCGTTTGTCGACGGCGAGCCGGTAACCGGTGACCCCGATGAAGCAGACGCACTGGGGCCGCAGCCACTGCACGAGCCGCTCGAGCCGGTGGACCCCGTCGACGTACTCGGTGTTCGCCAGGTCCTTCGCGCCGGTTGTTGCGCGGCGCACGATGTTCGTCATCCCTACTCCGTCGACGCGCAGCGCGTGGAACGGGTCGAGCGTGCGCGTGACCAGCCCCGATGCGAGCGCGGCCGGCCAGAACCGATTGCCGGGGCGGGCGAAGCTCACGCCGACGTCGGCCGACATCAGACCCGGATTGAGGCCGACCATGAGCACCCGCATGTCGGGCCCGACCGTGTCGGCGAGCAGCCGGCCGCGCGTGGCCTCGACGTCGATCCACTCTTCGCCGTCGTCGATCAGCTCGTCGACGACGAATCCCGCGCCTTCGACGACGTCGCGCAGGCGAACCGGACCCCACTGCGAGAAGTGGCGGTTCCCGAACATGTCGTCGTCGCTGGGCAGGTGCCGGTCGGAGGTCACCTGGAGGTGGAACGCGCCGCCGGCCCGCATCGCCCGGTGCAGCTCCGCGAGCGCCATGGGGAGACGGTCGGCGGCGATGTGCATGTACGACCGGTGTGCCCACGCACCGGTCAGCGCACCTCGGCGGAACGGCAGGTGTTCGAGGTCGGCGACGAGTGGCCAGGCCACGGGCGCGAACCTGCGCACCTGGGCCGCCATCGCGGGCGCGGCGTCGAACGCGACGACCGGCGTGCCCAGGTCGGCGCTGTGCCAACCCGGCCCACATCCCACGTCGGCGCGCACGCCGGGTGGAACCCGCGCCGCGAACGCGTCGATCGACGGCGGTCGAGCCCGGCGCCGATGCTCGATCCAGTCGTCGACCCGTGTTTCGTAGACATTGACCGTTGCCCGATCCATGACTCGGGAAGAATGACAGACGTGGAGCTTCCCGGACAGATCCGAATCGTCGACGACGTTCCCCGCACCTTCGCGCGGCTCGTCGCCGAGCTCACGCCCACTTCCATCGCCCTTTCGGGAGGCGAGCTCGCGCATCGTTGTTACGCGGCGCTGCGCCGGGAGACGATCGCCTGGTCGGTGATTGACGTGTACTTCGGGGACGAACGCATGGTGCCGATCGAATCGGACGACTCGAACGAGGGCACAGCCCGGCGCATCCTCCTCGACGAGGCGCAGCCCCGCGCGGTGCACTCCATGATCGCCGCCGGCGCCGACGCGTACGACGCGCTCGTGCGGTCGGCCCCACCCATCGACATCGTGCACCTCGGACTCGGTCCCGACGGGCACACCGCGTCGTTGTTCCCGGGTACTCCCGCGGTCGACGAGAAGGAACGGCTCGTGCTCGAGAACGAGGATGCCCTGCACCCGCACCGCCGCATCACGTTCACGTTCCCCGCCATCGCGCGCAGCTCGCTCGTCGTGGTCACGGTCGAAGGCGAGGAGAAACGCGACCCGATCCGCCGAATCCGCGCCGGCGAGGACCTTCCGGGTGCGCGCATCCGGGCCCGTCAGGTGCTCTGGATCGGAGACCGGGCCGCACTAGGCGCCGACTAGGGTCGCCGGATGCTCAGCGCTTCGTCGTTCCGGGAGCTGCTCGACGCGCCCCTGGCCGAGCTGATGCCGGCGGCTGCGATGCGCCGCGACGAGCGCACCGGCCGGCGCATCACCTTCTCCCCCAAGGTGTTCGTCCCGCTCACGATGCTGTGCCGCGATCGCTGCGGCTACTGCACCTTCGCCAAGCCGCCGGCCCGGCTCGACGCGCCGTATCTCGCCGAGCACCAGGTGCTCGAGCTCGCGTCGCGAGGCGCGGCGCTGGGTTGCCACGAGGCGTTGTTCACCCTCGGCGAGGAACCGGAGGAGCGGTACCCCCAGGCTGCGGAGTGGCTGCAGGAGAACGGCTTCGCGAGCACCGTCGACTATCTGGCGTCGGTCGCCAAGCGCGTGCTCGACGAGACCGGACTGCTTCCCCATGCCAACGCGGGCGCCCTCTCCGAGGCCGACCTCACCCGGCTGCGCGCGGTGAGCCCCTCACAGGGGATGATGATCGAGACGCTCGCCGATCGTTTGCACGAGCCCGGCGGCGCGCACTTCGGCGCCCCCGACAAGACCGCGGCGCGCCGCCTCGCCACACTCGAGGCCGCGGGCCGGGCGCGGGTCCCGTTCACCACCGGCATCCTCGTCGGCATCGGTGAGACACGGGCCGAGCGCATCGAGGCCCTCGTCGCGATCGCGAACGCGCATCTCGCGCACGGGCACGTGCAAGAAGTCATCGTGCAGAACTTCCTGCCCAAGCCGGGCACCGCGATGCACCGCGCCGATCCGTGCCCGCCCGAGGAGTTCCTCTGGTCGATCGCGGCCGCGCGCATGATCCTGCCGCCCGACGTGCATCTCCAGGCGCCGCCCAACCTGAGTGACGACCTCGCGCCGTTGCTCGCGGCGGGCATCGACGACTGGGGCGGCGTCTCGCCGTTGACGATCGACCACGTCAATCCGGAACGTCCGTGGCCCGCTCTCGACCGCTTGCGCGAGGCCACCGAGGCCGCCGGCTTCGTGCTCGCGCCGCGCCTCACCGTGTATCCCGAGTACGTGTTGCGCTCCGAGGAGTGGCTGCATCCCGACGTGCGCACCGCGGTGCTCGTCGCCTCCGACCTCGAAGGCCTGGCGCGCGACACCACCTGGTCGCCCGGTCGTGACGACCTCGATCCCCCCGCACTGCTTCCGGCTCCTTCCGGACCGCCGACACCGGGCGCCGCGCACGCAAACGCGGGTGGTCCCGTGGGTGAGGTGCTGGCCGGCGTGCGCGCCGGTCAAGAGGTCGGCATCGACGAGATCGTCACCCTGCTGTCGGCGCGCGGGCGCGAGGTCGTGCAGGTCGCCGAGATCGCCGATCAGCTCCGCCGCGAGATCAACGGCGACGAGGTCACCTTCGTCCGCAACCGCAACATCAACTACACGAATGTGTGCACGTTCAAGTGCAAGTTCTGCGCGTTCTCGAAAGGTCCGCTCTCCCTCAACCTCAGAGGCAAGCCCTACCTCGTCGAGATGGAGGAGATGCAACGGCGCGTGCTCGAGGCGATCGACTGCGGCGCAACCGAGGTCTGCCTGCAGGGCGGCATCCATCCCGACTTCGACGGCGACTATTACGTCGACGTCGCGCGTGCGGTCAAGGACGTAGCGCCTTCGATCCACGTGCACGGCTTCACCGCGCTCGAGGTCACCGAAGGCGCGCGCCGGCTCGACATGCCGTTGCACGACTACCTGCTCCGCCTCAAGGAAGCCGGACTCGCCACATTGCCGGGAACTGCGGCGGAGATACTCGACGACGAGGTCCGGGCGATCATCTGCCCCGACAAGGTCAACACCGAGGAGTGGCTCTTCGCGCACCGGACCGCGCACGAGGTCGGGCTGAAGTCGAACGTCACGATCATGCACGGCACGGTCGAGCGGCCGGTGCACGTCGCCCGTCACCTCGTGCGCACGCGTGATCTCCAGCGGGAGACGGGCGGCTTCACCGAGTTCGTGCCGCTCCCGTTCGTGCACATGGCCACCCCGATCTTCATCCAGGGCAAGGCCCGGCGCGGACCGACCTTCCGCGAGGTGCTCCTCATGCACGCGGTGGGTCGCATCGCGTATCGCGACACGATCCCGAACGTGCAGGCGTCGTGGGTGAAGTGCGGCATCAGCGGTACGCGTCAGATCCTCCAGGCCGGCGCCAACGATCTCGGCGGAACGCTCATGGACGAGAACATCTCGCGTGCCGCCGGCGCGAGCCACGGCCAGGAGCTCGACGAAGCCGAGTTCCGGTCGATCGTGGAGCCGATCGGCCGCACGCTCGTGCAGCGGACGACGCTCTACGGCCGGACGCAGACGGTCGGGCGGCGCCTACGGCCCGTCGAGGAACACCCGACCGCCCAACCGGTCGCGCCGCAGCCGGTCGAGCTCAGCCTGGGAGCGAAGAAGTGAACCGGTTCGACGTGTTGACGTTGGGCAACGCCCTGGTCGACGTGCTGGTGCACGCCGACGACGACTTCGTCGCGCGGACGGGGGTCGAGCCCGGCGCGATGACCATGGTCGACGCGGCCCGTTCCGACGAGATCTACGCGGAGATGGGTCCCGCGATCGAGATCTCGGGTGGGTCCGCCGCCAACACCGCGGCCGGGGTCGCATCGTTCGGCGGCAACGCCGCGTACATCGGTCGCGTGTCCGACGACGCGTTCGGCAAGGTCTTCTCGCACGATCTGCGCAGCGTCGGCGTGCACTTCGACACGCCGTTGGCCACGACGGGATCCCCGACCGGGCGTTGCCTGGTCATCGTCACGCCCGACGCGCAGCGGACGATGTGCACCTTCCTCGGCGCCGGGGCCGAGCTCGACGAGAGCTACATCGACGAGGCCCTGGTCGCCAGCTCCGCCGTGACCTACCTCGAGGGATACGTCTGGGATCCGCCCGCGGCCAAGGAAGCCGTGCGCCGCGCGGCCTCGATCGCGCACCGCGCCGACCAGCGCGTCGCGCTCACGCTCTCGGATCCCTTCTGCGTCGAACGGCACCGGGAAGAGTTCGTCGAGTTGATCGAGGGACACATCGACATCCTCTTCGCGAACGAGCACGAGATCACGATGCTCTACGAGGTCGACACCTTCGACGAGGCACTCCATCGCGTGCGCGGGCATTGCGACATCGCGGTGCTGACGCGCGGCGCAAGCGGATCCGTCGTCGTCGCGGGTGACGACACGCACGTCATCGACGCGTATCCGGCCGATGTGGTCGACACCACGGGTGCCGGCGACCTGTTCGCGGCCGGCTTCCTCTACGGCTTCACGCACGGGAAGCCGCTCGCCACGTGCGGGCGCTTGGCCTCCTTCGCCGCGTCCGAGGTGATCTCGCACCTGGGTGCGCGTCCGGAGGTCTCCCTCGCCGAGGCCGCCCGATCCCTCCTCGGCGACTGAGGAGACGACCCGCCGGTGGCTCGACTCCCGCGGTATCGCACCGGCGATCCCGAGATCGACCAGGAGATCGACGATCTCATCACCAAGCTGGGCGA
>JAODBI010000057.1 GCA_025463875.1 Actinomycetes bacterium
GTTTCGGGCCTCGACCCGAATCGAGACTGCCGCTCCTGGCCTCAACTGGCTCAACACAGGCATTTTCGTCAGCGTCGGCGCCCGCCAGAGCGGGGGAGTGACCTACGAGACCTATCTCGTCGGGTAACGATGTCGACATCGGACAGAGGATGCCCCGCGACGCGCGCGTCGCGGGGCATCGGCGCAGGGCGGCCGCACGACTCTTCCTCAAGAATGCGGCGTGCCGAGGAAGGGGAACACGGCCATCAGGTCGTCGTGCGGTTTCACTCCTTGGGGATTGGCGCGCCCGTGGGTCATGAAGATCATGCGGGTGGAGAAGACGTCGTCGGTCATGACCCGGCCGTTGGGATAGTGGGCGGGCATGGTTCGTTCATAGTGAAGGATGTCGGGCAACAGAGTGAGGGCCGCGGCGTCGGCTTCGTCCGGCGCGTAGCCGTGCCGTTGCAGGGTTTCCGACAGCGGCTTCACGTGGTGCTGCACGTCGTCGACCGGGTCGGTGGCGTTGAACTCGTTCTTGATGTCGTCGGGGTTGAGGATCGGGTTGAACGACGGGTTTCCCTCCCGGTCCATCTGCACGAGGGTGCCGTCGCGGCGCACGCTCACCGTGATCCAGGTTCCGATCTCCGACCGACCGCCGAGCATGTCGTTGGGGACTTCCAAGGCGATCGAGAGGATGTTCGCCGCGCCGAACGTGTCGGTCCCGGTCCAGTCGAAGATGCCCGGTTCGCCTGCGGCCAGCCAGTGCAAGACGCCTTCGGCGTCGGCGAAGAAGGGGTCGCTGCGGACGCCGATGAACAGCCGGCAGGGGCCGGCCTCGACGGGCATGGCCATCGCGTCGAAGCTCACCGGGGTTGCCTCGATGAGTACTTCGCCGCGCGGTTCGCGGGTGCGGGCGTCGGGGCCGGTGGCGTAGTAAGCGGTGGCGGTCTGTCGACCGTTGTCCGCTTCGGAGAACGTGAAGCTGAACGCCACGTCGGCCAACGCGTCGCCGTCGTTGTCGATGTTGAACTTGTAGACCGCGTCCGGGTGGAACTCGGTGCCTTTCATGAACGGGTTCGCGTCCATGATCAACACGGTCCGATCGGGGTTGTCGGGCGCCGTGAACACGAAGAGGTCGGTGAGGTCCAGACGGGGATCGTCACCGGGGTGCGTGAGGCCGGCCGCGCTGAAGTGGTTCGACATTGGGACTCCTTTAGGAGAGGAACTTCCGGAGTGAGCTGTTCACCTGGTCCGCGTGGGTCCAGGGGATCGCGTGAGGGCCGCCCTCGATGACGACGATGTCGAGGTCGTTGACCAGGCCGGGCAAGCGTTCGGTGGTCTTGGATATGGGCAAGACCTGGTCGTCGTCGCCGTGCATCGCCAAGATCGGCACGTCGATCGCGGCCAGATCGGAACGAAAGTCGGTCTCCCACGTCGCAATGCATGCCACTGCTGCGATCGCCGAGGCCGTCGTGCTGAGGTTCCAGCTGACCTGGTACGCCTGGTCGCTGACGAGCGTGCCGCGCAACTTGTCGAAGTTGTAGAAGTTGTCGAGAAACCCCTTCATCCAGGCGGGCGTGTCGTGACGGGCGGCCTCGGCGAACCCGTCGAACACGCTCCCCGGGATCCCGTCCGGATTGTCGGACGTCTGCAAGAGGAACGGCGGTATCGGCGAGACCAACACTCCGCTTTTGATGCGCGCCGATCCGAAGCGGGCGAGATAGCGAGTCACCTCGCCCGTCCCCATCGAGTGGCCGACCAAGGTGACGTTGTCCAGGTCGAGGGTCGTCAGAAGTGCGCGAAGGTCGGCGGCGAAAGTGTCGTAGTCGTATCCCGTCGCCGGTTGACTGGACTTACCGAACCCACGCCGGTCGTACGTGATGACCCGATAGCCATCGTCGAGCAGCACCGGGACCTGCCGGTCCCACGCGCGGCCGCTCAACGGATAGCCGTGAATCAGTACAACGGGCCTTCCGGCGCCGTGATCTTCGTAGTACAGCTCGACGGATCCCGAGTTCTCTTGACCCACCGTGACATAGGGCATGGCGTGCTCCGTTCTGAAGAGAGGTAAGGCAGCAGGCGAAGATCAGGGTCGCGCTTCGGCTTCCCGGTCGCCCCGGTGATCGACCCGGGTGCGACCCCTGGGTGCGAAGTTGCGACGGAACCCAGGGCTCCGACTAGCGGGAGCGTGCGAGCTGCTCGAAACCTGGGTTCACACCCGGGTCGCGACGGGGGCGACCGCATCGACACCGGCGCGACGATACGAAGATGGCTGCGTTCGTTGCATCAGTCGGCGCACACAACGCCTTTCACGTCGGGCTCGTTCTGACCGCATTCGGCTTCGGGTTCCGCCACGGCATCGACTGGGACCACATCGCAGCCCTGACCGACCTCACGAACTCGCAAGAAGAACCGCGACGATCAATGTGGTTCGCAACCCTGTACGCGCTCGGTCACGCCCTCGTAGTGTTCCTGCTCGGATTCGCCGCCATCGTCTTGGCGCAGCGTCTCCCCGATGGCGTCGACGCCGTCATGGAGCGGTTCGTGGGAGCGACCCTCGTCATCTTGGGTTGCTACGTCTTCTACGCCCTCGCACGCCATGGTCGCGATTTCCGGATGCGTAGTCGCTGGATGCTGATGTTCAGCGGAGTGAAACGTGGCGTCCGTTGGCTCCGAACACGTGAGGGAGCCACGAGCGACCTGGTCGCGATCGAGCACGACCATGTTCACGCGCTCACCGATTCCCACGATGTCGCCCATCAGCTCGAGCACGGGCGTACGCCCGACGACGTCGTCGTGTTGGTTGGCGCAGGATCCGGAGGCGCGGCGCTCCCGTACCATCGACACCAGCACCGCCACGTCGTTGCACTGCCCGATGATCCCTTCGCAAGCTACGGGCCGCGAACAGCCTTCGGAATCGGAATGATCCACGGCATCGGCGCGGAGACACCCACCCAAGTGCTCATCTTCGCGACGGCAACCGGCGCGGGCGGCAAGGCGAGCGGTCTTGTTGTGCTCGCGGCGTTCATCGTCGGGTTGCTCTCGTCCAACTCGGTTGTCGCATGCGCGGGCGTTTTCGGGTTGCTGGGCGCGGCTCGCAACTTCCGGCTCTACGTCGTCGTCTCGTGCGTCACCGCCGTGTTCAGCCTCGTGATCGGCACCATCTTTCTGTTCGGAAGTGCGACGCTGCTCCCGGCGATGCTCGGTGGCTAGAGAGGAGCGGTGAACGCCTTCGAACGCGGTCGCCGGCAAGGCCACGCGATCTGAGCAACGCGACGGGGGCCGTCGGCTGCTGCGAAGCAGGCTCAACCGGCACCGTGTTCATCCGCGGCGACGCCGCGCTGAACGAGTTCATTCCGTTAGCGGCGCGGTTCGGTGTAGGTCCCCACGAGGCGGTTCATCCCGAGCACGGTGGGCTCGACGAGTTCGAGCAGCTGCCACAGCGTGAGGCCCGTACGCAGTCCGGGCTCGGCGTCGAGCGCGAGGAGCCAAAAGAAGTAGTGGTGCACGCCGTGGCCCTCCGGCGGTCGGGGTCCGAAGTAGGCGGTTTCACCGGCCTGGTTCGATCCCGCCGTATAGCCGATCGTTCCTTCGTCGAGGCTGGTGACCGACGCTGGAATGTTGTAGAGCACCCAATGCACGAACCCGTAGGTGCCGTCCGGAGCGGCGAGTGGCGCGTCGGGATCATGGACGAACACCGCGAACGACCGCGAGCCCGCAGACGCGCCGAACCACTCGAGCGGCGGCGACACATTGTCTCCGTACGCGCTGTACTTCGTCGGGATCGCACCACCCGATTCGAACGCGGGACTCGCCAGCTGCATGTCGGAGAGTGCGAAACCCATGGTCGATCTCCTTGGTGAGCTTGCTTCCGCCGAACGGCATGACTCCTGATTCGCAGGTAGCAGCCGCGTCGGAGCCGCCGATCGGGCGCGATCGTCGGGCCTCGAAGGTGCGACATGCGATCGCCAGCTATCGCGCGTCTTTCGCGCGTTCGCTGTTGCCATCCTTATCCGCTGAAGCCCGGTTGTCCTGCCTGACCTGCCGAAACAGTTCCTCGTCGTCCGTTGAGACTTGTCTCGGGCGAACTTACAAGCAGGAAGTCGGCGGTTCGAGCCCGCCCGCGCCGACTTCGAATGCGCAGGTCAGAGGCTTGTTTCGTCTCTGCGTCGCTACCTTCCCTTTGCCGGCATCGCGCGTTCATGCCAGACGCGACGCAAAGCGCGCGCTTGTCGACGGAGCGTGTCGACGGCGCGGCTTGCGCCCTTCGTCGGGATCAAGCTGATCGATCTCATCGTTTCGGCTCTCGGCGTCCATTGACACCCGGTCCGCCGGACCAACCTGATCGCCTGCTGCCTCTCCTGATCGGACTACCGACGCGTCGTCGGCCTCTCCGGCGTCTTCTCTCCCGGCATGACTCCATCCTCGTTTCCAAGGTAAAGAGGCTCTAACTGTCCCAGGGCGATACACCTCGATGGGCCGCGCTCCTGTAGGGGAGAGATGGTCGTACCCTCGCTTGACGCAGCCGAACGGGGAGGTACGCGATGAGACGTGGAAGAGTCATGTCGGTGCTGTTGGTCGCAACCGTCGTATTGCTTGCGGCGTGCTCGTCATCAAGCAAATCGTCGACGTCCACGACGACTGTGAGCACGACCTCGACATCGTCGTCGACGAGTTCGTCATCGGTCGTGCCTTCGTCGAGCACGCCATCAACCTCGGTCGCGGCTCACGCGACGCTGACTGTGGTGACGAATTCCAAGCTCGGAAAGCAGATCATCGTCGATGCCTCGGGCAAGACCGTGTACCTATTCATGCCTGACGGTACGAGCGCGACCAGCAAGGTGCCGGCGACCCTCAAGTCGGTATGGCCCGCCGTGACCGTGTCGGGCGCATCGACAGTGGGTGCGGGTCTCGACAAGGCCAAGATTGCCGTGCACTCCCAGTCGGATGGCACCAAACAGGTCGCGTACAACGGCCATTTGCTGTACACCTTCCAGGGAGACGCTGCGCCCGGCAGCGCGAACGGTGAACGCCTGGGTGGCATTTGGTTCGTGCTCTCGCCGGCTGGAATCAAGATCGCGTAGCGAATACGGAACGAACCCGATACGGCACCAGGGTCCGGACCTCGGCACCTGCGTGAACGCAGCAGGTCATCGCCCATATATCGCGCGCGCCGAGTCGACGGTTCCAGTGCGCTGACGATGTCTGGTAGTGCGTTGGTGTTGTTGCGGACCGCCCGACTGCGGCGCAGATGCTCTTCGGTTGCGTCCGTGGATCGCTGCGAACAGGCGAACCGCGCCTCGCGAAACCGCTAATTCCCACGGGGGGTTGATCGAATACGAAGTGTCTACGGCGCGACCGCTGAACGGTTTTCGATCAGACTTGCTTCGTCGGACTATCGAGCGCGCGTGCTCCGGGTGCGTCCATGATCGCCGCCGTCGTTCTCGCGAAGTGCGCGTGTCTTCTCCGTCGCGCACATCGCACGCGACGTGAGCGGCCGCATGATGTGCGATGCCCGATCCTCCCGGTCGGCGGCGGACCTCGGCGTTGAGGCTGGATTCGCTGGGAGTGGCCGCGGTGTGCTTGCTCCTCGTCGCAAGAAGACGGGGGAGCGAATTATGTGTGAGACTCGCCGATGATGGGGGGCGCGCCTGCTTTGAACGTGGATGCGTCTGGTTCGCGACACGTGCCGGCTCTGGATGGCCTCCGTGGCGTGGCGGTTGCGGCGGTCTTGTGTTACCACGGCGGGTTGGAGGCGACGCCGGGTGGATTCCTGGGTGTCTCGACGTTCTTCACTTTGTCGGGATTTCTGATCGCCAGTCTTGTTCGAGCTGAGGTCCAGGGTTCGGGTCGTCTCAACTTTCGTGGTTTCTGGTTTCGACGGGCGCGGCGACTACTGCCAGTTGCGTTGTTGACGCTCGCGGGGATCGTCGTCTTCCGTGGTGCCTTCGGTGCGATTTCCTATGCTCGGTTGCGCGGCGACGTACTCGCGGGGCTGGGCTATGTCGAGAACTGGTGGCTCATTCACACCCACCAGGCGTACGGATCGATCTTCGCCACTGCCTCACCGGTGCAGCATTTTTGGTCGCTCGCGATCGAGGAGCAGTTCTACGTCGTTTTGCCGATCGCGTGTTACGTGTTTCATCGTGTCTTGCGTCGTCAGAGGTCCGTCGCGGCAGCGTTTGCCTTCTGCGCCATCATCAGTTTCGTTGCGGGTCTTTGGTTCACGCGGAACGGCGATGTAACCCGCGCGTACTACGGCGCGGACGTGCGCGCGGTCGAGCTGTTGGTGGGGGTGACGCTCGCCTACGTGGTGGTGATCGGTGGCGAGAGACCATCGCGGCGGACGCGCCTGGCGTCGGATGTGGCTGGACTCGTGAGTCTCGGCGCGCTGCTGGTTTTGTGGACGCATATGCGCCTTGGAAGCCCGTTCCTCTTCCGCGGGGGACTGGTGCTCAACGCCTTGTGCACGGCAGCGATCATCGGCGCGTGCCTCCAGAGAGGCTGGGTCTCGGCGCTACTGTCGTTTCGACCTCTTCGGGTGCTCGGCCGAATCAGCTATGGCGTCTACGTGGTGCATTGGCCGATCTTCCTCTGGTTGACT
>JAODBI010000064.1 GCA_025463875.1 Actinomycetes bacterium
CCGAACGGCGGCTTCTTGCGCGTGGTCGTCTGCACGTTCTTGAAGTTGACGAAGATGCCCTGGGCCGTCTCGGGCCGGAGGTACGCGATCGACGAGTCACTCTCGATCGGACCGACATGGGTCTGGAACATCAGATTGAAGTTGCGGGCCTCGGTGAACGAGTCCTTAGCACCGCAGTTCGGACACGCGCCGGAGTCGGGGAGCTGATCGGCCCGGAAGCGTTCCTTGCAGTTGCGGCAGTCGACGAGCGGGTCGGTGAAGGTGGCGACGTGGCCGCTCGCCTCCCAGACCTTCGGGGCCATGAGGATGGCGGCGTCGAGGCCCACCATGTCGCTGCGGAGCTGCACCATCGAACGCCACCAGGCGTCCTTCACGTTGCGCTTGAGCAGCACGCCGAGGGGTCCGTAATCCCAGGTGGAGCGGAACCCTCCGTAGATGTCGGACGACGGGAACACCAGACCGCGACGCTTGGCGAGGTTGACGACGCGTTCCATCAACTTGGGGTCGCGGGCGGCTGCCATAGGCAGTCCAGGCTAGTCGGGAGCGTCGTGTTTCCCCGGCCCATAGCCCGCCCATCGCGGTGCGTTCGCCGGGCGCTTGCGGGCGCCGGGAGGCGGTTACAGCAGCGCGGTGGAACGCAGACGGCGCTCGACGTGATGTTCGACGGCCCGGATGCCGAGCTGTTCGACCTCGTGCGTCTCCGGTCCCGGGGGCTGGGCGAAGACACCGTTCAAGCCACCGCCGAGCATCCGGCGCAAGAGATCGAGCGCCGGATACGAGAGCGGCCAGCCCCCGCCCCGCGCGCACGCCCGGCACAGCGCGCCGCCTTCGTCGAGATCGAACGCGACGAGCCCGGCGTCGTCATCGCCCTCGGTGCGACCGCAGCGGGCGCACCCGTCGAGCATCGGGTGGATGCCCTCGAGCGACAGCAGCTTCCAGAAGAACGCGGACGTGACCACCGGGTTCTGCAACTCGCCGAGCGCCCGGAGCGCGCCCGTGAGCATGCGGTAGAGCGCGGGGTTCGGCTCGTGCTCCTGCGCGACGCCGTCGACCGCTTCGAGCATCGGGATGGCGTGGGTGAGCAACGTGTACTGCTCCCGGAGCCCGCGGTTCGCCTCGAGCGTCTCGGCCTGGGTGACGACGTCGAGCTCGCGCCCCCGGTAGCACTGGAGCGCGACTCGGGTCATCGGCTCGAGCCGCGCCCCGAACCGGCTCGACGTCTTGCGGACGCCCTTGGCGACGGCGCGCACCTTGCCGTGACCCTGCGTGAGCACCGTGACGATGCGGTCCGCCTCACCGAGCTTGATCGTGCGGAGGACGACCCCCTCGTCCCGATACAGCCCCGGCATTACAGCAGTGTAATTCGCCCACCCTCCCCCGCCATACCCGGATTTCCTCCCAACAGTTCGGCGCGAAAGTGGTCCCCCGCGCCGGTTTTCCTCCTAACTGTTTGCAACATTTTGGACGCCTGGAGGTCCGTTCCGTTGCTATCTGTTTGCAACATTTTGGATGCTGAGAGGTCCGTTCCGTTGCTAACTGTTTGCAACTTCGGGGGCTAGATGGCGCCGAAGCGGCGGTCGCGGCGTTGGTACTCGGCGATCGCCTCGACGAGGTCCTTCGTGCGGAAGTCGGGCCAGAGGACGTCGGTGAAGACGAGCTCCGAGTATGCGAGCTCCCACAGCAGATAGTTCGAGATCCGGTACTCACCCGACGTGCGCACGAGGAGATCCGGATCCGGCATGTCGGGGCGGTAGAGGTGGCGGGCGATCGTGCGCTCGTCGATCTTCCCCGGGTCGACCCGGCCGTCGGCCGCGTCCTGCGCGATCGTCTGCACCGCGTCGACGATCTCCGCTCGGCCGCCGTAGTTGAACGCGAACGTCAGCGTGAGACGGCGGTTCCCCGCGGTCAGCGCCTCGGTCTCCTCGATGCGACGTCGGACCCGACCGGGCACACGCCCACCCCGCCGACCGATGAACCGCACGCGCACGCCCCGCTCATTGAGATCGTCGCGCCGCGCGAGCAGAAGTCGCTCGTTGAAGTTCATGAGGAAGCGCACCTCGTCGAGCGGGCGGCGCCAGTTCTCCGTCGAGAACGCGTAGACGGTGAGCCACTGCAGCCCGATGTCGAGCGCGCCGTCGACGGTGTCGAACAGCGCCTCCTCCCCCGCCGCGTGCCCGTCGGTTCGCTTCAGCCCGCGCTGTTGCGCCCACCGACCGTTGCCGTCCATCACGATCGCCACATGCTTGGGCATGTGCGCCAGGTCGAGGTCGGCAGGCGTACTCATGGTGTTGCGGCTCCCTCGCTACGCCGTCCGTGGCTCCGCTGCGTCCGCACGGCCTCGGACGCTACCCGCGCCGGCGAACTAGCTTCCGGCGATGCCGTGGACCGCGATCGTCAACCCGGTAGCCGGCCGGGGGCGGACCCAGAAGCTGCTGCCCGAGCTCGAGCGCGCCGCGAGCGCGTTGGGGATCGCGCTGCACGTCTCGCCCGAGCCGGGAGCGCCCACGAAGCTCGCGCGCGCGGCAGCCGACGACGGCCATGACCTCGTCGCGTGCGGCGGCGACGGGCTCGTCACCGAGGTCGCG
Source organism: Actinomycetes bacterium (assembly GCA_025463875.1). Classification (GTDB taxonomy): domain Bacteria; phylum Actinomycetota; class Acidimicrobiia; order IMCC26256; family PALSA-610; genus PALSA-610. The sequence goes on from JAODBI010000064.1 coordinate 2,586, forward strand.
GGTGTCGCCGCCGACACCGGACGCCGACTCGCGGTGGTGCCGACCGGCGCGGGCAACGACTTCGCGCGCGTGCTCGGCTACGACCCGAAACAGCCGTTGCGGTCCTTCGACGCACTCGCGGGTGGCCAGGACCGGGTCGTCGACCTCGGGCGCGTCAACGGCCGCTGGTACACGTGCGTGACCGCGTCGGGCTTCGACGCCGAGGCAAACCGCTGGGCGAACACCGTCCGCCGCTTGTCGGGGACGACCCTCTATGTCGCGGCGGTGTTGCGCACCCTTGCCGTCTACAAACCCCATCGCTTCCGCGTGAGCGTCGACGGCGAGTCGATCGAGACGACGGCGTGGCTCGTCGCGGTCGGCAACGGCCCCGCGTACGCGGGCGGGATGCGGGTAACGCCCGACGCCAAGCTCGACGACGGTCTGCTCGACGTCACCATCGTCGGCGCCATGGGGCGGCCCGAGTTCCTCTGGAACTTTCCCAAGGTGTTCAAGGGCACGCACGTCGGCCACCCCAAGGTGACGACCCGGCGCGGCGCGCACGTCGAGCTGGAATCACTCGACGCGTCGATCCCCATGGAGGTGTACGCCGACGGAGAACGGGTCGGTCCGCTGCCCGGGACGATGGACGCGGTGCGCGACGCGCTCAACGTCCGCGTTCCGTAGCTCGGGGCTCGACCCGGACCCGTTCCCGCGCGCTATGCGCCGGGAACGGCGCCGGGCGGATTACCGGCGTCGGTCAGCGCTTTTGCGAGCGTGACGGGCGGGCCTGTCACCGTGATCGTCCCCTTCATGCCCTGGGCCTCGTGCCCCGGAATGGAACAGTAGAACGTGTAGTTCCCCGGCTTTTCGAAGAAGCCGATACCGGTGACCTGCGTGCCCGCCGCGTTCAGGTCGAGTTGCTTGAACAACGTCGACGAGTCCTGCATCGTGAACGTGTGCCCGGCGCCGGCGACCGTCACGTCGATCTTCGCGAGGCCGGTCTTCGCGTTCAGCTGGTTCGGCGCGAACGCGAGCCTGCCGCCCGGCGCGGCCGTGACCGGGATCGGCGGCTGCGAGACCTTCAGCGTCTCCGGCAAGGTGCTCGGGCCCGTCTCCTTCGGTTGCGAGCTCCCGACCACCAACCAGCCCGCCGACATGATCGAGAGGATGAACGCAGCGCCGACGAGCGTGACGGCCGAACCCCGCAGCCGGTCGGACCCCGCCGACAGCAGCGTGGCGCCCAGGAGGATCATCACCGTGATGACCGTCCCGACGATCACCGGGATGTGCCCGTGGCCGGACAAGAAGATCCGCGAGATGTTCAACACGTACGCGACGAGCCCAACGACCGCCGCGACCGGCAACACGAGCGGGACGAGGAATCGCTCGACGAGCGGGCGCTGCCAGAACGGCACCGGCTCGGGCGCGGGCGGCGCCGGCGGGGCGGACGACGCCGGGACCGGTGTGGCCGCGTCGTCCGGTTCGACTTCGCGTTCGTCGGTGGGAGTGTTCGTCATTGCTTCTGCAACTCCATGAGGTCGCGGTCGAGGTCGCGCGAAGCGCGCCGCGCCGGTGATCCGGACTCTTCGGCGTTATACCAGCGGAAGAAGATGATCGTGATCGTGATCCACAAGCTGAAGCCCACGACGATCTTCATGATCAGGCCGGCGAAGCGCATGTCGTCGAGTGCCGACAGCCCCCACAGGCGCGGGACCGTCTCGTAGAACTTGTACAGCGGTCGGTCGCCGAAGGTGAGGAACGACGCCGGCACCGTCGGGACGACCGACTGCAGGAACAAGAACAGCATGCGCGCGATCGGCTGCAGCCGCGGGATCTCGGGCAGCGGGCTCAGCAACGGCATCCACACGATGAGCGACGACACGACGATCAACGCATGCAGCCCGAAGTGCAGGAGCGCATGGTGCAATGACGCGTCCACGACGACCGGAATGTGCGTGACGATGATCACGAAGTTGAAGATCAGCGTGGCCGGGATCAGGCGCGAGCAGTAGCGCACGCCGCGCAGCAACCAGCGCGGCGACAGGAGCCAGCGCGCCAACCACGCCGGCGTACCGATGAGCAGCAAGGGCGCGGCGATGATCGCGTACGTCGTGTGCTGCACCATGTGCACCCAGAAGAAGTAACGCTCGCCGAGATCGTGGATCGGCCAATCGGAGGCGACCCACAGCGCGAGGAGCCCGGCCGAGAATGTCGCGATCTGGAAGCGGGTCACCACGGCCGAGCCGGTCGGCGCGAGCCGCGGCCCGAGCCGGTTCACCGCGTACGCGTAGCCCGCGGCGATCGCGCCGACGAGGAGCCAGACGTCGGGGTGCGGGGCCCAAGCGGGAAAGGCGACGTCGGCCAGCACGGTGATCTACGACTTCAGGACCGTGCTCGAGAAGAACAGCAACAAGATGCCGTACACGATCGACGCCAGGATGATCCCGCTGACGAAAAGACGCCGGAACACTGCGGAGTCCTGCTTCATGTGCATGTACCAGGCGGCGACGAGAAAGAACTTCACGGCCGCCATGATCGCGAGCGCCACGATGATCAGGTTCGAGTTGACGTGACCTTCGAGGTACGAGGTCGCGACCTCGACCGCGGTGAGGATCACGAGGACGATCGCGATCAGTACGTACTGGCGCGGTCCGGGGTGCGAGTGCTCGACGGCTCCGACGGGAGAGTGATCGCCGGCCGGTGCGATCTCGTCGATCGCGCCCGCGGCCGGTGTTCCCGCCTCCTCGAGCGTGACCAGGTCGGTGCTATCGCTCATGCCTTCATCCTCAGTGCGTCGGGATCAGGTAGATGGCAGTGAAGATGAAGATCCACACCACGTCGACGAAGTGCCAGTACAGGCCTGCGATCTCGACCGCCTCCGACTTCTCGGTCGGGAGCCTTCCCTGCATCGAGCGGCCCCATACCAGCAGCAGCCAGATGATTCCGATCGTGACGTGCGCGCCGTGCAGACCCGTGAGCACGAAGAAGGTCGTGCCGAACATGTTCGTTCCGAGATGCAAGCCCTCGCGGTAGAACTGGGTGAACTCGTAGAGCTGACCACCGATGAACGTCGCACCGAAGAGGCACGTGGCGAGGAGCCAGATCCGCAATCGACGGTGATCGCCGCGCTGGATCGCGGCGAGCGCGAGCACCATGGTGAGTGAGCTCATCAACAAGACGAACGACGTCACCGACGTGAACGGGATGTTGAGGAGCTTGTCGGGCGTCGGGCCCTTCAGGAACGTGGCGTCGCGGCCGCGGTAGAGGAAGTACGTCGAGATGAACGCACCGAAGAACAATGCCTCCGACGACAAGAACAACCAGATCGCCAGCTTGGAGTTGCTGACTCCGGTGTTGGTGGCGTGCCGGTGGTCGCCGTAGGCGGGCGTCGGCTCGAGCTCGGAAGCGCCACTGCTGACGACTGCCTGGGTCATCAGTGCACCTCCCCGTGCGCGGGGTCGGGTTCGGCCGACGGTTCGATCGCCCACCCGTTGAGGCCGAAGAACCCGACCAGGACACCGGCGGCGAGCAGCCACCAATTCTTGAACACGAATCCGTAGCCCATGATCGGCAGCGCAAGCGCGAAGATCAGCGGCCAGTACGACGGCGACGGCATGTGGATCTTGCTCGGGTCGAAACCGGCCGGCACGAGATCGGCGTCGCCCGCGCCGTCGGCGCCACCCGCGGGGAGCTTCACCAGCCGGCCCTCGTCGTCCTCGGTGTACTTGCGGTGCCAGTAGTCGTCGAGGCTCGTGACGACGGGAACGACCGCGAAGTTGTACTCGGGCGGCGGCGACGGAATGCTCCACTCGAGCGTGCGGGCGTCCCACGGATCGTGACCGACGCGCTCACCGCGCCGGCTCGTGAAGATGATGTTCACGATGAAGACGAGCACCGACGTCGCGATGATGAACGCGCCGATCGTGGCGAGCAGGTTCAGCGTGTCCCAACCCATGCCGGAGGGATACGTGTAGGTGCGGCGGGGCTGTCCCTCGAAGCCGAGGAAGTGCATCGGGAAGAACGTGAGGTTGAACCCGATGACCATGAGCCAGAAGTTGAGCTTGCCCATGCGCTCGTTGAGCATCTTGCCGAAGACCTTCGGCCACCAGTAGTAGAAGCCGCCGAACACGGCGAATACGAGACCACCGAACAGCACGTAGTGGAAGTGTGCGACGACGAAGTAGGTGTCGGTCTGTTGCGTGTCGCTCGGAACGATCGAGTGCATGACGCCCGACAGGCCGCCGATCGTGAACTGCGCGATGAAGCCGAGCGCGAACAGCATCGGGGTTCTGAGGCGAACCGCACCGCCCCACACGGTGGCGAGCCAGTTGAAGATCTTCACGCC
>JAODBI010000067.1 GCA_025463875.1 Actinomycetes bacterium
CTGGTGCGCGCCTGTCGCAGCTTCGATCGGTTCGAGGGCCGCAGCGCGCTGCGCTCGTGGCTCTATCGCATCGCGAGCAACGTGTGCTTCGACATGTTGAAGAGTCGCAAGCGCCGGGCGTTGCCGATCGACATCATGGAGGTCGGCCACGCGGACGCGCCGTTCGATCCGCCGACCTCCGAGAACATGTGGCTCGGGCCGGTTCCCGACCGCCGTGTCATGTCGGGTTCCGGCGATCCGGCCGAGGAAACCGAGGTACGCGAGTCGGTCCGCCTCGCGTTCGTCGCCGCGTTGCAACACCTGCCGGCCCGCCAGCGCGCGGTGTTGATCCTGCGTGAGTTGTTGAAGTGGAAGGCGGCCGAGGTCGCCGAGCTGCTCGACACGACCGTCGTCTCCGTCAACAGCGCGTTGCAACGGGCGCGGTCGACGCTGACCGAGCACAACGTCACCGTGCACGACACTCCCGAACCGATCGACGAGGCGCAACAGGAGTTGCTGGCGCGCTACGTCGACGCGTTCGAGCGCTTCGACATCGAGTCGCTCGTGGCGTTGCTGCACGAGGACGTGCGGATGCAAATGCCGCCGTATCCGCTCTGGATGCGCGGTGCCGGCGAGTACCGCACGTGGCTACTCGGTCCGGGAAGCGAGTGCGAAGGTTCGCGGTTGGCGCCGGTCGAGGTCAACGGCGTGCCCGGGTTCGCGCAGTGGCGGAGAAACGCCGACGGCTCGTTCACCGCGTGGTCGATTCACGTTCTGGAGATCTCAGGCGGAGTCGTCACGGGGATGGACTTCTTCGTCGACCCGAATCTCTTCCCGCTCTTCGATCTGCCGGTCCACCTCGACGCCTGATTCGACGATCAACACGTCGGCCAGACCGGCGAGCTCGATCAGGTCGGCGAGCGCGGGCGTCGCATTGTGCAGGTGGATGATCGCGCCCAGGCGGCGCGCGGTCAGCTGCAAGCGCGCCAGGGCGTCGAGCGCACACTCGTCGGGCTCGGTGATCCGGCTGACGTCGCAGCCGACGATCATCGGTTCCGGCAACGGGGGTTCCACAACCGTCCAGACCATCCTCCGGGTAGGAAGTCACCGATGACTTCCGGATTTCCGGGAGGTCACAACTCTCGTACGCGGCACCGAACCAGGAGCACGTCATGAGCCTTCCGAAGATCGTTTCCCGTGACCAGTGGGTCGCCGCGCGCAAGGCCCTGCTCGACAAGGAGAAGGAGCAGACCCGCCGGCGCGACGCGTTGAACGCCGAACGGCGCGAGCTGCCGATGGTCGAGATCGACAAGGACTACGTCTTCGAGGGACCCGACGGGAAAGCGACCCTGCCCGACCTGTTCGAAGGCCGCCCGCAACTCGTGGTCGTGCATTTCATGTTCGACCCGAGCTGGGAGGACGGCTGCCCGAGCTGCACGGCCGGAGCCGACGAGGTCTCGAAAGGTCTTCTCGATCACCTGCACGCACGCGACACGACGTTGGCATACGTCGCGCGGGCACCGATCGAGAAGATCGAGACGTACAAGCGGAAGCGGGGCTGGACGTTCCCGTGGTACTCGTCGTTCGGAAGCGACTTCAACTACGACTTCCACGTCACGCTCGACGAGTCGGTCGCGCCGGTCGAGTACAACTTCCGGACCAAGGCGGAATGGGAGAAGCTCGGCACGCCGGTGTACCTCGGAGACGGTGGGTCGGTCGAGAACCCGGGCCGCAGCTACTTCCTGCGGGTCGGCGACCGGATCTTCCATACGAACTCCGTGTACGCACGTGGGCTCGAGCAGATCGGCGGTTCGTACTTCATCCTCGACGAGACGGCGCTCGGCCGCCAGGAGGACTGGGAGGAGCCGAAGGGGCGCGTCGAGAGTGCGCACGCCGCGGTTCCCGACTTCGCGGCGTCCGAGGGCGCGTGACGCCATGAGCGGCGGCGGATTCTCGAAGGCGCGCCTCGAGCGCGTCCACGATGTCATGGCGGGCTACGTCTCGCGGAGCGAGGTGCCGGGACTCGTGACGGTGTTCGCCCGGCGCGGTGAGGTGCACGTCGACGCGATCGGGACGCTGGCGGTCGACGGCCGGACGCCGGTCGCGGCGGACTCGATCTTCCGCATCTCCTCGATGACGAAGCCGATCACCGCTGTGGCCGCGCTGATCCTCGTCGAGGAGTGCGCACTGCGCCTCGACGACCCGATCGACGAGTGGTTGCCGGAGTTGGCGAATCGCCGGGTCCTGCGCCGGATCGACGGGCCGCTCGACGAGACGGTTCCGGCGGAACGGCCCATCACGTTGCGCGACCTGCTGACGTTCCGCCTGGGCTTCGGATTGGTGTTCGCGGAGCCGGGCACGTATCCGATCTGGGACGCGCTCGCCGACGTGATGCTCGGTCAGGGGCCCCCGAGCCCGGCGACGCCGCCGGGACCCGACGAGTGGATCAGGCGCTTCGGCACGTTGCCGCTCATGCATCAGCCGGGTGAGCGGTGGATGTACAACACCGGTTCCGACCTGTTGGGAGTGTTGATCGCGCGGGCGTCGGGCCAACCGTTGGAGACATTCCTGCGGGAGCGCATCTTCGATCCGCTCGGCATGCGCGACACGGGTTTTCACGTGCCGGCTCGCGACCTCGGCCGGTTCGCCTCCGGCTACGCGCCGAATCTCGAGACGGGCGCGCTGGAACAGACGGATGCGCCGGATGGTGAGTGGAGCCGGCCGCCGGCGTTCCCGTCCGGGGCCGGGGGTCTCGTGTCGACCGTCACCGACTACTGCGCGTTCGCGCAGATGTTGCTCGGCGGGGGCGCGCTGGGGAGCGAACGCATCCTGGCCCGACCGTCGGTCGAGGCGATGACGGCCGACCAGTTGACGCCCGCGCAGAAAGCGGTCTCGGGCCTCACCCCCGGATTCTTCGACGCCAACGGCTGGGGCTTCGGCGTGTCCGTGGTGACACAGCGCACGACGATGACCGAGTCGGTCGGCAGCTACGGCTGGGGCGGCGGACTGGGGACGGCGTGGTTCAACGACCCGCGCGAAGACCTCTTGCCGGTGGCGTTGACGCAGCGGGCCTGGACCTCACCGAACCCGCCCCAGGTGCTGGGCGATTTCGCGACGTCCGTCTACCAGGCGATCGACGACTGATCGCCGTCCCGGCCCGGCGGCCGGGTCCGAATTCCCGGCCGGGCCGGTGTCCCCGCTCCGTTCGAACGGGCGGCACCGAGCCCTACGGCGACTGACCGAAGATCAATAGCCGAGCGTCTCCAACAGACGTAGCCAGATCTCGCTGATCGTCGGGAACGCAGGAACCGCGTGCCGCAGCCGTTCCAGCGTGACCTCGCCGACGATCGCGATCGTGGCCGAGTGCAACAGCTCGCTCACTCCCCGGCCCACGAACGTCGCTCCGACGATGACGTGACGATCGTCGTCGACGACGAGCCGCGCCTGGCCGTGGTAGTCGTCGGAATGCAGCCGCGCGCCCGCGATCTGGCCGATGTCGAAGTCGACCACCTTGACGTTGACCTTC
>JAODBI010000072.1 GCA_025463875.1 Actinomycetes bacterium
ACGTGGAACATGCGCGTGATGTCGGAGCAGTAGCCGTCCATCGTGCCGCCGAAGTCGCAGAGGACGAGATCGCCGTCGCCGATCGTGCGCGTCGCGGTCGGCTCGTGGTGCGCGCTGGCCGCGTTCGCCCCGGCCGCGACGATGGCGAAGTTCGCACGCTCGTGGCCGGCCGCGAGCATGCGGTCGACGAGCTCGCGGTGAACTTCCAGTTCGGTCCGGCCCCCGAACCCGACCGACCGCATGTCGCGCGCGATCGCGTCGACCGCGTGCGCGGCGCGGGTCAGGGCCGCGACCTCGTCGTCGTCCTTGACCATCCGGATCGGTCCGACGACCTCGGACGCGCGCGAGAACACGCACGACGGAACGGCGCGCTGCAGATCGAGCAGAAACCGCGCCCAGGTGTGGTCGCCGATCGCAACGCGCCGGGCCGAGCGTCGGATCATGCCGGCGACGAGCGCGACCGGGTCGTCGGTCTCCTCCCACGTCACGATCGCGAACAGCTCGGGTCGGGGCCGGACGCGCGGTGCCTCGAGCCGCGGAACGACGAGATGCGCGTCGCCGGTGCGCGGCAGCACCAGCATGGTCAGCCGTTCGAGCGGCATCGCCTCGTAGCCGGTGAGGTAGGGCAGGTCGGGACCCACCGACAGCAGTAGTACGTCGATTCCGAGCTCGCTCATGCGCGCCCGCACGCGCTCGATGCGGTCGCCGTAAGTCACGCCTCGATCCCGGGGAGTCCGTCGATACTGACGGCGTTCTTCTTCTGCCGGTACTCGACCACGCCGTCGGCGCCCTTCGCTTTGGCCCACTCGAGGAGACGATCGCGGTCGTCGACGAGATCCATCGTGGGGACCGCGTAGCCGCACGAAGTCGTGACGCGCTCGACTGCGATGTCGATGATCGACCGGGCTCCGGGGAGCTCCGGAAACTGCGGGGCGAGCACGTCGAACTCCGGCGAGCCGACCGTGTGCACGCGGCCGCGACCGTAGATGCGCGAGATGCGGGGGTTGCCGCTGAAGGCGCAGGCCATCAGCGTCACTCGCCCGTTCTCACGGAGATGGGCGATCGTCTCGACGCCGCTGCCGGTCAGGTCGAGGTAGGCCACGCGGTCGGGCCCGAGCACCCGGAACGTGTCGTATCCCTTGGGCGACAGATTCACGTGACCGTCCTCGCGGCTCGGAGCGGTGGCCACGAAGAACATCGGTTGCTCGCGCCACCACTGCGCGAGGTCGGGACGCAGCGTCGAGAACCGGTCGGCCATCGGCCCATTCTTTCAGTGCGGCGCGGAAACGAGCCGATCCGCGCCTTCCCGAGCGTGGTAGCTCGAGCGCACCAGCGGACCCGATTCGACGTGGGCGAACCCGAGCGCCTCGCCGTAGTCGCGCAGCGCGGCGAACTCGTCGGGGTGCCACCACTTGGCGACGGGGACGTGCACCGCGGAGGGTCGCAGATACTGGCCGATGGTGAGAATCTCGACGCCGACCGCGCGCAGGTCGGCCATCGCCGCGCGCACCTCGTCGACGTTCTCGCCCATGCCGAGGATCAGGCCCGACTTGGTCACGAGGCCCGCGGCCTTCGCCCGGCCGAGCAGGGCGAGCGAACGGGCGTAGCCGGCCGAGGGCCGCACCGCCCGCTGCAGCCGGGCGACCGTCTCGAGGTTGTGGTTGAGCACGTCCGGACGGGCGTCGAAGATCGTCGCGAGCGAGGCCGCGTCGCCCTTGCAGTCGGAGATCAGCAGCTCCACCGCGGTTCCCGGACTCGTCGCCCGGATCGCGTCGACCGTTGCCGCGAAGTTCGATGCGCCGCCGTCGGCGAGGTCGTCGCGCGCGACGCACGTGATGACGGCGTGCGCAAGGCCGAGCGCCGCGACCGCGTCGGCCACCCGTTGGGGCTCCTCCGCGTCGAGCTCGAGCGGCTTACGGGTGTCGACCTGGCAGAAGCCGCACGCGCGCGTGCAGCGATCGCCGTTGATCATGAAGGTCGCGGTGCGATCGGACCAGCACTCGTAGATGTTCGGGCAACCGGCCTCCTCGCAGACGGTGTGGAGGTCGAGGTTGCGCGCCAGCTTCTTGAGCTCGAGATAGCCGTCGTCGAAGCGGGCGCGCACGCGCATCCACTCCGGCCGCTTGGGCGTGAGCGCGATCGCCACACTTCCGGACTCACCCGCGTCGGCCCGCAACGTCGGTCGTTGCCACGCCACGTCTTGGCGCTCCGCGGTGTCGCACTCGAAGACCTCGCCGAAGCGGGCGACGACACGATCCACGACCGCGTGCATGTCGACCGAGCGCGCGAGAAGGCGCGCCATCGAGGTCACGCCGCGGTCGTGGATTCCGCACGGAACGATGTGCTCGAACATCGCGAGGTCGGGATCGACGTTCAACGCGAACCCGTGGCGGGTGCGGCCCCGCGAGACGCGCACTCCGATCGCTGCGATCTTCTCGTCACCCACCCACACGCCGGTGAAACCCTCCGACCGGCCGGCGTCGATCCCGAAGTCGGCGCAGACCGCGACCAGCACGGCTTCGAGCTTGCGGACGTAGGCGACAACGTCGCGCTGACCCGCTTTCCACTCGGCCAGCGAGATGATCGGGTACCCGACGAGTTGACCGGGACCGTGGTAGGTCACGTCGCCACCGCGATCCGCGTGCACCAACGTCGCGCCCACGGAAGAGGGTTCCCGCAGGACGTGCTCCGGCTTCGCACTCGACCCGAGCGTGTACACGTGCGGATGCTCCTGCAACAGCAGGTAGTCGGTGTCGGCGTACTCGTGAATCGTGCGCTGCAACGCTTCGGCTTCGGGATACGGGACGGTTCCGAGCCAGCGCGGACGCACAATCATGCTCATGCCGCTGCGACCTCCGGCCCTCGATCACCCGTGCAACGTAGGAGAAGGTCCGAGCCTCCAGTCTGCGCCTGGCTCATGCCAGCTCGGTTTCCCAGTCGTGGGACTCGAGCTCGACGCGCACCGCGTTCAGGAACGAAGCCGCGTACGCACCGTCGAACGCGCGGTGATCCCAGGCGAGTGACAGGAACCCGACGTGGTGCACGACGATCGCGTCCTCGCCGTCAGGGCCCTCGACGACCACCGGCTCCTTGCGGATCGCGTCGGTCGCCATGATTGCGATCTGGGGCTGGTTGATGATGGGGAACGTCTGCGTCGTGCCGAAGGGCCCCATGTTCGTGATCGTGAACGTGCCGCCCACAATGTCGTCGGGACTCAGTTGCTTCGACTTCGCGCGGCTGGCCAGATCGCGGATCTCGCGGGCGATGAGGCGGAGTCGCTTGCCGTCGGCCGTCCGGATCACCGGCGCGATCAGACCCTTGAATTCGAGGTCGACGGCGATGCCGATGTTCACGTCGCGGTGCACGACGAGCGTCTCGCCTTCGACACTCGCGTTCACGTAGGGGTACTCGTGCACCACATCGCAGAACGCACGCACGATGAAGGGCAGGTACGTGAGTGCGAAGCCCTCCTCGCCCCGCCACTCGGCCTGATGCGCCTGACGAACCCGTTCGACGCGCTCGAAGTCGACGCGCACGGACGTGTAGACGTGCGCGCTCGTCGCAAGCGAGCGCACCATGTGTTCCGCCGTGCGGCGCCGGATGTTGTCGAACGGGACGATCTCGTCGCCCGATGCCCGCGCCACGGGCTGAGGCGCCGCGGGCGCGGGTGTCGTACCGGGCGCGGGTGTCGTACCGGGCGCGGGTGTCGCACCGGGAGCGGGTGTCGCGGGCGCGGCCGGACCGCGCGCTCGGGCCGCGTCGAGGACGTCGTTGCGCGTGATCCTCCCGCCTTCACCGCTGCCGCGGATCGCGGCGGGATCGAGCCCCTGTTCCTCGATCAGGCGCCGGACGATCGGCGACGTCACCGCTCCGCCCCCGTTGGGCGCGGCCGACGCAGGCGGCGCGGCCGCCGGCGCGGGAGCGATGTTCGGCGGGGGCGGCGCCGACTGGACCGGCGCTGCCGGCGCGGCCGCAGGCG
>JAODBI010000089.1 GCA_025463875.1 Actinomycetes bacterium
CCGACCGCTGGAAGGCGAGGCACCGACAATCGATATAGCAGTGGGCTACAGCAAGTCGAACACTTCGCCGGTCCTGGGGCGGTTCGTGTCGCGGCTCGACGAACTCGTACGCCTGAACCACAGGCACTGACGCCACGGATCACCTAGCCCCTGGGGCACTGAGGCACACCGTGTCGACGCACCGTGAAGGGGCAGACGGCCGCTCGGCGCGCGAGCGCCTCCTCGCATCGGCGAACGAACTTGTTCTACTCCGAGGGTCCAGAGCTTCGGTCAGTGAGCGAACGCGAGGTACTCGTGGACGGAGCTCACGGCCGCCGATCCTTCTCCGACGGCTGCGGCGACTCGCTTGGTCGAGCCGGCGCGGACGTCGCCGATAGCGAAGAGCCCAGGATGGCTCGTCTCGAACGGAAGGGGTTGCCGTGCCAACGTGTCCCATCGCGCATCGAGGTGCTGCTCGGTCAGTGAGCGGTCGGTGAGCACGAAGCCGCGTTCGTCGAGGGCCGCGCATCGCGACAACCACTCCGACGCCGGCTCGGCGCCGATGAACGAGAACAGCGCAACGCACTGCAGCGTCGCATGTCCGTCGGGGCCGGTGACGCGGATTGAGCTGAGTTCCTGGTCGCCGTCGAGACCCGTGATCTTCGTGTTGGCCCACACCCCGATGCGCTCGTGCGCGTCGATGCGATCGACGAGGTAGCGGGACATGCGCGCGTTCAGGTCGGGTCCGCGGATGACGATCGTGACGGGACTGCCGTACTCGGCGAGGAACATCGCGGCTTGGCCGGCCGAGTTGCCCCCGCCCGCGACGACAACGGGGGACTGGGCGCACTCTCGGGCTTCGATCGCTGTGGCCGCGTAGTACACGCCCTTGTTCTCGAAATCGGTGAGGCGGTCGACCTCGAGTCGTCGGTAGCGAGCGCCGGTGGCGACGATCACGGCGCGACCCGCAACCTCGGTTCCGTCGGAGAGCTGCACGACGAGGTGTCCACCCTCCTCCCGCAGTGACGTGGCCGCGCACGGGGCGGAGAGATGCGCGCCGAACTTCTCCGCTTGTACCAGCGCGCGCTGGGTCAGGTCGTTGCCGGAGATGCCGGTCGGGAAGCCGAGGTAGTTCTCGATGCGCGAGCTGGTGCCGGCCTGCCCGCCGGGCGCGACCATGTCGACGGCCAGGGTTCGCAGCCCCTCCGATGCCCCGTAGACGGCGGCGGCTAGCCCGGCGGGGCCGCCACCGACGATGACCAGGTCGAAGCAGCGGTCGGGAAGGTTGCCGACGGTCAAGCCGAGGTACTCGCCCAACGAGCCTGCCGTCGGGCGGCGCAACACCGTGCCTGACACGATCACGACCGGGAGCTCGGCCGGAGGAACGCCCACCTCAACCAGCAGGCGCTCGACGTCGGCATCGCGGTCGGGGTCGAGCCACTCGTGCGGGACCCCGATGCGGGCCAGGAACTCACGGATGCGCACCGCCTCGGGGGAGAACCGCGAGCCGACCACACGGATGGCCGCCGACGCGTCGGTGCGCAGCGCGGCCCGCCGAGCAATGAAGGCGGCGAGGATCGTGTCGCCGAGGCCGGGTTGCGTCGTCAATACCCTCCGCAGCTCGGCCACGGGTACGACGATCACCTCGCCAGGCTCGGCGACGCGGGCCGACACGAACACTCGCAGGCCGGTGAGCATGTTGAGTTCGCCGAGGAACCGGCCGGCACCGTGACGGGTGATGACCCGCTCCTCGCCGTCAGTGTGGATGACGATGTCGACGGCTCCTGAGACGATCACGTAGAAGTCGTAGGTGGCGTCTCCTTCGCGATAGAGGTACTCGCCAGTGGCGACCGACTGGCGGGTCCCGAGCGCGTCGAGCGCGGCGAGCTGGGCGTCGTCGAGCGTCGGGAACGCCGTATCGTCCACCACGGGTGGAGTGTCCGCGCCGGCTGCTTGCCCGGGCCTGGTCAACTGCGTCTACTCATCGGCGAAGCCTTCGGGTTGTCACCGAACTCCTTCACGCCGATCGCTTCCATCGCTACTCGGCTTTGAGTTTGGCTGCGGCGATCGCGCCAAGCTCGGCGCGTGCCGCGGTAACGATGTCGTCACCGGTGTTGGCGTGGCCGTCGATGCCCCAACCGCCTTCCGGTGATTCGGTGATGAGCACCCAGGGGCGTGCGGGGAGGGTCGGGTCAACGGCCGCGGCGGCGACAATGTCGGTCAGCTCGCGGACGACGCCGATCTGTTTGTCGCGTCGAGCACGTTGGCGGGGGTGAGGACCTGTACCCGCACGTAGTTGGTCTCGCCGGCGGCGTTGGAGATTGCGGCGGCTGGCAGGTCATGGACGAACGCGGCGGTGTTGTTCTTGAACAGCGAGATCTCCGGCACCTGCTCCCACCGCATCACGGCCTTGGCAAGGTCTTGGGCGAGCGTGTGCTTGTCGTCGAACGTTCCTGCGGCGGCGTAGACGTCGATCATGGGCATTGCGTTTCTCCTTGAGTGGCTCGGTGTGCGGGGCGCTCATTGAGCCTCTTCAGCGGTCAGCGTTCCGAGGTGGTGCCCCAACTCGCCCGCGAGTCGGACGACTGTTCGATCACCGTCGAGCGACCACCGCGCGCCGGAGGTGATTACTCGAGCATTGCCGCGTACTCCGTGGCGCTCATCAGCGAACTGGCTTCGGAAGGATCCGACAGCGTTACCTTCACCATCCAGCCCTGTCCGTAGGGATCCCGGTTGATCGTCTCGGGCGCACTGTCGAGCGCGTCGTTGACCGCGACGATCTTGCCGGACATCGGGGCGATCAAGTCCGAGACTGCTTTGGCAGATTCGATCTGGGCATACGCCCGGTCCTTTGTCACCTCGTCGCCAACTTTGGGCGAGTCGAAGAAGACGACCTCCTGGAGAGCGTCCTCTGCGAACCAGGTGATCCCGAACGTGGCCTCGTCGCCTTGCGCTCGCACCCAGGCGTGCTCCTGGTGATAGCGCAGGTCGTTTGGATATCTGGCATCTGCCATATCAGGCTCGGGCTTTCGATTCGGCACGTGGATGGGGCGCCCGAGCGCGAGTAGGCACGCCTCCTTGATCGCCTCTGCGAGGGTCGGGTGCGCCGCCACGCCGTCGGCGACGGTCTCGACGTTCGCGTTCGCATCGATCGCGATGACGCCGGCCTCGACCAGGTCGGTCACGTGAGGCCCGACCATTACGAGGCCGAGAAGTTCGCCGTTGCGGGTCTCGTGGATTGACTTC
>JAODBI010000100.1 GCA_025463875.1 Actinomycetes bacterium
GCCGCGGCTGGTGCTTCCTACTCGGTTCCCGCCGACAACCCCTTCGTGCGAGAGGCGGGAACCCGTCCCGAGACCTGGATGTGGGGGCTGCGCAATCCGTGGCGCTTCTCCTTCGACCGCGCGACGGGCGACGTGTGGATCGGTGACGTGGGCCAGAACCAATACGAGGAGGTCGACTTCGCCAGGGCCGGGGCCAAGGGCATCAACTGGGGCTGGAGCGACCGCGAGGGCGCGCACGACTTCAACGGGACCGCGCCGGCCGGCGCGCGCGATCCTCTGCTGGAGACGAGCCATTCCGACGGCAACTGCGCGATCGTCGGCGGCTATGTGTACCGCGGTCGCGCGATCCCGGCCCTGCGCGGCGTGTACGTCTTCGGTGACGACTGTCGTCAGAACCTCGTCGGCGTCGTCGCCGTCGACGGACGCGTCGTCGCGCAGCGCGACCTCGATGAAACCATCTCGATGCTCACGACGTTCGGCGAGGACCCGAGCGGCGAGATCTACGCGGTCGGGCGGGCCGGCACCGTGTTCCGCATAACCGCGCGCGCGTCCTGACGTCTCAGGACGTCGCGCGCTTCAGCACCAGCGCGCCGACCCGCCGGGTGATCGCGTGTGGAGTCACCGCGGAGAGATTCCCCATCACCTTGTTCGCGGTGCCGGGTATGACGACGGCGCGGTTCTTCGCGAGACCATCGAGACCGGCGCGGGCAACCTCGGGCGCCTCCTGCCACATGAAGCCGGGCACGTCGCCTGCGGGCGCGTTGGCGCGCTCCTGGAACTCGGTGTGCGTGAACCCGGGACATAGCGCGCTGACGGAGACGCCGGTGCCCTTCAACTCTTCGTGCACGGCTTCGGTGAACGACGTCACGAAGGCTTTCGTCGCGCTGTAGGTCGCGTTCGACGGGCCCGGCTGGAAGCTCGCCAGCGACGAGACGTTGAGGATGCCACCGCGGCCGCGCTCGGCCATTGCACTCGCGGCGGCATGCGTGAGCCGCACGAGGGCGACGATGTTGAGATTGATCTCGCGCGTCTCGGTATCGACGTCGAGCGTGTGGAACGAACCGAACGTGCCGAAGCCCGCGTTGTTGACGAGGACGTCGACGGTGGCGACGCGCGCCTCGACCGAGGCCAGCTGACCGGCGTCGGTGAGGTCGGCCGGCAGTACCTCTGCTCGCGCCCCGCTCTCGCCTTCGATCTCTTTGGCGAGCGCTTCGAGGCGCGCCGCGTCGCGGGCGACGAGCACGAGATCGTGGCCACGCTCGGCCAACTGGCGGGCGAACTGCTCACCGATTCCGACGGACGCGCCGGTGATCAATGCAACGGGTCTGCTCATGCATCGCAGCCTAGGACTTGACGGGGATATCTGCGATGAGCGTGCCCTTGACGACGATGCGCTGCGCCGCGCTGTGCTTCGGGTGACACGCGATCAGCGTGACGGTGGGCGTGACCGTCGGGTCGGTCACCGATAGCGCGGTCGGCTGCACGATCTGTGTCCCAGTTACCTTGTAGACGCAGTCGCGACCCGGCATGTGGAAGATGATCCGATCTCCGGGCGAGATGAGATCGATGTCGAGGAACGGGTGCGTATGCGTCACGCGATGGCCCGGAAACACGGAGTTACCGCGCTGGCAGGGCATTGCCGAACCGGGCCAGTGCCCCGGTCCGTGATCGATCACGGTCAGGGTGATGCCTTCGAAGACCGGGTGCAGCAGGCCGATCTTCGGGATCTCGATCGAGCCGAGCCGGGTGACCGGACCGGCCGCGTAGGGATCGGCCGGCGGCGGCAGCGGATGCGGCAGCTTGCTGACATCGAACGTCGTCGTGGTCGGCTTCGGCGCAGTGGTGCGGGGAGTCGTGCGCGGAGTGCGCGCCGGCGCCGTCGTCGGCGCCTGCAGTAGCGGCGAGTCGTCGGCCTGGTGATCACCGTCGCCTCGGACCACCGCGGCCGTCGTGACGGCGGCCGCGATCACGATTCCGAGCGCACCGAGGGCTGCAATCCATCGCTTCCTCGTCATTGCGTACTCCACTTGCCTTCCGTGTCTTCGCTCGAATGGGCTCCCGGATCAGAGGCCGAGCTCCTCCACGACCACATCGACCGACGCTTCCACTGCGGGTCGGGCCTCGATCTGCGCGATCGCCCGGTTGGGGTCCTTCAACCCGTGCCCGGTGACCGTGCACACGATTGTCTCATCCCGCTCGATCAGACCCTCCGCCGCGGCCTGCAAGAGGCCGGCGACCGACGCCGCCGACGCGGGCTCTACGAAGACGCCCTCCTGTGAAGCGAGCATGCGGTACGCGTCGAGGATCTGGGCGTCGGTGACCGCCCCGATGTGACCGCCCGACTCGTCGCGCGCCGCGATCGCGCTGTCCCAGCTGGCGGGGTTCCCGATGCGGATCGCGGTGGCGATCGTCTCGGGGTGCGCGACGGGCTCGCCGTGCACGAGCGGCGCAGATCCCGCCGCCTGCCAGCCGAGCATGCGTGGGCGCTTCGTGACGACGCGGTCGGTCGCGTACTCGCCGTAGCCCTTCCAATATGCGGTGATGTTGCCGGCATTGCCGACGGGGATGCAGTGCACGTCGGGCGCTTCGCCCAACGCGTCGCAGATCTCGAACGCGGCCGTCTTCTGGCCCTCGATGCGGAACGGGTTGATGGAGTTGACGATGGTGACGCCGCCGCGCTCCCCGAGCTCGCGCACCACGTGCAGCGCGTCGTCGAAGCTGCCGCGAATCGAGACGACCTTCGCGCCGTGAATCAACGCCTGCGCAAGCTTCCCGAGTGCCACGTGCCCGTCGGGGATGATCACAGCCGCGAGCATGTCGGCGCGCGCGGCGTACGCGGCCGCGCTCGCCGACGTGTTACCGGTCGACGCGCAGACGACGACCTTGGCGCCGTCTTCCGCCGCCTTCGAGATGGCCATCGTCATCCCGCGGTCCTTGAACGAGCCCGTGGGATTCGCACCCTCGACCTTGAGCATCACCCGCGCGCCGACCGTATCCGAGAGCCGCGGGGCGTCGACCAACGGCGTGTTGCCTTCGCACAACGTGACGACGGGGGTCTTGTTCGTGACCGGAAGCCGCTCGCGATACGCCTCGATGATCCCCCGCCACCGGGGAGCCACTATTCCTCGCCTCCGACGACCCGCAACACGGAGCCGATCCGCACCACGACGTCGAGCTCGCGCACCTCGTGGATCGTCGCGGTCAACGCCGCTTCCCGGGCGAGGTGCGTCACGAAGATCAGGCGGGCGCCCTCGCCCTGACCCTTCTGTTGCATCGACTGGATCGAGACCTCGTGGTTTCCGAAGACTCCTGCGATCGTCGCGAGCACACCTGGTTGATCGGCAACGTCGAGCGAAACGTAGAACTGCGAGGCGGTTTCGTCGATCGGTCGGATCGGTTTGCGGACGAGATCGCCGATCGTCGCGCCCCGCGCGCCGGCCCGGACGTTCTTGGCCGCGTCGATCAGGTCGCCGAGCACGGCGCTGGCGGTCGGACCGCCGCCCGCACCGCGGCCGAGCATCATGAGTTGCCCCACTGCCTCGCCCTCGATGAACACGGCGTTGTACGAGCCGCGCACCGACGCGAGCGGATGATCGATCGGAACCATCGCGGGGTGCACGCGCGCGCCGACCGCGCCGTCGTGCTCCTCGGCGACCGCGAGCAGCTTGACGACGTAACCGAGCTCCTTCGCGGCCGCGATGTCGTCGGCGCTGATCTTCGTGATCCCCTCGCGGTACACGTCGCCGGCCACGATGCGCGCCCCGAATGCGATGCTCGCGATGATCGCGGCCTTCGACGCCGCGTCGAGCCCTTCGACATCCGCGGTGGGGTCGCGTTCCGCGTAGCCGAGGTCCTGCGCCTCGGCCACAGCTTCGGAGAAGCTGGAGCCTGCTTCGGTCATCTGCGTCAACACGTAGTTCGTCGTGCCGTTGACGATGCCCATGACGCGTGTGATGCGTTCGCCCGCGAGCGACTCGCGCAGCGGGCGCATGAGCGGGATGCCGCCCGCGACCGACGCCTCGAAGAGGAGATCGACTCCGGCCGTCTCCGCCGCGTCGAACAACTCCTCGCCGAAGTTCGCGAGCAGTTCCTTGTTCGCGGTCACGACCGACTTCCCCGACTTCAGCGCAGTGAGAATGAGGCGGCGGGCAGGTTCGACCCCGCCGATCACCTCGACCACCACGTCGACCGCGGGATCGCTGACGACGGCATCCGCGTCGTTCGTAAGGACACCCGGCGCGAGGACGACGTCGCGCTCCTTGGCGACGTTGTGGACCGCGACCCGCGTCACGTCGAGCCTCACGCCCGACCGCTGCGTGATGAGATCGGCATTCGAGTCGAGCAGACGCACCAGCGCCGCACCGACGTTCCCACAACCCAGTAGGCCGACTCGCACAACGTCTGTCACCCCGCCATTCTTGCGGATGGCCGGACCGCTCCTGAACCGAACGCCGCGAGCAGCGCACGAAGGCGGGCGGTGCCGGGGCGACCGGTGGAGCCGATCTCGTCGAGGCCGGTGCCGAGCGCGCGGACAGTGACGACATCGCGGGCGAACGCGTGCTCCAGCGCGGCGCGCAGGTCGTCGGCGGCGAGCACCGCCGCGAGATCGACGAGCGTCCGCACCGGAGTCGTGACCGGAAGGCCGTGCACGCGGACGACATCGACCTCACGCAATCGTGTGACGCGATGAACCGTCACGCCCGCGACGCGCGGTGCGCGCGTCGCGGGCACGAGGACCTCGGGAGCAAATCCGGACGCGACCGGGATGCGCCAGATCTGGGCCGCGCTCGTATGCGAGAGCACGCTGCCGGGCCCCGCCCACAGGATCGTGCCCCATTGCCGCGCCCCGACCGACGCGGGCGCGCTCGCATGTCGGTAGACGCTCGGGAACATCCGGTGCCACACACCAGCGCGCACCCGGCGTTCGATCTGGGTCGCACCGAAGCCGGCGGCCGTCGCCTGCGCACGTGTGAAGACGCCGGCTTGCGCGGCGGCGACCGCTGCCAGTCGCGCGTCGGCGGCCAGACTCGACGACATCGTCTCTCCCCGGGAACCAGGACACCGGGGAAGGCGGGAGAAGTTGCTCGAACTTCGGAGCTCGAGCTCGACCGTTCAGAGCTTACGAATCGGTGTCGAGCCGGACCAGATCCGCTTCGGTCTCGCGCCGTACGACGAGCCGCGCGCTGCCTTCGCGCACGAACACGACCGCGGGTTTCGTGACCTTGTTGTAGTTGGACGCCATCGAGTGGCAGTAGGCACCCGTGACCGGCGTCGCAAGGATCTCACCGACGCGGAAGTCGCCGGGTAGCGCCGCGTCGCGCACGATGATGTCGCCCTGCTCGCAGTGTTTGCCCGCGATCGTGACGAGCGCGGATCGATCGTCGGTCGCGCGCGCCGGGAGGAACGTCTCGTACCGCGCGCCGTACGTCACCGGTCGCAGGTTGTCACTCATCCCGCCGTCGACGGCGACGTACGTGCGTATGCCGCCGATGGGCTTGATCGTGCCGATCGTGTAGAGCGTGATGCCGGCCGGCGCGACGATAGACCGCCCGGGTTCGGTCAAGAGCCGAGGACGCGAGCGCACGCCTGCGTCGGCCAACGCCTTCCCGACGGACTCGTGCACGGCCGTCGCGTACTGCTCGATCGTCGGGGGCGCGTCCTCGGGTAGGTAACGCACGCCGAGACCGCCGCCGAGATTCAGCTCCTCGACCGATACCCCGACGTCGACCTCGATCGTCCGCACGAGCCCGACCATCTTCTGCACCGCACGCTCGAACGAGTCGAGCCGGAACACCTGCGAGCCGATATGGCAGTGCACGCCGGCAAAGTGCAAGAGGCCACCGTCGACGACCCGCCGAACCGCGGCGAGCGCCTCACCGCTGTCGAGACCGAACCCGAACTTCGAGTCCTCCGTGCCGGTTTCGATGAACTCGTGGGTGTGCGCCTCGACGCCGGGCGTCACCCGGATGTGCACACTCGGCGCCGGCACCCCGTCGTCGCGCACCAACGACTCGAGCCGGCCGATCTCGTCGTCGGAGTCGATCGCGATCCGACCCACGCCGACCTCGAGCGCGGCCCGCAACTCGGTTGTCGACTTGTTGTTGCCGTGAAACACGATGCGGTCGGGCGGGAAGCCCGCCGCGAGCGCCACGAACAGCTCGCCGCCGGTCGCGACGTCGAGATCGAGACCCTCTTCCTCGACGAGGCGCGCCATCGCGACGCACAGGAAGGCCTTGCTCGCGTAGGCGACGCCGGCGCCGAACGCGGCTCGGTACGCGCGGCAACGCGCACGCATGTCGGCTTCGTCATAGACGTAGAGCGGCGTGCCGAATTCGCCGGCGATCGATTCGAGATCGACACCCGCGATCGCCACGCGGCCGTCGGCGCCGACGGTGGTCGACGCGGGTAACAAGGACAGGTCGAACGCCGTCATTCCTCGAACGACTCGTCGTCGCGGTCGACGCGCGACATCTCGTCGGGCGCGTTGACACCGAGCACCGCGAGCGCGTTCGCGAGACCGATTCGGCAGGCTTCGGTGAGCCAGAGCCGCGCCTGCGTCAGGTCCTCGTCCTCCGACAGCACTTTGCAGTCGCGGTAGAAGCTGTGGAAATGGCCGGCGAAATCGCGGACCCATGTACTGACCTTCTGTGGCGCCCGGGCCTGGGCCGCCTCGTGGATCGCGTCCGGATAATTCGCAAGCGCGCGCAACAGCTCGTTCTCGCGTTCGTGCACGAGGAGCG
>JAODBI010000106.1 GCA_025463875.1 Actinomycetes bacterium
CTCGACGTGCTCAGTCATGGTGATGGTTTCGTGGAGCAGATCGAGTGCGGGATTGTCCGGCGCGTCGTGGGGCGCGACCCTCACTTCGACCTTCTTGAAGGCATCGAGATGGCGACCAAAGGTCTGCACAAGGCCCTTGGCCCACGCGGTGAACGAGTCTCGGTCCGCCCAATCCCCCGATCGAGCATCGATCGACCAGCGAAGGTCGAGCATGTGGGCGCGAGAGCGATTCGCCAAAACGCGCATCTCGCGCGTGATTGGATCGTCGTTCGGCAAGACGTCGACCCTGGCCCGCGGTATCTGCACGCCAAGTGACCGGATTTCGGCGGCTTCGTTGATCGTGCGCATCACATCGGGATGAACGATTGGAGCGAAGGTCACATCCAAGTCGCAGAAGTGAGCGAGATATCGCTCGAGGTGCTGAACCTTGGGGCCAGCATGGTTGTACAGCAGCGCCAGTACGTTCCTCGGACCGAACCCGAAATAGGTCGGCTCGGCGATCTCCTGGTCGTCGCCCAGAGCGATCGGAGAGATCTGACCCGTGGCGACGTTGTGAACCATGGGCCAGTCGTCCCGACGGAACATGTAGAGAACGGCGTTGCGTAGTCGGCCAACGTCCGGAAGATGTTGCGCGGCGAGGTCGCGAGAACCGGACAGCGGGAGCAAGGCGGCGTCGTTCGAGATGTCCGTCCACAACTCGTCGAATTTCTGGAGCACGTCCTGTGCGGGAAACGTTCCCGGCCATGGCGCGTCGCCTGACATCGGCGTGTAGAAACGGACTTTCTTCGTTACGGTCACGCCTCGCCCCCCGTTGAGATCCGGCGCAGCCTAAGCGTGCGTTCGCATCGAAAGGTGGGACCTCGGGCATCGTTGGAGGGTAGCGAGAGGGTGGGACAGCGCAGTCGAGACGAGCCGTCTGCGGTGAGACCCCAGACTTGCTTTCTCGGCGTATCGTTATGGCGTGACCGATCCGATCCGCGACATGGACGAACGCCTCAACATCGAAGGCGACGCCGAGGAAGTGCTGCGCGCGCTACTCGGAATCCAGCATTGCGATCCAGTCCCGGTCGAAGTCGAGCCCGAGACGGGCGACGAGGCTATCCAGCAGCTCCTCGATCAAGGCTGAACCGGCGATCGCGGGGTCAACCGCATTTCGAGCAGTTCGCCATCCTGAAACCGTCGAAATGTCGCTCCGGTTACCTGGTCAAGCGGAACGCGTACGCGGGTAGTGCTATCGGCCCAAGGTCGCATGAACACATTCAGATCGAGGCTCTCGTTGGATTGCGCGAGACGCGACGCCGCTTCGGCGGTCACATATCCGAGGAGGAACCGTCGTCCATCGTGCATGTGTTGTAGTTCCGCATTGCCGTGTGGACCGTTCGTAATCGGGAGAATCGAACTGTTCCTCAGCGAGCCAGGGACCCACTGAGCAGGCATGAAGAAGAACGTGCCTGGTGGGGACTTCGACATGGTGAGGCCCACCTCAAGTGGAGCTAGTGGCCGCAAGCCGAGGTGCCTCCGATCGTTCTCTCGTTCAGCATCATCATCGAACGCGGGAGTAACAGGTCTACTCGCCGAGGCGTCAGGTGTCGCCAGTTCGAGCCGCAGATACGAGCCCAACGTCGGATCATCCATCCGCGCTCTTGTTCCAGGTACGCGACCTCGGTCCAACCATCGCGCGGTGAGGAATATGGTGGCGCCTCCTGCGACCAGGTACCACCACCAGTCGAGATCCGCGAGGAACCCGACTGGTCCAGAGGCGTACGCGCTGACCGCTCGCAGCACGCCGATTACAAACCCGAGAGCGCCCAAGATTGTCGCTATCTCAAGGGTGAGGCGGTAGCGATCGGATCCCCGAAGCCGATGCAGTCTGCCCACGGGCAGACACTAACCGGGTCATGGGTTTGGCAAGTGACACATTGTGTCCCGTGTCACAGTCCTGCTCGCGTTCGCGAGCGTCCGCCCCGGCGCGCGTCCGGGATAGGAGGGAAACGGGTCGCAGGGACCCGAATTCCTCCCAACTGTTGGCAGGATTTCCGGCGCTGGGCGCCGGTTTTCCTGACAACTGTTGGCAGGGTTTTCGGGGGTTACAGGGCGGCGATGCCGCCGAGGAGCTCGACCCCGACGAGGTCGGCGACCTGTTCGGGATCGTCGAGATCCCAGCGCCCGGGCGCTCCGATGAGCGAGAGGATGGCACGGGCGAGGTAGTCGGCGGCCCGTTCGATGTCGACGCCGGCCCGCAGGCGACCCGCCTCGGTCTCCCGGCGCAGGTACGGCAGCAGGAAATCGGCGATGAACGGGATCGACTTCATCGACTCGGTGGTCAGCAGCGGAAGCAGGCGTTCCGGCTCGGTCTCCATGATCTTGCGCAACACGGTGTGCTCGGCGACCGAGCGGTGGGCGTAGGCGAGACCCTGGCGCAGCAGCTCGTCCAGGGTCGGGGCGTCCCGCACGTGGTCGGCGAGACGGTTGAAGTAGTTGGCCAGCTCCCACGCCACGGTCTCGAGCAGCAGCTCGTCCCGGCCGCCGGCGAACTGGCGGTAGATCGTCGCCCGGGAGACACCCGACTCCTTCACGACGTCGTCGATCGTCGTCTTGCCCAGGCCGAAGCGCTCGACACAGCGATAGGTCGCCGCGAGCAGCCGGTCGTGCAGGCTGAGCGGGTCGCTCGCCTGCGTCACGAGTGCCCGACCCGTCCCGGACAGAGCGGCCGCGTGGGTGTCATCACGTCATTGTGCGTCAGAATCCACCGGTGACCGCGCACGACGAATGGGTGCAACGCGACGCGGAGGTGGTCTGGCACGGCTTCACGCAGATGTCGACGTTCGCCGACAACCGCCCGATCATCGTCGACCGGGCCGAGGGCCGCGAGCTGATCGACATCGACGGGCGGCGCTACCTCGACGCGATCTCGTCGCTCTGGGTCACGACCCTCGGGCACCACGTGCCGGAGCTCGACGACGCGATCATGCGCCAGCTCGCCCTCGGTGCGCACTCGACGATGCTCGGCAACGGCAACCGCGTCGTGATCGAGCTGTCGGAGGCGTTGGCCCGGGTCGTTCCCGTCGACGACCCCCACTTCCTCTACGCCAGCGACGGTGCGTCGGCGGTCGAACAGGCGCTGAAGATCGCGATCCAGTACTGGCACAACCTCGGCGTCGCTGGTCGGTCGACCTTCCTTGCATTCGGCGGCGCCTACCACGGCGACACGATCGGCGCGCTCTCGGTCGGCGACGACGGTTTTGGCGCCGACGTCTTCAACGCACTGCGCTTCCCGGTCGTGCGCGCCCCGGCCTTCGACGATCCCAACTGTTTCGACGAGGCGATCCGGCTCATCGCCGAGCACGAGGCGGAGCTCGCGGCAGTGATCGTGGAACCGTCGGTGCAGGCCGCGGCCGGGATGCAACTCGCCGACCACGCGGGGCTGGCGCGGCTCGGCGCCGCGTGCCGGGCCCACGACGTGCTGTTGATCTGTGACGAGATCGCGACCGGTTTCGGGCGCACCGGAACGCTCTTCGCGTCGGAGCAGTGCGACCTTCGGCCCGATCTCCTCTGCCTCGGCAAGGGACTGACCGCGGGCTATCTCCCGATGTCGGTGACGGCCGCGAGCGGGCCCGTCTTCGCCGCGTTCCTCGGCGACGACCTCGGCGAGCGCACGCTCTACCACGGGCACTCGTTCGGCGGGAACGCGCTCGCGGCCGCCGTCGCGCTCCGTCATCTCGAGCTCATCGACGCGTGGGACGTCCTTGCCAACGTGCGCGAGCGCTCCGATGAGCTCGCCGGGTTGTTGCACGACCGGGTCGCCGCCAAGTCCGCGGTGCGAGAGGTGCGACTACGTGGACTGATGGGCGCGGTGGAGCTCGCGCCGCCGGCGGAGGGGTTGAAGTGGGGCCGGCGCGTCAGCGCGGCCGCGGTCGACCGGGGCGTGCTCCTGCGATCGATCGGCGACAACGTCACCCTGATGCCGCCGCTGACCATCACGTCGGAAGAGTTGCACCGGGTCGTGCACGCGCTGAGCGAGGCGATCGACGAGGTTGGCGACGAGGTTGGCGACGAGGTTGGCGACGAGGTCGGCGGATGACCTGGGACGCGTGGGCCGAGAGCGAGGCGAACGCGATCCGGGCGTCCGGCCGCTGGCGG
The DNA here is from genome assembly GCA_025463875.1 of Actinomycetes bacterium. Lineage (GTDB taxonomy): Bacteria > Actinomycetota > Acidimicrobiia > IMCC26256 > PALSA-610 > PALSA-610. The sequence goes on from JAODBI010000106.1 coordinate 4,141, forward strand.
GCACCGCGCAGCTTCGACGCCAAGGGTCCCGAAGGCACACTCACTGCCGATATTCGGGCCGTCATCTCGTTCGCGTCGAACGACTACCTCGGTCTCACCGCGCACCCCGCCGTCATCGCGGCCGCGCACGAGGCACTCGACCATTGGGGCGCAGGTGCGGGGTCGGCCCGGCTCATCGTCGGGGCGCGCCCGGTACACGCGGAGCTCGAGCGTGAGCTCGCGGAGTGGAAGTCGATGCCCCGCGCGGCGCTCTTCCCGAGCGGGTTCGCGACCAACCTCGGCGTCATCACCACCTTCGCGGGCGCGGGCGTGCTGGTGTGCAGCGACGAGCTCAACCACGCGTCGATCATCGACGGTTGCCGTCTTGCTAACCGGGCCGACGTCGCGGTGTACCGGCACCGCGATCTCGACCACCTCGCGCGGCTCCTGCGGGATCGGGGCGCGCGCCGCGCGCTCGTCGTCACCGACACCGTCTTCTCCATGGACGGCGACGTTGCCGATCTCGTCGCCACCGGCGAGTTGTGCGCGCGCGAAGGTGCGCTCCTCGTCATTGACGAAGCACATGCGGTGCTGGGCCCCGAGCTCGACGTGTCCCCCGACGTCGACGCGCTGCGCATCGGGACACTGTCGAAGACGCTCGGTGCGCTCGGCGGTTTCGTGGCCGGCCCGGCGCGCGCGATCGAGCTCGTCGAGAACCTCGCCCGTCCGTACATCTTCACGACCGCGCTCACCCCGGCCGACACCGCCGCCGCGCTCGCAGCGTTGCGCATCGTGCGTAGCCCCGAAGGTGCCGACCTGGTCGCGCGCCTGCGCGCGCACGTCGACCACCTGCGCGCCGGTCACCCATCCCCGATCGTGCCCTTCCTCTGTGGTGACGAGCAACGGGCCCTCGACGCCGCCACCGCGCTCCTCGACGAGGGCCTGCTCGTCCCGGCGATCCGGCCGCCGACGGTTCCCGCCGGTACGTCCCGGTTGCGCGTCACCGTGTCCGCCGCACACAGCAAGGCCCAGGTCGACCACCTGCTACGAGCGCTCACCGCCGTCCTCGGATCCGTCCCGGTCCGTTGACGTTCGTCGCGGTCGCGGGAACGGGAAC
>JAODBI010000020.1 GCA_025463875.1 Actinomycetes bacterium
GTAGTCCCAACCGCTCCCGCGGATCTGGTCGGGCCAGCGCGTGCGCGCGAGCCGGTCGCGCAGATCGTCGAGCACCTCGGCGGGCACCTCGACGTGGAAGGGACGGATGTCCTCGCTCGCCATCCGACGGACGCTACAGCAGCATCTGGCTAGATTCCCAGGCCGTGCCCATCGACCCGTTCGCTGCGTTTCGTCTCGACGACAAGGTCGCGATCGTCACGGGCGCGAGTGCCGGACTCGGAGCGCGGTTCGCGCGCGTGCTCGACGCCGCGGGCGCCAAGGTGGTGTTGGCCGCGCGGCGCGTCGAACGGCTCGAAGCGCTGGCGCTCGAGTTGCGCGACGCGCACGTGGTGGGATGCGACCTCTCGCTCGACGGCGCGCCCGAGTCGCTCGTCGCGGCCACGCTCGCGCACTACGACCGCGTCGACGTACTCGTCAACAACGCGGGAACGAGCACACCCACCCCCGCGTTCGACGAGACGACGGAGAAATTCGCGTCGACGTTGCGCGTGAATCTCGTCGCGCCGTTCGCGCTGGCGCGCGAGTGCGCGCGGGCGATGGTCGCGGTGGAGACCGGTGGCACGATCGTGAACGTCGCGTCGATCTGGGGACTCGTCGGCGTGGGCCAGATCCCGGAGGCCGGGTACGCGGCGTCGAAGGGTGGACTCGTCAACATGACGCGTGAGCTCGCCGCGCAGTGGGCGCGGCGCGGAGTGCGCGTGAACTGTCTTGCGCCGGGATGGTTCCGCAGCGAGATGACCGAAGGCCTGATGTTCGGCGACGAGAACGCGGAACGTTGGATGCGTCAACGCACCCCAATGGGACGCGGCGGCGAAGAGCACGAGCTCGACGGCGCGCTGCTCTACCTCGCGAGCGCGGCGAGCAGCTTCGTCACCGGCCAGGTCGTCTGCGTAGACGGCGGCTGGACCAGCGTCTAACCGTTTCCACTCCCAACAGTGGGCAGGATTTCAGGCGCCTGACGCACGTTTCCCTGCCAACAGTGGGCAGGGTTTTCGGGTTAGACGGCGGCTTTTTCGAGGATGTGGACGGCGCAGGCGGAGCCGAGGCCGATGACGTGCGTGAGGCCGACCTTCGCGCCCTCGATCTGGCGGTCGCCCGCCTCGCCCCGCAGGTGTGTTGCCACCTCGTAGACGTTGGCGATACCGGTCGCACCGATCGGGTGGCCCTTGGAGATCAGCCCGCCGCTGACGTTGACGGGGGTTTGACCGTCGCGCCAGGGGCCGCGCTCGTCGATGAACTTGCCCGCCTCACCCGGCGGGCAGAGCATCAGGTTGTCGTAGTGGATGAGCTCGGCCGTCGCGAAACAGTCGTGCAGCTCGACGAGGTCGAGATCCTGGGGCGACACGCCCGCGGTCTCGTAGGCCTTCTTGGCCGCGTTGCGCGTGAGCGTGTTGACGTCGGGCTGCACCTGGGCGTGCTCCGTCCACGGGTCGGTCGTCAACGCCGAGGCACTGATCTTGACCGCGCGCTTCTGCTGGTCCTTCGACAGCGTGCGCAGCTTCTCCTCGCTCACCAACACGACCGCCGCCGAACCATCGGTGTTCGGGCAGCACATGAGGAGCGTGTTCGGGTAGCTCATCATCTCGGCCGCCATGACCTCGTCGAGCGAGAACTGCTTCTGGTAGTGCGCGAGCGGATTCAGCGTGGAGTGCGCGTGGTTCTTCTCCGCGACCTTGGCGAACTGCTCGAATTCGACACCACCGTTCTCGTACGCGTACTCCATACCCGCCTGCGCGAACACTCCCGGCATCAAGCCGGTACCGAGCACACCTTCGACCTGCATGACCGAGCCGTACCGGCCACTCGGTTCGTACACCTTCCGCCCGCGGTCACCCTTGCCGCCCGCACCGAGCAGACCACCCTTGCCCATCTGCTCGACTCCGACCGCGAGGCCCATGTCGGCCTCGCCCGCCTTGATGGTGAGCAGCACCGTGCGCAGCGCGGTTGCACCGGTCGCGCACGCGTTGGCGACGTTGTAGACGGGAATGCCCGTCTGGCCGATCTGCTTCTGCAACTGTTGACCGACGCCGGCCTGCGCGTTGAACAGGCTGCCGCAGCCGAGCACTTCCATGTCGTGGATCGTGACGCCGGCGTCCTTCATCGCGCCCAGCGCCGACTCACTCGCGAGGTCGATCAGGTCCTTGTCGCCGTGACGACCGAACTTGGTCATGTGCGTGCCGAGAATCCAGACGTTGTCGCCGCTGTCGCTGCTCTTGTCGTCACTCATGATGCTGCGCCTTTCAGGCTTTTCGAGAAGTCAGGAAGCCGGCTCGAAAGCGAACGCGATCGCCTCGGTGCCGTCGTCGTCGGTACCCGCGGGGAAGGTCAACATCTTCACGGCCATGCCGAGCTTGACGTGTTCCGGGTCGGGCGGCGTGTTCAGGAGATTCGCCTTGACCGTGCCGCCGCCGTCGATGTCGACGAGCGCGGACACGTAGGGAACCGGGACACCGGGGACGCCGCGGTTCACGATCGTGAACGAGCGCACCATGCCGGTGGTACCGAGCTTCTTGCGGCGGAACTCGGTGCCGCCGCCATTGGCGTCCGCGTTGCGGCGGTCGAAGTAGAGCGCCCCCGAATCGACGGCCTCCCACGCGACGAGGTGCGGAGGCCCGTCGTCGATGGCCAGATAGTCGACGATCGGAATCTGCTTACCCATGCGGACCCTCCACCTTCGGAAGTACAGGCACCAGGAATTCGGGCACCAAGATTCGGAAACGCAGAATAGCTCCGGTCCCGGAGCCGGCCCCAGGTGCGAAGATAGACGCACGCGAGCGTGGCGGAATCGGCAGACGCGCCAGGTTTAGGTCCTGGTCTCGAAAGAGGTGGGAGTTCAAGTCTCCCCGCTCGCACTGTGAGGCGTTCACCCTTCGGGTTCAGTCGATGAGCTGCTTTGGCATCGATGACGAAAGGCGCGTTGACGCCGACTCTGCGCACGCGCCGCGACCTTGTCGAGCTCCGCGACGGTGAGATAGAAGCTGGCGTCCCCCTTTCTGCCCGGAGTGCGCCCCGGGTTGGAGATGAGGCCCTGGCGAGCTCCGTCGCTGGCACTTGGCGGTGCGCGTGGGGTTCCCTGAGGAACTCGGACCCCACGCGCCGCCTCTAATTCGACTATGGGATCAACCGCGCGATCCTCGTCTGCCACTGGCAGGAGCCGCCGATCGTGATCGCCTCCTCACCGGCGAGCCAGAAGCTTGTGAGCGCGGGATCGAGCTGCGCGCCCGAATAGTCGCCGCTGCGCGCCATCGTGGCGCTCGGTGCCGTGGCCGGCAGCGAGCACGTGCCGGCCGCGTAGGTCGAGACGCCGCTCCATGCGGCGTTCACGTTCTTGAACATCGCGGTGGACCTCAGATGGTTAGCCGAGCCGCTGTACTCCCACGTCGACGCCGACTGCAAGGACGTGTTCGTGGCAATGCTCTGGTGGTGCACAAAGATGTTGTCACCGAACCCGGCGAAGGTATTCTCCACCAGCGTCGCGGTGAGTCCGCCGCTCCCATTTTGGCCTACCGTCACCCGCGGTGCGAGCGAGCACGACTCGTTCGGCGGGGACGAGAAGTTGCAGCCGGTCGTGAACATCCCGACGAGCGTGTTCCCGATCCCTGCGACCTGCAGCATGCGGTTGTCTCCGGTGTCGATCACGATCGACGAGCTCGGCTGGGGCGAGGCCGGCGGGATGATGTAGCTATGACCCGTGAGCGTGACCGATGTCAGGGTGGGAGACGCACTCGCGACGTTGCGGATCCGGTACACGTGGTACTGATTGCTGCTGCCGCGGGTGGTGCTCATGTAGTACGCCGGATTAGTTGTCCCGCTGAACGAGGACGGGCTCGTGTAGCTCTGGGCGGGTTGAATCGTGAACGCGGTGAAGTTCGCGATCGTCGACGACGGCTGGAACGTGTATTGAGGGATCGACGGGCAGCTCGAAGCGTTGTTTGTAGCAATGGTCTTGTTCCAGACGTGAATCACCGCATAAGTGAAGGTCGAGTTGGTGAAGCGGAAGTTGTTGACCGCGAACGAGAACGAGTCCCTACCGGCGCCGATCTGGGGATAGTCCGCCCAGCTCACATCGGACGTGCCGACGTTCCGCCGGCCTTCGATGTTGTACCGGCACCAATTCGACGATGAAAGATTGGCCGGATCGCTGCTGCGCGCCACCGCGACCCAGATCCGCGAAACGTCGTTCGCGGCGTTCGTATCGCCCTTGCCGGCTGCCTGCAACCCGACGACAAAGAACCGGGGGTTCGTCGCGTTCCGGTCGTAATAGACTTTGGGGTCGTACAGTCTCCCGTTCGTCGTCGACGCGCCGAAAAACGTATTCATGTCCGAGGTCGCGATGACGCCACCGCTCGTGTTGAACAACCGCAGTGCGCTATTCGCGCCCTCGAGCACGCGGTTGGGACTTTTGCCGACGATCGTGTCGGGCGGATTGAACACGAAGCCGTTGTTGACCGCGGTCTGCCGGTTGAGCCCGGCGAAGTTGAGCGGAACCGACGGCGCGGCAGAGGCAGAAGGGTCTGCCGACCCCGACCGGGCCTCCGGCACAGCCAGACGGGTCGCGCCCGTCGGAGCAGGTCCGCGTGCCGCTTCAGCCTTCTCGCGCGCGTACGTCTGCGCGTCGACTGCCGCTGGAGGCGCGACACTGCTGCTCGACGCCCCGGCGGAGGCATCGGGGCCGAATGCAGCGTCGGAGGTGCCGCCTGTTGCCGTGGCCGACGCTCGGTCGAGAGCCACGGCGACCGGCTTCGATTCCGCAGCCCCGGGGCGTACGCGCTCCTGTCCCGCGACCGGTGTCACCGCGAGCATAGACGCGGCGATGAAGACGCCGATTGCAATGATCTTTCTCATTGATGGACCTCCCAGGCCTGATGGCCGTCGGCTCTTCCCCCACGGCCCATGGTCCTGTGTGGGCCCCGCGCCGCCGTGGTGGACGCTCGTCGTTAACAGAAGCGCCGGAGTCGCGCAAGCGATCAGGTGTTCGGGCTACCGCCTGCGACCATTCGGGCCTCTCACACCTCGCCGAGAGAACAGCTCCAGACTTTTCGGCCAGGGCGAACGCATTCGCGACGAGCAGGCCCTTCTCGCAATCGATCAACGCGGTCCCATCACAGCCGATAGAGAACATCGACGCGCCGCGTGATTTGCGCAGCGCGCGTTGCTCGAGGGCTCGCGGGCCGGGCGCGTCTGTGTCAACACCGGCTGAATGTTGACCCCGTTTCACTGGTCGAATGTTGACCCCGGTGGTCGGGTCGTGGTTCACGGTGTGTCGTCGTTGGGCACTCTCCCGAGGTCGCGGTCTCTGAGTCGGTAGCTGTCGCCTTTGAGGCTGACGACTTCGGCGTGGTGGACGAGGCGGTCGATCATGGCGGCGACGACGGGATCGCCGAACACTTCGCCCCACCGGCCGAACGGTTTGTTGCTGGTGACGATCACGCTCGCGCGTTCGTAGCGGGACGAGATGAGCTGGAGGAACAGGTTGGCGGCTTCGGCTTCGAAGGGGATGTAGCCGACTTCGTCGACGACCACGACGGGGTAGCGGCCGAGGCGGCGGAGTTCGTCGTTTGCGCAGCCGGCTCGGTCACCCTCCGGAACGGGGCGTGCCCTTTTCCAGCACAGTCCGATCGACACGCACTCCGAGCACACGAGTGCTTCGACAGTTCAGATCCGACCGCACTCACCGCCGATCGCGAACCCCAACCACCTTCGATCGAGAACCGCGAACAACGACCAACGAAGTCTCACTGGCAGTTCTGGGCGGCGCCTCTTCTGGCGCGGGCGCGACCAAGGCGCCCTGAACCAGTCTGGTGGAGTCCAGGGACGATCAGGGCGATGACGAGTCTGCGCGCATTGCCGCCGATTCTCCGATGGGCGACGATAGGTGCAGTCTCTGCCACGGTGGTCGGAGGAACAGTCGGCCTCGTAGTTGGCCTCCTGGTACATCCGGCTACAGCATGGTTTGCGGTTTTCGAACTTGGGATACCGGCATCGATTCTTGGTGGATTCTTCGGACTTACGACCGGCGCGATCGCGTACGCCGTCCAGTGGACGGTCCGCACGGCACGCGCCTCCCGCTTCGGATCGAACCGCTAGCCCGAACCGTCGACAGCAAGCGACCGTCGTCGTACTTTGCGACCGATTCCGACCTGGCCGGCCGAGCGCCGATCGGCACTAACTGCGGGGCGCATCGGTCCTACAGTTCCTCGTCGTCGTCGGTGGCGGCTCCGGCCCCGAAGCGCGGGAACGCGCTCTGCATCGACGCGATGCATTCTGATTTCAGTCGCGTTGCGCAGCCGTAACATGACAGCGGATCGACGTGGCGCAACAAGCCGTGTTCGACTCGCCAGCACTGCCCGCACTCATCGCACAGCCAGTGTGCTGCGTCCAGCGTACGCACCGGAATAAGGGCTGTGCCCAGGCAAGCTGGACAACCGCGAGTCGCGAACCAAACATCGCCGAGGCCAGGGGGAACGAATGTGTCGTCAAACACTTCCATCAGCCACCTCCTCATCGCTCATCCACCATCATCCGCCCTACGTGCACGGTATGACTAGGGCCACATGGCCCTTTGCGGACGACCATGCGGCCAAAGCAGGCGTCAGAGCAGCGAAGCTCTCGCGGATCGGCAGTCGCGTCTTCCGGCTAGGCCATATGGATGCCGAGGGTCGGCGTCGACAGCGTGGCCGGCGGTGACGGTCACGGTCTTTGTCCGGCGCGGCGAACCCGATCGAAGCTGATCTGTACGCGCAAGTCGTCGTAGCCGACCGCCCGTTTGCTTGCTGTCGCTAGCGTCCCTGATCGGCACAGCACTTCCAGGACACCCAGGATGCGGCGCTTGATGTCGATCAGTTGCAAGACGGCCATGCGCTAGATCGATCAGGCAGCCCCGGAACGCCAGGTAAGCGGCTCCTCATCCGCGAATGACGAACGTGCGCTTGCTATCGCGAACCCGAGCAGATTCGCTCTGGGACGCTTATGCGAGACCAGCCACGCGCCGCTCCGGAAAGGTCGCGGCGACGTACGACTACCAGAAGTTCTCGTTCGAGGAGGACATCCAGCCCGCAAAGCGAATCGCACGGCGCGCCCGGTAGCGCCGGGTGTATTTTTCGGCGGAGTTCTTCGGAGAACGGACGGAACAACGCGGCGTCGTGCCTGGTGAGACCGAACGGTGAACGACTCAGTGTGGAGCAGAGCAGAGGGTGCGCGGTTGTGCTCGCGGTCGCGGTCCTCGTCGCCGCGACGGCCTGCTCGAGCTCGGGCAAACCCTCGGTCGCACCCGCACCGATCAGCGCCACGACGACCACCACGCGACCCGCCGCTGTGCTCGGGCCGCTGCGCAAGGCGTCGGAGCAGGCGATCTCCCCGGTGTACGCGCAGGGAGTCGCGCACATCCCGAACGGCTGGATCTTCTCCGGCACGAACAGCCTGTGGCGCACCGACAATGCACTGAAGGAAGTCGTTTCCGCGAATCCCGCGATACCAGCGGCGTGGACAGCTCGCGGGTTCAACCACATCGGCGACATCGACGTGATCGGGAAGTACATCTACGCGCCGCTGGAGCAGCCCGACTACACGAAAGGACAACAGGCGACGGCGCGCTTCGACCGCGACACATTGCGGTTCGTCGACGCGGTGACGCTCCCGCAACACGAGAACTCGTTCGTCACCATCGAACCGACAACGATGACGGCGTACACGATGGATCACTTCGACGGGAACACGATCCTGCGCTACGACGTCGCACATGGTTGGAAGCGCTTGGCCCCGCTGCGGCTCTCGACGACGCTGCACCACACGCAGGGCGCCGACATCCTGAACGGCGTCATCTGGATCTCGACGTCCGACGCGCGCAACGACCTCTACGGTGTCGACCTCAGCACGGGAAAGGTGCGCTCCAACGGATCGATGGGCCACACCGGCGGACAGGGGGAAGGCGAAGGCCTCGACGCGACGGCGCTC
>JAODBI010000222.1 GCA_025463875.1 Actinomycetes bacterium
CCGAGCCCGCGCCGCTCCTCCCGTTGGCGCGCGCGGGGAAGGCGCGTCGGGCAACCACACCTTGACCGAGTAGCGACGACCGTCGACTTCGACCGGCACGGTCCGCTCGACGAGCGGCTCGGCCGCCGCACCGTCGGTGTCGGGCGGAGCAACCGTCAGCGTGCCCGCCGCGCGGACGTGCGCCGCGAACTGCGTCTGGTCGACCTCGTCCTCGACCCATTTCGTCGAGTGCGTGGCGCTGCGAAAGGCTTCTGTCGGGAGCAGCGTGAGGTGGGCCGGAATCGTCGTCTTGATGCCGCTGATCTCGAACTCCGACAGTGCGCGCATCATGCGTTCGATCGCCCGATCGCGATCGGGCGCCCACACGATGAGCTTCCCGACCAGATTGTCGTAGAACTGCGAGATGGTGTCGCCTTCGTCGTAGCCGCCGTCCCAGCGGACGCCGGGACCCGACGGCACGCGCAGCCGGGTGATCGTGCCGGGCGACGGCAGGAAGTTCTTCGTCGGGTCCTCGGCATTGATGCGGCACTCGATGGAGTGCCCGTGGTGCTCGATCGAGTCCTGACCGAACGACAGCGGCTCGCCCGCGGCGACGCGGAACTGCTCGGCGACAAGATCGAGGCCGGTGATCTCCTCGGTGACGCAGTGCTCGACCTGCAGCCGCGTGTTCATCTCGAGGAAGAAGAACTCACCGTCCTGGTACAGCATCTCGACCGTGCCGGCGTTGACGTAGCCGCACGCCAGCGCGACCTTCACGGCCGCTTCGCCCATGGCGCGGCGCGTCTCGTCGGGGATCGCGGGCGCGGGCGCCTCTTCGATGAGCTTCTGGTGACGCCGCTGAGTCGAGCAGTCGCGGTCGCTGAGGTAGACGCCGTTGCCCTGTGTGTCGCAGAAGATCTGGAGCTCGACGTGGCGGGGGCGGGTGAGGTAGCGCTCGAGGTAGCACTCCGGTCGCCCGAAATACGCCTGCGCTTCGCGTGCCGCGGAGTCGAACGCGGCCGCCGCGTCTTCGGGCCGCTCGACCACCTTCATGCCGCGTCCGCCGCCTCCGTACGCGGCCTTGATCGCGATCGGGTAGCCGAACTGTTCGCCGAACGCGACAATCTCACTCGCGTCGGTGATCGGCACCGTCGTGCCCGGAACGCTCTCGACCTCGGCCCGGATCGCGGCGAGCCGCGAGGAGATCTTGTCGCCCATGATCTCGATCGCCCCGGGCGGCGGACCGATCCACGCGACTCCGAGGTCGGTCACGGCGCGCGCGAAGTCGGCGTTCTCGGAGAAGAAGCCGTAGCCCGGGTGCACGCCGTCGGCGCCACTCTTACGAATCGCGTCGAGGATGGCCTCGGTGTTGAGATAGCTCTCGGCCGCGGTCTGGCCGCCGAGCGCGTAGGCCTCGTCGGCGTACCGCACGTGGGCGGCGTCGCGGTCGAGCTCGGAGTACACGGCGACGCTGGGGATGCCGAGTTCGCGACACGTCCGCATCACGCGGATCGCGATCTCGCCCCGGTTGGCGATCAATATCTTCGTGAGCACGACTGCGTATCCTACGGGCGAGCGTGTGGACGCAGCGAAGTGTCACCCGGTGCGCGCCGTCGAGCGATGCAGCCCGAGGGAGTGGAGCGACGTACTGATGGTGGCTCCCGAGCCGCTCGCCTGGAGTCACCGCGACCTCGCGGGCACGCGCTTTCGCGACGTGCGTTGGTTCGAGGTCGTCGATTCCACCAATCGGTACCTGCTGCAATGCGCCGCGCGGGGCGCGCCCGAAGGCGTCGTGGCCGTCGCCGATGAACAGACCGCAGGCCGCGGCCGGCTCGGTCGCACGTGGGTCGCGCCCGCGGGCACCGCGCTCCTCGTCTCGGCGCTGCTCCGCCCCGCGCTGCCCGTCGAGCGCGTGCATCTCGTCACGCTGGCGGCCGGCCTCGCGGCTCTCGATGCGATCGACGCGCTGCACGCTCCGATCTCGGGCGCCGCCGGCCTCAAGTGGCCCAACGACGTCGTGGTCGACGACCGGAAGCTCGCGGGAATTCTCGCGGAGGCCGACGGTGCGGGTGCGGTCGTGGTCGGGATGGGGTGCAATGTGCAGCCGGGCGCGTTGCCGGTGGAGCTCGACCACATCGCCACCGCGGTGGCGGTCGATCGCGCCGACCTGCTCGTCGGCTGGCTACGCGCCTACGACGCCCGGCTGCACGCGCTCGACCAGGTGGTTCCCGATGCCATCGCGCGCTCCGCCACGCTCGGCCGGCGCGTGCGCGTCGACCTCGCGCTGGAGACCTTCGAGGGAACCGCGCACACACTCACCGACGAGGGTTACCTCGTCGTCGACGGCCGTGTCGTCAGCGCCGGTGACGTCGTACACCTGCGCTACGACGAATGACCTGCAGCCGGTCGGACGGGCTCAGGGGTCGAGGTTGGTCGCGACGAGCTCGCGGAACGCCGCTGCGAGCGCGCTGCTCACGGCTCCGCCGACGACGCGCGGCTGCACGCCGTCGACGTGCGCGATCGGCTGCACCTCCCGGGTCGTCGACGACAGGAAGGCCTCGTCGCAGTGCACGAGCTCCGTCATCGCGACGTCGCGTTCCTCGGTCGGGATGCCGGCCCTCACGCTCAGCTCGAGTATCAACGCGCGCGTGACGCCGAGGAGGCAGCCCGCGCCCGACGGGGGAGTGACGAGCGCACCGCCGCGGACGACGAAGACGTTCGACCCCGTCGCCTCGCAGAGGTTGCCCTGGGTGTTCGGGAAGATGGCCTCGGACGCGTTCCGCTCGTGCGCGTAGGCGAGCGCCCGCACATTCGCCGCGTACGAGATCGTCTTGAGTCCCGCCAGCGCGCCCCTCTCGTTGCGCGACCAGGGGGCGATCACGACGTCGACGCTCGCGGCCGCGGGCTCGATCGGGAAGGCGAGAATGAACGCGCTCGGGGGGCCGTGGCCTCGACCCGAGCCGGGCGGTGCGACTCCTCCCGTCACCGTGATGCGTAGGCGCGCCTCGGTCAAGCCGTTGGCTTGCAGCACCGCCTCGGCCGCATCCCGCAGCGCATCGGTGTCGGGGACCTTCAGGCCGAGACCGTCGGCCGACCCGTGCAACCGCGCGAGATGCCTCGTCCACGCGAACGGCACGCCCCCGTACACGCGCAACGTCTCGAACACCCCGTCACCCACAACGAGCCCGTGATCGAGCACCGACACTTTCGCGTCGGCGGTCGCGACCAGATGGCCGTCGACCCACGCGGTCATCGCACGTCGGCCGTCTGCTCGATGCGCGCGCCCGCGGCCCGGAGCAGGCGCGCGCCCTTGAGCTCCGTCTCCGCCCACTCGGAGCTCGCGCACGAGTCGGCGACGATGCCGCCGCCGACACCGAGATACGTGCGGCCGCCGGTGATCGTGAACGTGCGGATCGCGACCGAGAGCTCCGCCCGCCCCCCGTCGCCGTCGACCCACCCGACCGCGCCGCAGTAGACGCCGCGCCGGACGGGCTCCAGATCCTCGATCGCCTGCAGCACGCGCGGCTTGGGTGCGCCCGTCACCGAGGCCGGCGGAAACGTCGCGCGCACCACATCCGCCAGCTCGACGCCCGCCCGTAT
>JAODBI010000240.1 GCA_025463875.1 Actinomycetes bacterium
CGTCGCCGTAGCGTTCGAGCTTCGTCGGGCCGATGCCGGTGCAGCGGGCGAGCTCGACGAGTGAGTCGGGCCGGCGGTCGGCGATGCCTTCCAGGTGCGCGTCGCTGAGCACGATGTACGCGGGAACGCCGTCGCTTGCTGCGCGCTGCCGCCGCCACGCCTTCAGCGCGTCGACGAGTTGCGGCGAAGCGTGCGTGACGTCGGCCGATCGCCCCCGGACGAGTTGCGCCCGCCGGCCGTCGAGCTCGACTCGCTCGCCGTAGGGAATCACCAGGCGCGTGCCGCCCGTCTCCTCGAGGACAGCGCCATCGATCCGGAGCTCGACCAGCGGGCCGGTCGAGCCCGCGAACGTCACCTGGAGCCCGAGCTCGGCGTCGATCGTGTTCCGCGCCCGCCCGGCGCCCGCGGTTCGATCGGACGACAACGGCTCGGTCGCGGCGCGCGCCTTGCGGACCGGCTCGGGAGGCGCGGGTTCGACCAGCTCGTCGAGGAAGGGACGGCGCGCGGTCGCGTCGGCGACGACGTGCACCGCGGTGTCGCCCCGCGTGATGGCGACATGGAAGATGCGCCGCTCCTCCTCGATGTCGTCGGCCAGTGCGTGCGGCATGAGCCCGTCGTGCGCGCCCAGCACGACGACGTACGGCCACTCCATCCCTTTCACGCGGTGCACGGTCGACAGCGCCACGCCGTCGTCGCGCGCGCGCTCGTTCGCGGCCCGCAACCGCGCCCGCAACCACGGTTCGAACGCGGCGGGATCGGGTTCGAAGGTGGCAACCGCGATCAGTGCGTTCAGGTCGTCGCGATGGCTGGCGTCGGGGGTCTTGCCGGATTGGTCGAGCGTGGCGAGGGCTGCGCCCAGGCCGACCTCGTCGCGGATGCGAGTGAGGAGCCGGTCGGTCGTCGCGCCGCCGTCGAAGGCCTGTCCGAGCCCGTCGAGGTCGTCGCAGAAGACGTCGAACTTGGCCGCCGCGGTCGCGTTCATGGCATCGCCCTCGCGTCGCAACGCGGTCAGCCGCCACTCCCGTTTGCGCTCGAGGCGTTGCAGCACTTCCCGGCGCAGCGAACGACTCGGACGGCGAGCCGCGAGCGCGAGGTCGGCGCCGTGCAACGGGGCGTTGTTCCCGGCTGCCAGCGCGAGCCGTAGGTAGGCGAGCGCGGTACGGGTTCCGGTGCGGTTCAACACCGCGACGCTCACCGGCGTCCAGCTCGGAACGCCCGCTTCGCCGAGGAGCAGCTGCGCAGGGAGCAGTACGGAGTTCACGCGGCTGAGCACCGCGATCTGCTCCGGCGGCGCGCCCGCCGCGAGCCAGGAGGTGACCTTCTCGACCGCCGTGTGCGCGATCCGTTCCGGCGCGGCGGCAGCGACCGTCAGCGCGTCGGCCGTCTCCGTCTCGGACTTGCCCGCGACGATCTCCTTGTCGATCCGGCGTCGGTTGTAGGAGAGGAGATTGCGGGTCGCGGCGACCACCGGCGCCGGGCAGCGGTAGTTGGTCGCGAGCGCGTGGTGGGTGCCGCCCGGGAAGTAGCGGTCGTAGTTGATGAGGAACTCGGGATCGGCGCCCGCGTATCCGTAGATCACCTGGTCGTCGTCGCCGACGCCGAACACGTCGTACGCGGGCGCCGCGATCAGGCGGAGCAGCAGTAGCTGTGCGGGAGTGAGGTCCTGGAACTCGTCGACGAGGAGATGACGGGCCTCCAGCTGGAACGCCCGCCGCACGTCGGGCGCGCGCAGGAGCGCCTCGATCGCGCCGTAGATCTGCTCGTCGTGGTCGATCGCCCGATCGGCATGCAGCTTGTCGCGGTACTCGTCGAACATCGCGCCGAACCCCGCCACGTCGTCGCGTTGGGCCTCGATGACATTCGGGTCGACGAGCCCGAGCCGCACCTCACTCAACGCCTCCAGGTAAGGCGCGTACATGTCGGTGTTCGCGCGCGGCTTCACCGGAACCAGCGCCTCGATGCGCCGGCGCATCTCCCACTCGTCGATGAGCGAGGTGTTTCCCCCGGCGCGGCGTAGCACGTCGTTGCCGAGCGCGTGCAGTGTGCGCACCCGCCGCGTCGCGGCCTCCGGCATGTCGGAGAGTCGGGACCGCATCGTGTCCTTGGCCCGCACGTTGTACGCGACCGCTGTGATCGAGCCCGGATTCCAACCGCGGTCGACGAGGAGCCGGAACCGCTCGGTGAGCACGCGCGTCTTTCCCGAACCCGCGGGCGCGATGACGCGCGCCGCGCCGGTGTCGTGCACCACCGCCGCGAGCTGATCGGCCGCGAGCTCGGCGGCGGTCGCGACCGACAGGTCGGCTGCCAGGTGCCGTTGCTCGAGGTTGTTGCGGTGGATCAACCGGTGACCGTCAGGCACGGGAGTGGCCCCGGCGCGCGGGCCCCCGTCGCACCACGCGGGCGCGCCGTCGGCGAGCACGACGTCGGCGACCTCCGAGACCGTGGCGCCGAGCCGCTGCGCCTCCACGGTCGGACCCCACACCATGCGCCCGACGCGATCGTCGTAGTTGTTCGCGCGCACGAGGAAGTAGAGGCGCTCCCGGCCGAACTCGAAGCGGGGCGAGAGCGCGTAGGGCGGCCGATCAGGTTCCGTCTCCGAGGCCCGCAGCTCGTCGGCGGAGCACTGCAGCTCGACCACGACCGGGATCCGCTGCGACCAGTGCCGGTGCAGGGCGTCGAGCGCGGCGGCCGGATCCTGCAACGCGGCCGCGTCGATCACGACCCGATCGGCGTCGTCCCAGTGGTCGGGCGCGGGCGCGCCCGGACCCACGATCACACCCCGCCCGAGGCGGGTGATCACTCCCGCGTCGGGTAGCTCGGCCACGGCCGCCATCTTGCCCGAGCGGTGAGACGCCCGAGCCCCGACGGTCGGCGTGGTAGCCGGGTGGCGGTCGGGATCTAGCCGAGCTCGTTGCCGACGATCGACACGAACGAGACCATCTCGCCCGGGTAGCCGCCGAGGTTGTGGGTCAACGCGAGCCCGCGATCCGCGTGTGCGATCGTGCGCTCCTCGGGCGCCTCGCTCCGGAGTTGCAACCACGCCTCGAAGACCATGCGCAGCCCGGACGCGCCGACCGGATGGCCGAAGCTCTTCAACCCGCCGTCGGGGTTGACGGGCAGCGCGCCGGCGAGGTCGAAGGTGCCGTCGAGCACTTCCTTCCACGCGGTGCCGCGCTCGGCGAACTGGAGGTCTTCGTAGATCAGGAGCTCGGCCGGCGTGAAGCAGTCGTGCACTTCCGCCATCGCGAGCTGCTCACGCGGGTTGGTGATGCCGGCCTGCGCGTACGCGTCACGCCCGGTCGCCGCGATCTCGGGGAACGTGGTGTAGTCGTACTCGGGATCGGCGTTGCCCGAGCAATTACCGGCCACGAGCGACAGCGCCTTGATGTAGATCGGCTTGTCGGTGTACTTCAGCGCGTCTTCGGCGCGGACGATGATCGCGGCCGCCGAGCCGTCGGCGACACCCGAGCAGTCGTACACGCCGAGCCCACCGGCCATCAGCGGCGCGTTGCAGATGGTCTCCATGGAGACCTCTTTCTTGAACTGCGCCCTGGGGTTGCGGGCGCCGTTGTAGTGGTTCTTCCACGCGATGCGGGCGAGCACCTCGCGCATCTGCGCGTCGTCGAGCCCGTACTTCTTGCCGTAGCCCGGCGAGCACATCGCGAACATGGCGGCGGCGGTCAGCGTGCGGCCGGTGCCGTCGGTCGGGGTCTTGCCGGCGCCGACGAGGCCTTGGTAACCGCTGTCCTTGACCTTCTCGACACCGATCGCCATGGCGACGTCGTAGGCGCCGCTCGCGACCGAGTACGCCGCGTTGCGCAGGGCCTCCGACGCGGTCGCGCAGAAGTTCTCGACGTGCGTGACCGGCTTGTCGTGCAGCTGCAACGGACGGGCGAGCGCCATGCCGCTCATGCCCGACATCGCGGTGCCGAGCCAGTACGCGTCGATGTCGTCCTTGGTGAGGCCCGCCGACGCGAGCGTGGCTTCGTTGGCGTCGACGAGCAGATCGTCGGTGCCCTTGTTCCACTGCTCACCGAAGTTGGTGCAGCCCATGCCGACGATGGCGACGCGGTCCTTGATTCCGTGCGATCCCATGATGTCTCCTTGACTCCGCTCTTGGTGCCTTCGGCACCGGGCCGCATGGCCCAGTCTCGCCGCTCGGCGGGATACCCCGCCTCACAGCGCTCGACTCAGGAGCCCCGTACGGGACGGGCCTTCCAGAAATAGTTGTGAATCTCGTCCGAGGTGAACAGCTTGCGGAACGTCATCTCGACGCGGTCGCCCATCTGCAAGGTGGCCGCGTCGACGTCGGTGAGCTCGACGGGCAGCCGGCCGCCCCCGTCCCAGTCGACCACCGCGAACGCGACGGGCGGGCTGGGCGAGTACGCGATGCGGTCGATCGTGAGCAACGCGATCGTGCCCTGCACGTCGGCCATCGGCGCGGGCGCCATGTCGTCGACCGCGTCACCCACGCGCGAGACGCGGGCCGGCGGCATGTGCAGCTCGCCACTCGAGCGGTCGCGTGAGCCGACGAACGCGTACTTCCACTCCTCCGTGCGCCCCGACACCGACGCCGAGATGCGATCGGGCTCCGGGCGCCGTGGCGGTTCGAGCCTGGCTTCGCCGCGCCAGCCGAGGAACTTGCCGTAGGCGATGTCGGACGCGCCTTCGACCTGGGCGGCGACCGTACGCGCCGGCGCGTACGACGCGATCGCGTCGGTCGTGCGGAACAACATCACGTCGGCGCCGTCGGCGAGCACGACGAGCGCGATGACCTGACCCGGTTGCGCGGACTCCAGCGTGTCGGCGAGCAGCAACGCCGCGTGCGCACTCCCGGTGTTCCCGACCGTCGCCGAACGGTCGTCGGCGAGCGCTTCCTTGGCGGTGCCGAGCCGGGCGCTGACGGCGCGGACGGCGCGGGCGTGCATGCCCGTGACGATCACCTTCGTGACCTGATCCGCCGAGAGCTCGGCCGACTTCAGCGCCGCGTTCCACGCCTGCTCGACGAGCGGGCCGTACTTGATCTCGCCGAAGCGCTCTTCCCACGCCCGTGAGCGCGTCGAGCCCGGCGTACGCCACCGCTCGATGAACTCTTCGGTCGTGCTCGCGCCGCCGAGGTACTCGGCGATGACCGCACCCGCGGTGTCGTCGCCGACGAGCAGTGCACCCGCGCCGTCGCCGGTCGCAGATTCGTCGGCACTCGTCGGCAGCCCGCCCCGCATGTCGGAGGTGACCACCAACGTGGTGCTTCCACCTTCGAGGGCCGAACGCAACGCGCCGATGCCGGAACGCAGCGCGCCGCCGAAGTCGAAGGCCGAGACGTCGGTGTCGAGCCGCAGCGCGGCGTGCAACGTCGACGCGTTGTTCTTGTCGAGGTACGCAGGCGACGCGGTGGAGAACCACAACGCGGAGGGCCGGACGCCGTCGGGTGCGCTGCGCAGCGCGAGCCGCGCCGCCTCGACACCCATGGTCGTGGTGTCCTCGTCGTAGGACGCGACCGAACGGGTGCCCTTGCCGCCGCCGCTACCGAACGTCTTGGCGATCTCGGACCGTTGAAGGCGCCGGAAGGGCACGTAGCCGCCGGCGCTGATGATGCCTCGCATGGCTCGGAGTCTATGACGCCGGTGTCAGCTCCCGTCTGGTCGGCGGACACTCGTACTCGGGCTCGTACTCGGGCGCGTACTCGGCCCATACTCGGCCCGTACTCGGCTTCGGGTGTCGCCGATCTCGCTACCTAAGGTGGCGCAATGCGGCTGGGCGACGTGGCGAACGAGGGTGCGGCACAGTACGGAAAGCCACTCGACGGTGTGCGCGTGCTCGCGGCCGAGCAGATGCAGGCGCTGCCGTACGCCACGCAGTTACTCGCCCGTATGGGCGCCGACGTGGTCAAGGTCGAGCACCCGGTCAATGGAGAGTCGGGCCGGGCCTCCACGCCGGCCATGGTCGATCCCGAGGGCCGCAACGTGGGCGCCACCTACTTGCGCAACAACTTCAACAAGCGCAGCGTCGGCATCGACCTGAAGGCGCCCGAGGGCCGGGGCCTGTTCCTCGCGCTGGTGCCGAAGTTCGACGTCGTCGCCGAGAATTTCAAGCCGGGGACCATGGACCGCATGGGCCTGGGCTACGACGTCGTCTCGGCCGTCGACCCGCGGGCCGTCTACGTCTCGATCTCGGGCTTCGGCAACTCCGTCGAGACGCCGTACCGCGACTGGCCCGCATACGCGTCGATCGTGGAGGCGATGTCGGGCATCTACGACTACCGCCATCCCGACTCGCCGCCCGTCACGATCCCGGTCGGCGCGCTGGGTGACATCAGCTCGGCTCTCTTCGGCGTCATCGGGGTCATGGCCGCGCTGCGGCACCGCGACCACACCGGGCTCGGCCAGTACGTCGACATCGCGATGTTCGACGCCATGGTCGCGATGACCGACATCGTCACGAACTTCTGGTCGCTCGGCGTCCGGCCCGATCCCGAAAACGCACTACAGGTGATCTGCGAGGGCTTCCGCGCCTCCGACGGCTACGTCGTCGCGCAGATCGTGCGCGAGCACCAGTTCTGGAACCTCGGCGATCTGATCGGGCATCCGGAGTGGCGAGACGATCCTCGCTTCGCGACGCGTGCCGGTTGGGCCGCGCACCTCGAGTCCGAGATCCGGCCCGCGGTCGACGCGTGGGCCGGGAAGCGCACCAAGCTCGAAGCCGCGCGCGAGCTCACCGAAGCCGGTGTGGTCGCGGGCCCGAGCAACCACGCCTCCGACGTCATCACCGATCCGCACGTGGCGGCCAGGCACATGCTCGTCGAGATGCCGCGCACCGACGACGTCGCCGAGCCCGTCCTCGTGCCCGGCAATCCCGTGAAGCTGTCGAAGGTGAGCGAGGGCCCGGAGACGCGTGTGCCGTGGGTCGGCGAGCACACGGCGGCGGTGTTGCGCGCGGAGCTCAGTCTCGGGGACGCAGAGCTCGCGGGCCTACGCGCTCGAGGCGTAATCGCCTGACGCGTGATTGCGTGAAGCCCGTCTCAACGGTTGGCGTCGGCCGCAGGTAACGGCGGGCCGCCCTCCATCATCGTCCGCCCGGTCGTCGCATCGATCAGCACGGTCGTGATCTCGGTCAGCGCGGGTTCCGCGCCGGCGACCAGGGCAGCGGACTCCAGATGTCCCCACACCGTCACGACATACATCTCGCGATCCGCGCCCCACGCGTGGACGAACGCCCATATCGCGCCGCGCAGCTTCCACGCGTCGGCGTAGCGATCGAAGTACGCCACGTCGACGCGTGCACACGTGAAGCCCGGCATGTTGCGCCGCGCTTTCCCGAGCGTGCATTCGAGCTGCGCCAAGACCCTGGCGGCGACGCGCGACCGGGAGATGTACGGACCGCCCGAGTGTCGGAGCACACCCGCGTCGCCAATCGCAGCGACGGGGAAGGGCGCGCCCAACGGCTCCGGGAGGGGATTCTCGGAGATGAGCCGGAGCGTTGTCGGCGGCGCGACTCTGCGGATCGTGACGCCGGCCGCCCTACCCGCACGCCTCGGATGTTGCGTCACCGCAACGCCGACGATTACCGCGGCGATGACGATGGCGAGTCCGCCGGGCGCGAGCCTGCGCCACCGGCGTGTGACGCGCACGCGCGCTACCCCACCCGCTCGGGCCTGCTCGACGTCGGCGGCTTGACTGAGCTCGGTAAGCACCGGGTCGCGGAGGAACGCGTACTCGTCCCCGTCGGGTGCGCGATCGGTCGGGCTCACCTCCCGGATTACACACCGCCCCGGGCTCGAAGGGTTAGCGCCCCTAGGCTCCGGCGCGTGTCCATTGAGCTGCATCCCGATGTGACGTCCCTCGGGTTCCTGCTCGGAACCTGGTCGGGGGGTGGCCATGGCGTGTATCCCACGATCGAGTCGTTCGACTACGACGAGACGATCACCTTCAGCCACATCGGCAAACCTTTCCTCGTGTACGTGCAGCGAACGCGTCACGCCGCCGACGGCCGTCCGCTGCACGCGGAGACCGGCTACTGGCGGGTACTGGCGGCGGGACGGATCGAGTTGGTCATCGCTCACCCGAATGGCATCGTCGAATTGAGCGAGGGCACACTCGACGGCGACGCGATCCGCGTCAGCTCGACGACCGTCGCGGGCACGAGCTCGGCCAAAGAGGTCACCGTCGTGGAGCGCGACTTCACCCGAGATGGCGAGGACGGGCTGCGATACGCGCTGCGCATGGCGGCGGTCGGAGTGCCCCTCACGCATCATCTCGACGCCGAACTTCGGCGAGAACGGGAGTAATCCTGCGCTGTGCGTGACTCGGGAGACGGCCCGTACAATCCGCCGTATGGACTTCGATTTCTCGCCTGAGCAGCGCGCGTTCGAGCAGGAGGTCATCCGCTTCCTCGACGAACACGACGATCCCGACGTCTTCGACCTGACCCGAGAGAACATGGCGCAGATCGTCGACACGCCGAAGCGGCGCGCGTTCATGCGCGAGGTCGGCGAGCGGGGCTGGCTGGGTCTCACCTGGCCGAAGGAGTACGGCGGAGCCGAGGGCGAGGGCGTCTACGAGTACCTGCTCAACGAACAGCTCGCGGCGCGCGGCGGCCCGCAGATCGGCAAGGGCGTCGGCATCATCGGCAAGACGCTGATCAAAGAAGCGAGCGAGCTCCTCAAGCAGGAGTTCCTCCCCAAGATCCTTCGCAACGACGTCGAGTTCGCGGTGGGCTACAGCGAGCCCAACGCGGGATCCGACGCGGCGTCGATGCGGCTCAAGGCCGAGCGGGGCGAGCGTGACGGCAGGCCGGGGTGGATCCTCAACGGGCAGAAGACGTGGACCACCTCCGCGCACTTCGCCGAGTGGTACTGGCTCGGCACGCGCACCGATCCCGGCAACAAGCACATGGGCATCACGCTCATGCTCGTTCCGCTCGATCAGCCCGGTGTGACCATCAAGGGCATCTGGACGATGGGCGACGAGCGCACCAATGAGGTCTTCATCGAAGACGTGTTCGTGCCCGACGAGTACGTAGTCGGCGAGGTCAACCACGGCTTCCAGTACATCTCCCAGGCACTCGACCTCGAGCGGTTCACCCTGTTCACGTTCTCGCCGATGAAACAGCGCCTCGACCTGTTGATCGACTACGTCAACACCGCGGTGCGCGACGGAATGCCGTTGCGAGCGGACCCGGTCGTCCGCCAGCGCATCGCGCAGCTCGTGACCGACGCGGAGGTGGCGCGCGTACTGGGGTTGAAAGTCGTCGCCGCTTCGATGAAGGGCGAGAAGGTGCCCGGCACGCCCCCACCGACGGTCGAGTCGTCGAAGTACAAGTTGTTCGCCACCGAGTTTTCGCGCCGGCTCGCGAGCGCATCGGTGGACATCGGCGGGCCCGGCGCGCAACTCCGGGTGCGCACGAAGACCGCGCCGATGGAGGGCCGGGCCGAGTCGACGTACCGCTACACGGTGATCGACACGATCGGCGGAGGGTCGTCCGAGATCCAGAAGAACGTCATCGCCCGGCGCGGCCTCGGCCTGCCGAAGAACTTCTGACTCGTGCTGCAGGGTGTGACGGTTCTCGATCTCGCGTCGGTCGGCCCGGCCGCGCGCACCTCGCGCTGGCTCGCCGACTACGGCGCGCGCGTCGTGAAGGTCGGGCCGCCGCCCAAGAAGTCGGGCGTGCAGATCGTGCCGCCGTTCTACGCGTACAGCGGGCACCGTGGCATGGAACGCGTGCTCCTCGACCTGAAGTCGGACGCGGGCCGCGACGCGTTCCTGCGGCTGGCCGCCAAGGCCGACGTGGTGATCGAGAGCTTCCGGCCCGGCGTGATGGACCGTCTCGGTCTCGGCGATGCCGCGGTGCGCGCCGTCAACCCGAAGATCGTCTACTGCTCGACGAGCGGCTACGGCCAGACCGGACCGCGTTCACAGTGGGCGGGTCACGACCTCAACTATCTCGCCGTCGGCGGCTACCTCGACTGTTCCGGCCGCGCCGCGAACGGCGGCCCCGCGCTGCCGGGCGCGACGATCGGCGACGCTGCGGGCGGCGGCATGCAGGCTGTCATCGCGATCCTTGCCGCGCTCGTGCAACGGGCGGCGACGGGAGCGGGCGCGTACCTCGACGTGTCGGTCGCCGACGGTGTAGTCGCGCTCATGTCGCTCTACGTCGACGAGTACCTCGCGACGGGTGAGATCCCCGGCCCGCGCCACAACATCCTCACCGGCCGGTACGCGTGTTACGACGTCTACCGCTGCGCCGACGACCACTGGATCGCGGTAGGTGTGATCGAGCCGCATTTCTACGCGAATCTCTGCCGCGCGCTCGGGTGCGAGCAGTGGCTCGCGCACCAGACGGACGACGCGGTGCAGGACGCGATCCGTGCCGACTTCGCCGCCGCGATCGCGACCCGCACGCGCGACGACTGGGTCGCCGAGCTCGGGCCGGCCGACACGTGCGTGTCGGAGGTGGCGACGGTGCCGGAGCTCGTGCACGACGCGCATCTTCGGGCGCGTGAGGTGTTCGTCGAAGCAAGCGCCCCCGATCAGGGAACATTCGAACAGGTCGGATGGATGTTCGCGGGCATGGACCGCTCGCAACCCGCCCCGGTCGTGCGCGCCGCGACTGTGACCGACACCGACGCGCTGCTGGGCGAGGTCGGCTACTCGGCCGCGGAGATCGCCGCCCTACGAGAAGACGGAGTTGCCGCGTGACTGATCGTGACCTACCGTCCGAGGTCGAGAAGTTGATCGACCGGGTGCAGTACGAAGAAGCGGGGGAGTTCCCGGTCGAGCGCGGCTACGTGTACACGAGCTGCTCGTCGGTCGAGAACGGCAACCCGCTGTTCTGGGACGACGACGTCGCGCAACAGATCACCAACGGTCCGATCGCGCCACCGACGATGATCTCGGTCTGGTTCCGCCCGCACCAGTGGTCGCCGGGGCGTACGGAACCGGCCGTGCCGTTGCAGTCGCACTTCGACCTGAAGCGGATCTTCGAGCTGCCCGAGGCGGTGATGACCGACAACACGATCGTGTTCCACGAGCCGGTGCGGCCCGGCGATTGCTTGCGCACGCGTCAGATCCTGCGGTCGGTCAGCGAACCGAAGACGACGAAGCTCGGCACGGGGCGGTTCTGGGTCATCGAGGTCGAGTACCTGAACCAGAACGACGAGTTGGTCGGCGTGGAGTCGTACACGGGCTTCGGCTACCGGCGAGGTGAGTCATGACCACGACGACGACGAAGCTGATGTTCGCCGACGTAAAGGTGGGTGACGCGTTGCCCGAGCTTGCATACCCGGTCAGCGCAACGACCATCGTGCTCGGCGCACTCGCCGCGCGCGACTGGCGCCCGATGCACCACGACTACGACTTCGCCGTCAATCGCAACGGCACCAAGGACATCTTCATGAACACGCCGAATCAGGCGGCGTGGTTCGAACGGTTTCTCACCGACTGGTCGGGCCCGACCGGCCGGCTCGGGCGCATGAAGTTCCGCATGAAGGGTTCGGTGTTTCCCGGCGACACGATGGTGTTGTCCGCAACCGTCGAGCAGGTCGAGACCGACGACGCGGGCTGCGGCTGGGCCACGGTGCTCGTGCGCCTGACCGTCGACGGCGAGCTCATGACCGACTGCACCGCGCGCATCGCGCTGCCGACCACCGACGACGACAATCCCTGGACCCGCCGCGGCGACCAGTGGAAACCGTAGGAACGGAGAACGCACGCATGGATCTCGACCTCAACGAAGAGCAGGAGATGCTGCGCGAGATGGTGCGCGGCGTCTGCAGCTCGTACGCGAATCTCGAGACGGTGCGCGAGCTCGAGGACGATCCCATCGGGTTCCCCGCCGAGCTCTGGAAGCAGATGGCCGCGCTCGACCTGATCGGGCTCATGGTCCCGAGCACCTACGGCGGCTCCGAGATGAGCGCGCTCGAAGGGGCGGTCGTCTACATGGAGCTCGGCCGTGCGCTCGCGCCGTCGCCGCATTTCGTGAGCGCCGTCATGGGCGCGGGGGTGTTGTTGGCGGCGGGTAGCGACGAGCAGAAGCAGTCGTGGCTGCCGCGCATCGTCTCCGGCGACGCGATCGTCACGACCGCGTGGTTGGAGCCGGGCAACGGCTTCGGCGCGCGGGGTGTGCAGACGCGCGCGACTCCCGACGGCGACGGATTCGTGCTCGACGGCGTCAAGTGGCACGTGCCCTTCGCGAAGGCCGCCGCCTCGATCGTCGTGCTCGCCCGCACCGGCGCCGGCGACGGCGACATCGACCTGTTCCTCGTCGACGCGGGCGCGCCGGGCGTGACGATGGAACAGCAGCTCACGCTCGCGTCCGACACGCAGTATGCGGTGACCCTGTCGGGTGTCCGGGTGCCGGCGTCGGCACGGATCGGCGGCCCGGGCTCGGGTTGGGCGACGTGGAACGACGCGATGCTCGACGGGGTCATCATGCTGGCGGCCCAGGCGATCGGCGGCGCGAAGTACGCGCTCGAGATCACCGTGCAGTACGCCAAGGACCGGGAACAGTTCGACAAGCCCTTGGGTGCCTTCCAGGCGATCGCGCACTATCTCGCCGACGCCGCGACCGCGGTCGACGGCGCGGAGACCTTGGTCTACGAGGCGGCGTGGGCCCGCGCGAACGGACAGCCGATCGACCGGCTCGCACCGATGGCGAAGCTGTTCGCGTGCAAGACGTTCCGCGACGTCACCGCGATGGCGCAACAGGTGTTCGGCGGGGTCGGCTTCACCGTGGAGTACGACATCCAGCTCTACTTCCGCCGGGCCAAGGTGCAGCAGATCTCGTGGTGGGACGACCGTGTCCTCGAAGAGATGGTTGCGGCGACGGTCCTCGACGCCTAGCCGATCGTGCCCGCCCGCCTCGCCGTCCCGGCCGATTCCGACGCGATGACGGAGACGATCGCGACCGCGTTCTTCAACGACCCCTTGTGGAGTTGGGCGTTCGCGGACGAGAGCATGCGTCCGGTGCAATTCCGGCTCTGGTGGCGCGTCTTCGTCGACTCGTGCTTCCGCAACGAGTGGACGTGGGTGACGGAGAAATGCGAGTCGGTCGCGATCTGGTCCCCGCCCGGTGCCGACGAGCTCACCGCCGAGGACGAGGAAGAGCTCGTCCGGCTCGTCGTCGAGCTCATCGGCGGTGATCACGGCAACGAGGTGTTGGAGGTGCTCGCCCGCTTCGAGGAAGCGCACCCGCACGACGTACCGCACTACTACCTCAGCATCGTCGGCACCCACGACGACCATCGCGGCCACGGTGTGGGCGAGGCGTTGTTGGCGGAGAACCTGAAACGCATCGACGCCGAGCACATGCCCGCGTACCTCGAGTCGAGCAACCCGTTGAATCTGAAGCGCTACATGCGTCTCGGCTTCGAGCCGATCGGCGAGATCGTCGTTCCCGACGGTCGGCCCGCGGTCACCGCCATGTGGCGCGCCGAGCGTTAGTGGTCGCGTTCGGCGTACGCGGCGAGACGCTTCGCGGTGCTACCGATCAGCTTCCGGTAGAAGGCGTTCAGCATTCCGCCGGTTCCGGGCACGACCGGATCGAACGTTCCCCGCCATCTGATGCGCGTGCCGTCGCCGTCGGGAACGAGGTGCACGTCGGCGCGGTAGTTGCGCACCGGGTTGCCCGACACGATCGTGTAGGCGTGATGGCTCGGTGGTTCGTAGGTGAGGATCTCCTCGCGGGCGTAGACGGGCGCGCGGCCGAGCTTGCGGATGGCGCCGACGCCTCCGGGCGCGGGAGTGCCTTCGCGTTCCCAGCTGCCGTGGCCGATCACGGGCCCTGCCCACCGGGGCCAGCTGGTGGCGTCTGCCAGCAGCGCGAACACGCGCGCGGGCGGCGCGGCCGAACGCGCGGTCACCTCGTACGAGTAGCTCACCGAGTCGCCGGAATCAGCTCGCCCGCGCCTGGACCCAGCGCGTGCCGTTCCAGGTTGCGGTCCAGTCGGTGAGCGCGGTGCCGTTCCAGTAGTGGAGGGTCTGCGCGTCGGTGCGGTACCAGCCGGGCGGACTCTGGCCCGCGACCGGGACCATCGCCGGCGCGGCGTCGGCGGCCGACGTGGGTGCCGTGGTCGTCAGGGCGGAGGCCGCGGCCGAGGCGACGGCCGAACCGGCGGCGGCGGCACCCTGGCGGCGCCCGGTCGATTCGGCGAGCGCGCCGAGGTCGACCGGAACTCCCGTCGCGGTCTCGTCGACCGGTCCGCGTTCGTTCGGGTCGAGCCCTTCGAGCTTGCGCAGGATCGCGATGCGCTCGTCGAGCGGCGGGTGCGAGTCGAACATCCGGTTGAGCTTGGACTTTCGATCGTCGCCGTCCCGGTCGAGGGGCGCCTCGAGCCAGAGGTGCGCGGTCGCCCGCGAAACGTGGTGCACGACCGTGTGGTCGGCTTCCAGCTTCTCGAGCGCCTTGCGCAGGCCGCCGGGGGAGACGAGCTCGGCGGCGCTGACGTCGGCGAGCTCTTCGCGGTGGCGGGAGATCGCGAGGGACAGGATGCGGGCACCGAACGCCAGGACGCCGGCGAGCGCGGCGACCGCGATCAGCGCGATGGCCGCGCCGCCGTTGTCGTCGTCGTCGCCCCAGTCGGCGAACCAGCTCATGCGGGCCGCGATCTCCGCGACGGTGACCAGAATGCCGACGGTGGTGACCGCGAGGGTCGTCACCTGCACGTCGCGGTTGCGCACGTGCGAGATCTCGTGGGCGAGGACGCCCTCGAGCTCCCGCCGCGACATGAGATTGAGTAGCCCGCTCGTCACGGCGACGCCCGAGTTGCTCGGCGACCGCCCGAAGGCGAAGGCGTTGGGAGCGGGATCGTCGACGATGTAGACGCGCGGCTTGGGCATCCCGGTTCGGATGCAGAGCCCGTCGATCACGTTGTGCAGCACCTTCGCCTGTTCGGGCGTGACCTCGACCGCGTGGGTCAGGGCGATCGTGGCCCGTACGGCCAGCGACCAACCGATGATGTCGACGACGATGGCGATCGCCGCGCCGATGAGAATGCCGAGCGGGACCGAGCGGGAGACCAGAATCCCGATCGCCGCCCCCAGGATCCCGATCAGCAGGAACTCGATCCCGAGCATCGCCAACGACGTCCGCCGGTTCTTGGCGATCAGCTCGACATGGGTGACGGGGTCGGTCGTGTTCACAGTGCATCCATCGTCGCGCACCGGACGCGCTTTCCCGGTCCACCCGGCCGGCCGTCACGCTCTTCGACCTGCTCGGCCGCGGTCTCACTCGGTGCGAAGCGCGACGGCCGGGCGCCGGCGGGCCGCCGCCTGTCCGGGGAAGAATGCGATCACGTTCACCGCGACGATGACGGCGGGCACCAGAAGCACAAGTCCGAGTGGCAGCGCGATGGTGAACCGTACGCCGAGACTGTGCGCGATCGCCCGCCACACCGCGTCCCCGACGAGCACCCCGAGGGGAATGCCTACGACCAATCCACTGACCGCGAGCGCAGTGGCCTGCCATGCCACGGTGTGACGCACCTGTGCACGCACGAAGCCGAGCGTCTTGAGAACTGCGAGGTCGCGTTGCCGGCGCTTGGCGCCGGTGGCGACCGCATGGGCGACCGCGATCGTGGCCAGGAGCGCCAGCAGGGCGGATGTCGCCGTCGGGAACCAGTTGATCTTGCGGAGCCGGTCGATCTCGGTCGGCACGATCGGACCACCGAGCGGGTTCGTTCCCTTCGTCGCGGCGATCCGGCGCGCGATCTCGTCGCGATCCGCGTGGGGCGCGTACCTACCGACGAGATATCGGCTGAACTGATCGTTGGTCGCGCCCGCCGCGTACCAGCCGGCCGCCGTGAACCACACGCCGTCGGCGACGGGTTGCGCATCGGCGACCTGTGGGAACACGGCCTGACCCACGATCCGTTCGATGACCGGGTGTCCCTTGGATCCCGCGGTCTGCACGGTGTCGCCGATCCGTTTGGCGAGGGTGCGCATGGTCGTGGCACCGAGCGCGACCTCGTTCGGCGTCTGTGGTTCACGCCCGGCGACGATTGCCGGTTCGATCGTGCCTTTCACCGGCACGAGTCCCCAGCCGGTAGTCGGGTGCCCGGCGAACTGCATGTTCTCGTAGCACGCGACCGAGAGCGAGGCCACACCGGGGAATCTCGACACGCCGAGGTCGGTGCCGTCGCAGCGTTGGATGTCGGTCGTCTCGGCCCTGAAGTCGAACGTCCATCCGTAGAGGCGCGGCGTCGAGGAAAGGTGTCCGAGACTTGCGGCGAACACCATGAGGGCGCTCAAGCCGAGCACGCCGAACGCGGCGCCGAATGCGGCCGACCGAAGGGGCACGGCGTGGTCGCCGGTCCCGGGCTCGGTCGCCATGTGTAGTCCGACTGTCGCGGCCGGCGAGAGTCCCGTACCGGTCAGCGCGCGGGCAATGCGGGTCCCGAGCGCCGGCCGGCCCGATCCACGGTCGCGGGCTGCGATCCGCGTCGATCGAAGCGCCGCGACTGCCGCGATCGCGAGCACCGCCGTGGCGACGGCGAGTGCGCCGAGTGTGAGTACTTGCCAGTCAGCGTGCAAGCCGGGGTCGGGATCGGCGCGGCGGGCGACTCCGAAGGGAAGCAGCGGTGACGCGGCGATGGCGCCGCCGACCGCGAGGAGTGCTCCGCCCAGCGCGATCACAACGACTCGCGCACCGCTCATGCTGGTGCGTTGGAGGCGCGTCGTGCCGAGCGCGAACAGAGCCGATTGGTCCGGTCGGGTGGACGCGAGCTCGCGGTTCAACACGATGGTGATAGCCACGACACCCGCGAGGCCGACGACTGCCGCGAAGATCAACAAGGCGTCGGTGAGAACACTGATCGCGTCGCGTGCGCCGGCACTCTCGATCTCGAGACTCTGGGGCTGGAAGTTGGGATTCTTCCCGAAGATCTCATTGACCGCGGCCGTCACGCGCCGCACGTCTGCCGCCCGGACCCGGATGGTGTAGCCGGCCGGGTTCGCAATGCGCCCGTGGTACGCGCGGTCGAACGCCGGCGTCATCAGCAGGACACCACCCGCGCTGCCGAGCGAAG
>JAODBI010000228.1 GCA_025463875.1 Actinomycetes bacterium
AGGAAGTTCACGGTCGGGAACATCGTCGACATCAGGCGACCCGCCCGCAGCGAAACCGCGGTCAGTTCCCCGTTCGCCTTTCCGAATCGCTGCTCCTCCTGTGGCTCTCGCACGAACGCGCGCACCACCCGAATACCGGTGATCTGCTCGCGCAGCACTCGGTTGACCTGGTCGATGCGCTCTTGCATCAACCGGAACGCGGGGACCATGCGCGACACGATCAGGCCGAGCACGACGGCTGCGACCGGCATCGCGATTACGAGGACGACCGAAAGACCGACGGACTGACGTATTGCCAAGATCACGCCGACCACGATGGTGATCGGCGCCGCGACGGCCATGGTCGCCGCCATCACAACGAGCATCTGCACCTGCTGCACATCGTTGGTGATGCGGGTGATCAACGACGGCGCGCCGAACGTCCCGACCTCTCGAGCCGAGAAGTCGGTGACCTTGTGGAACAGGTTCTTGCGCAGGTCGCGGCCGAAGCTCATCGCGATCTTGCCGCCCCAATAGACCGCGGCGACCGAGAACACGACCTGGATGAGCGTGAAGCCCAGCATGATCGCGCCCCACGTATAGATGTAGCGCGTATTGCCCTTGAGGACGCCGTTGTCGATGATGCGCGCGTTGACAGTGGGCAACGTGAGCGCGGCAGAGGTCTGCACCGTCTGCAACACGAGAATCAACAACAGCGCCCGGCGGTAAGGGCGGAGATGCGATTTCAGAAGGCGCATCAGCATGACGGCTCCGATCCGTCCGCGGCCGCATCGACGACCGCGCCGCCGATGCCGTGCAGGAAGAGCTGCACGAGCTCTTCGGGCGAGCGCGGCTCCCCCGCGAGCATCGGGTGGGTCGTCGACAACGTGAGCGCGCGCAGCAGCCGCGCCGCGGCCATCGGCTCGACGGTGATCTCGCAGCGCGCCGACTCGAAGAGACGGACGAGTGCGTCGCTGTCGGCCATCGGGCGGCTCGTCATCTCGTGATAGCGCGTTCCGACGCTGGACATCACCTGCCAGACGTCGATGACCCGCTGCTGGATGATGACGACCGCAGCCGCCAGACGCGCTTCGAAGGTCAGACCGGCCGGGATCTCGCTCAACGCGACTTCGAGCGGTTCGGGATCGAGGGCCGCCTCGATGACCGCGACGATGATCTCGTCCTTGTCGGCGAAGACCCGGAAGATCGTGCCCTCCGCGATGCCCGCCGCCTCGGCGATCTGGCGGCTCGTCACGCGGTCGCCGTGCTCGAGCAGGAGGGGCAGGGTGGCGGCGACGATCATCGAGCGCCGCTCGTCGGGCGGCAGGGCCGTCGCCCGCCGCGTTTTCGTCGTCAGGGGCTTGGTCTCAGGCGGCGGGACGATCATGGGACCTCCAGAGTACCTGAGTGAGGGCTCACTCAGGTCCCCGAAGACGTTTTCCCATGTCACAGACGATGCCCGGGGCCCAGGACTGGAGCCGGGCCGCGCCCTCGGCTTGGAACGGATCCCACCCCGCCAGGTGTCGAACCGGATGCGCCTCCTGGTCCCGGCGCGGCTCGGGCGGAGCCGCCATCGTCGCCGGTGGGCGCTGATCGGGCTCGCGATGGTGGTCGCGAGCACGGCCGTCATCGCGACCATCGTCGAGCGCCGCCGTCGCGCCCGCCGAGATCATCCTGGATTCGTTGACCGCGGAGCAGACCGGTCTCGGAACGGGCGCACTCGTTTCGTTCTCGCCCTACGACACCAGTCACGCAGTGCGCGGTGCGCGGTGCGACTCCTCCGACGCAGGCGGGCTTCGCACTCGCGTGGGCGGCCGTAGTGCAACGGCGTTCAGCATCGCGATCGGTGCACCCGTCGGTGTGGGCGATCGGGATCACCGCGTGGCGAGGAATCGCGGCGAGCATCGCCACCGACTCGGTCGTGTCGTGGCCTGGTCGCTGCGCACCGACGACATCGGGACCGTCGCCCCGCCGCCTCGGCATCTCGGTCGAGGGGCGTAGGTGGATTCGCCCCGACGGCGAGCTACGCACGTGACGCGCCGCGGTTTCGACATGGCTCTCGCCGGCGCATCGATGCCGTTCTTCATGCAGTCGTAAGGGCCGGATCTGGTGCGCGGCAGTACCGAATTCTCCTTGTTTTGTTGGGTGTTTTGGCTGTTCGTCTGGTACGATACGAACAGATGTTCGGGTTCATGGACGAGATCAAACAAGCACGGGAAACGCTCGACGCGCACACCGCGGCGTGGGTCGCGAAGGTCGGTGCGTACGACCGTTCCGAACAATGGCGCGCCGACGGCTACGGCAGTGTCGAAGCTGCGATTGCCGATGCGTGTCGGATGGATCGTGGTGTCGTCCACGCGGATGTGAAGCTGGCGCGCAAACTCGAGAAGCTCCCGCTCGTCGCCGAAGCGTTCGCGGCGGGTGCGATCTCGCGGCGGCATGCGTCGGTGATCGCGACCGCGGCGACGCCGGCGCGGATGGCGGAGTTCACGAACCTTGAACGTGAGTTCGTCGACGTGGCCCGTAAGTGCCCGCCCAAAGAGTTGGCGGGGATCGTGCGGTATGTGACCGACGCGCTCGATGGCGACGGCGGCGCCGATGCCGAAGACCGGATATTTCAGCGGCGCCGGTACAAGCAGTCCCGCACCCTGGACAACACGCTCGCCATCGACGGGTTCCTCGATCCCGAATCGGCCGGGGTCCACGAGACCGCGATGCGGATCGGCCGCGATCGCGACGAACGCGAAGCAGAAACACGGACGCAGGCGCAACGCAACGCCGACGCAGTCACCATGATCATGCGCCAATGGCTCGAACTCACCGACGCGGATACTCCCGACCATGTGCGTCGCAACTTCGTCTACGTTGTGGATCTCATGGAGACGCCGGGGATCGGTCCGGAACTCATCGCCATCGCGCGAAGTGAGCGCCGCCGGGACGGACACCTCTCCGAAGCCACCCTCGAACGCATCGCGTGCGACGGGAACCTGAGCCGGGTGATCATGGTCGGCAAATCCGAAGTCCTCGACCTCGGCCGCACCACCCGCATCGCCAGCAACGCACAATTCCGGGCCCTCATCGCCCGCGACCGGCACTGCCAAGCACCCGGCTGCAAAGAACCACCCACCCGATGCCAAGCCCACCACAAATGGCACTGGACCCGCGGCGGACCCACCGACCTCGACAACCTCGAACTCCTCTGCTGGTACCACCACCGCCAACGCCACCTCGACGACGCCCGAGCCCGCGCTGGATAACGGCGGGCCATGGATGCTCGAGTCGAGTGATCCCGCCCGCGAGTGTGGAACGACCCGAGACGCGCAGCGCAGGCACGTCGACGCGCAAAGAGCCCTCCCCGTCGAGGCTCGGTGACTGTCTGACGTACGGCGGTAGGTCACGATGACGAACCGCACTTCGCTCGGAAAAGGAGCGACGCGCTACCTTTCCTGACGCTGGTGTCAGGTCGGCGCCGCGGTTTCGGAGGAGTGCCGGTGCAGCTCGCGTGGAGCGCCGAGGACGAGGCATTTCGCGACGAGCTGATCGCGTTTCTCGACGCGTACACACCGTCGGAGATGCTCACCGGCTACGACTTCCAGGACGTCCGCGACGAGCACGAGCTCGTCCCGCAGTGGCTGCGAGACTGGCAGGCGACGCTCTTCGACCACGGCTGGATGATCCCCGGCTACCCGCCCGAGCGCGGCGGTCGTAACTGCACGCCGGTGCAGACGTTGATCTACCTCGAGACGCTGTCGAGCCGTCGTCTCCTACGCAGCGGTCACTTCCCGGGTTACGCGATCGTCGCCCCGAGTCTGCTCGAGTACGGCAATGACGAGCAGAAGCAGCTGGTGCCGGCGGCGATCCGCGGCGACACCATCTGGTGCATCGGCATGAGTGAGCCGAACGCCGGCTCCGACCTCGCGGGTCTGCAGACGCGCGCCGAGGTGTACGACGACCATTTCGTCGTCAACGGCCAGAAGGTCTGGACGAGCTACGCGATGAACGCCCAGAAGTGCTTCTGCTACGTGCGGACGGATCCCACACTGCCGAAGCACAAGGGC
>JAODBI010000270.1 GCA_025463875.1 Actinomycetes bacterium
CCCGCGGCCCCGGCCCGGCCACCGCGCGCGACGCGCCTCGGCGTGGTCGCGCTGGTCGTGGCGGTCGCGTTCGCCGCGGGTTTCGGCGCGATGCATCTGCACTCCGATCCGTTGCCCGCAGGAACGAGCGCGTTCGTCGCGGGCAAGGGCGTGATGTACACCTCACCCGACGGATCGTTTCAGGTCCAGCTGCCGCAGTCGCCCGTGCTCGACACGCGTGCGATCACGCTCGACGCCATGACCGCGACGATCTTCACCGCTGAGACCGAGGGCGGCGGCTACGACGTCGCGGTTGCGAGCATCGCGTTTCCCGACCGGTTGTCATCGGCGCAGATGCAGAGCGCGCTCGACGCCGCGTTCAAGGAGAGGATCTCCGTCGCCGGTGGCACGCTCGAGCGGAAGGATCTCACGATGCGGGACAAGCTTCCCGCGGTCGAGGGCCGCTTCAACCTGAACGGCGTGCACGCGCGCATGCTCATCGTCGCGTCCGGTTCGGCACTCGTACTCATCGCCGTCTCGGCCAAGTCGGGTACCGATCGGCTGTACAAGGCGCTCGAGGCGTCGTTGGTCGTCGCCTGATCGACACCTCTCGGTCGGCGGGTCCGTCCGATGCTTCACCGGCGGCGCGCCTTCCAGATCCATTCCGCCGGCCACCGGCGCGCCCACTTCGGTGGGGCGTAGTCGTCGTAGGTCGTCGACGCGTCCGGACCCACGACCAACTCCCGGAGATCCTCGACGTCGAAGCCGTTGGCGCGCAGCACTCGTATCCAGCCGCCGGGGGGCAGGACCCAGTCGATGGTTCCCTCCTCGAGTGCGAGGCGTCCGAGGTCGGCGTAGTCGATCTGCAGCTTGCGGGTCTGCTGTTCGTGCTTGTCGTCCCAGGTGAGATACAGCATCGGGTGCGTGCAACAGAACGCGAGCAGACCGCCCG
This sequence comes from Actinomycetes bacterium, assembly GCA_025463875.1. GTDB lineage: Bacteria > Actinomycetota > Acidimicrobiia > IMCC26256 > PALSA-610 > PALSA-610. The sequence continues at coordinate 932 of JAODBI010000270.1, forward strand.
AGCGGAGTAGGCGCGCGACTTCCGGCACGCTCACATGCGGATCGCAGAAGCTCAGCGCGCCGTGGTCACAGAAGACGACGTCGAAGCTCGCGTCCGGGAACGGCAGCCGCTCGCCGCTCGCCTGCACGAGGGGAACCGTGCCGTCGGCGCGACGCGCGTGGCCGAGTTGGGCGGCCGAGACGTCGAGGCCGACAACCTGTGCCCCTAGTCGGGCAAGGGCGATCGACCACTGCGCGGCGCCGCACCCGAGCTCCAGCACGGCCCGACCTGACACGTCGCCGAGGATCTGCAGCTCCGATTCCGGCACGCGATAGGCGCCCCACGCGAGCGGGGTGTGTGCGAGCTGGTCGCCGTGCGCCTCCTGATAGTTGTCGGAATCGGCGTCCCAGAACGATCGGTTGTGACGAACGTCCGAGTCGCTCACGCGGTCGGCGAGAACCCGGCCAATGTCATCGGCTCGTTGTGATCGACCCGGCGTCCCTTGGCCACGATCGAGACATCGTGACCGACGGCCTCGGCGCGCAGCGCGCCGACCGTGCACCGATCCTTCGAACGAATCGAGTACGGGTCGAACCGGAAGAAGCGCATCGCGTTCTCGTGCGTCATCTGGTTGATCTCGGCGTCGGTGAGATCGGTCGGTTCCCACGCCTGCATGAGCCGCTCGGGGGCGTCGGGCCAGATCGCGTCGCTGTGCGGGTAGTCGGTCTCGATGCAGATGTGGTCGGTGCCGATCTCGCGCGCGTTGCGGGCGCCGAAGTCGTCCTCGATGAAGCAGAGGATCACGTGCTCCGAGAACACCTGGCTGGGGAGCTTGTCGCCGAAGTCGGCGAAGGTCCACGCCTTGTGCGCCTTGTAGGAGTGGTCCATGCGCTCGAGGAAGTAGGGGATCCAACCGATCCCGCCCTCCGACAACGCGACCTTCACCGCGGGGAACCGCCGGAAGACCGGCGAGAACGTGAGGTCGGCCGCGGCCTGCACGATGTTCATCGGTTGCAGCGTGATCATCACGTCGACGGGCGCGTCGAGCGCGGTGATCGCGAGCTGGCCCGACGAGCCGATGTGCATGTTCACGACCGTGCCGACGTCGCTGCATGCCTTCCAGAACGGGTCCCAGTGCTCGGTGTGCAGGCTCGGCAACCCGAGCGGTACCGGGTTCTCCGGGAACGTGATCGCGTGACACCCCTTCTCGGCGACGCGGCGCACCTCCTCGCCGCACGCTTCCGGGTTCCAGATGGGCGGGATCGCGAGCGGGATGAGGCGGTCGGGCGCGGCGCCGCACCACTCTTCGATGTGCCAGTCGTTGTACGCACGGCACAACGCGAGCGCAGCGTCCTTGTCGTCGAGAGCGGCGAAGAGACGCCCCGCGAAACCGGGCAGCGAGGGGAAGTTGAGCGAAGCAAGCAGACCGTTGGCCGACATGTCGAGGACGCGCTGCTGCACGTCGTAGGTGCCCGGTCGGAGCTCGTCGAAGCTCGTCGGGTCCATGCCGTACTCCTCGGGCGGCCGGCCCGCCACCGCATTGAGGCCGACGTTCGGGATGTCGAAGTCGAGAAAGACCCAACGATCGGTGCCGTCGGGCATGTGCTCGATGCGCGGCGCGATGTCCTTGTACTTCGCGGGCACGTGCTTGTCGAAGAGGTCGGGCGGTTCCACGACGTGGTCGTCGACGCTGACCAGGATCATGTCGTTCATGCGCATGACGCGCAGTTTACGCCCGCCGGATTTGGATCCGCCGGGGCCGAGGGACCGCCGGCTCCCGGGCATCGCTCGGCGCTCGCGGGCTAGCTTCCCCGCCGTGCAGAGACCGGTGTGCGTCGTCGGAGTCGGGTTGTCGGACGGGCCGGTGACCCCCGACCTGAGCGCGGTCATGCTGGAGGCGCAGTCGTTCCGGCGGGCGCTCGACGACGCCGGCCTGGAGAAGGACGACATCGACGGCCTCGCGAGCGCGGGTTACGGCGGGATGCACGAGGTCGCGCTGGCCGAGTACCTCGGACTCACGCCGACGTGGCTCGAGTCGTCGAGCGTCGGCGGGTCGAGCTTCGAGTTCCACGCCATGCACGCCTACCGGGCCATTCAGAACGGCGACGCCGACACGATCGCGATCGTCTACGGGAACAATCAGCTGTCGGCATCGGGGCGCACACTCGGTACCGGCGGCGGAGGAGGTGGACGCGGTGGCATGGCGCTCCCGCTGCCGATGTCGTACGAGTTCCCGACGGGTCTCACGCTCGTCGGCGCGTACGCGATGGCCGCGCAGCGGCACATGCACGAGTACGGGACGAAGCCGGAACAGCTGGCGTCGATCTCCGTGCAGATGCGCGAACACGCAGCCCGGAATCCCAACGCGATGTACCGCGACCCGATCACCGTCGACGACGTCATGTCGTCGCGGCTCGTCGCCGATCCGCTGCACAAGCTCGATTGCTGTGTGATCTCCGACGGCGGTTGCTGCGTGATCATGACCACCGAGGAGCGCGCCCGCGACCTCGGGCACCGCCCGGTGTTCGTGCGCGGCGCGGCGGGCGGGACCACGCATCATTCGATCGCAGCCATGGCCGACATGACGCGCACCGCGGCGGCGGTCAGCGGGCCGAAGGCGTTCGCGGAAGCGGGCATCACGCCGGCTGACGTCGACATGTTCGCCATGTACGACTCCTTCACCTACACCGTGCTGGTGGTGCTCGAGGACCTCGGGTTCGCGCCCAAGGGCGAGGGCGGCGCGTTCGTGACCGACAACGGCGGCAACCTCCGCCTCGGCGGCGCGCTGCCGACGAACACCGACGGCGGCGGTCTCTCGGCGACACACCCCGGCATGCGCGGCCTCTTCCTCTTGTGCGAGGCGACGCGTCAGCTGCGCGGCGAGGCGGGCGCGAGTCAGGTGCCCGGGGCGGAAATTGCGGTCGCGCACGGCAGCGGTGGTTGGCTCTCGACGCAGGCCACCGTCGTCCTGGGCACGGAGGGAAGCTGATGACCGAAGCAATCGCCGCGAGCTGGAGCGATGTCCCCAAGTGGCTCATGCCCCGCCCGACGAAGGAAGACCGCGAGTACTGGGAGGGCGCGGGTCGGGGCGAGCTGCGTATCCAGCACTGCCTCACGTGCGGACGTCATCAGCACTACGCCCGAATGTTGTGCAGCCACTGCGGCAGGCAGACCCTCGAGTGGGTGACCGCGAGCGGAGGCGGCACCGTCTACTCGTTCACCGTGATCCGCCAAAACGGAGTGCCGCCGTTCAACGAGCGCATTCCGTTCGTGGTCGCGACCATCGATCTCGACGAGGACGGCGCGCGGCTCATCGCGGCGATGCCCGAGGTTGCGCCCGACGACGCCCGCATCGGTATGCGGGTGCGCGCCACGTTCCGTCCGGCGGGCGACGAGCTCGGGTTCGTCGACTTCACCGCCGCGGAGTAGCGCCGCGGACCGGCGACGCGGCGCCTAGCCGGACGAGGCGGCCGACCGAAACTCGGGGGCGGTATTCGCCGCTCCGGTGTTCGGCGCTACTCCGGCGGACGGAGCCGTGCTCTGGGCGGCGGCGGTCGGCGCCGCGGCACCACCGCGGCTGACGATCGACACGACCAGCTTCGCGAGCACACCTTCGACCTGCTCCGGTGTTCGCGGCGCGCGTCGAAGCCGTTCGTAGGTTGCGTAAGACGTGAGTGCACCGAGGGCGTCGCTTGCTTCGTCGACGGTCCAGTGCGCACGCATCTGACCGGCGGCCGCGAGCGACTCGACGAGCTTGCGGAGCTGCTTCTCGTCGATCCCTTCGCCGGCCTGGTCGCCGCCGGTGAGCGCAGTCAACGTACGCAGACCGTTCATGCGTTCTTCGTGCTCGGCCCAGTGGCGGCAGACCGCACCGAGAATGTCGCGCAGTGCCACCAGTGGGTCGCTCGTGGAACTGCGCGACTCGTCCATCGTGACCGACCGCGCGATCGACGACGCGAGCTCGTCGAGCACTGCGCGCTTCGAACGAAAGTGCTCGTAGACGGTTGCGCGCGCGACGCCCGCCTCTTTGGCGAGGACGTCCATGCTGAAACCGCCGGCGCCGCGCTCGCGGGTCAGTCGGCCTGCGGCGTCGACGATACGCGTCCGGGTCGCGCGGACCAGCTCCCGCCGAGTGGGGCTCATCGACGGACTCCGAGGGCCGCCATGGCTGTCAGATTCAACATTTCGAAAAGCCTTTGCTCGATCGTCGTGGCCGTTGTGCGCCCGCCGTGTTGCCCCCCGACGTGCTGCTCGTAGGAATTGGAGTTCCCGAAGTGCACATCCGCCGAATCATCCGGGGCGGAGAAACTGCGGACGTGGGGGATTTGGGCAGGTCAGAGGTCCGCCCCCACCCTCGAGCCGCCCACGACGAGCTCGAGCTCGCGTGCAAAGACCTTCTCGAACAGTTCACGGCGTCTACGGGCACCCCAGAGCTCCAACTCGGCGTCGTCGCGGGCGAGAAGTCGAATGACAACCAGGTCTGTACCCACAAATGCCTCGAGATCCTCAACTCCGCCCCGGCGACCTCGGTCCAGACCGTCCGCAACCCGCAGCATTGCCGCGAGTTTCCGCAGGCGGGTGCGGTCATCGGGGGCGAGGGCGCTGTAGCGGGCTTCCGAGGATTTCGGGTCGCCCCGGCGATGGTGGCGGACGAGCGCGGCCAGGAAGGCGACCTCCGCGGGCTCGAATCCGCGGAGCTCGCCGTTCTCGACGAGGTACGCCGCGTGGCGGTGATGACCCTTACGTGACACGTGCTGTCCGATGTCGTGCAGGAGCGCCGCGAACTCCAACATCTCGCGATCGCGGTCTCCGAGGCCGTGGAGGTCGACGGTCTGGTCGAACAACCGCAGCGCGAGGCGCGCGACGTGGCTGGTGTGTGCAACATCGGAATTGCAGCGCCGGGCGAGGCTCGCGACCGACGCCCGCCGCAGCGCGCGCGGGTCGTCCGACCAGTCGCTCGGATCGTGACTGCGCACCGCGTCGAGAACGATGCCTTCCCGCAGTGCCCAGTCGCTCACCATCATGCCGTCGAGATCGAACAGCTCGAGCGCGGTGACCAGCAGCGTCGAGCCCGCCGGCAGCAACTCGGCTCGACGCTGCTCCTCGAGCCCGGGCATGCGGCGCCGCTCCGACGTCTTCGCATCCATGATGCGCTCGTGCAGCTGTTCGACGGCCAAACGCGAGGCGCGTAACGCGTTCGTGCTGGGTGGGAGCGTGCGCTCACCCGATTCCAACGTGACGGCCATGCGTACGAGGTCGTTCAGGGTTCCGCTCGTACCGACCGCGAGGCCCGGACGCCGCTTGCGCACCTCGTCGACGAGTGGCTCAAGGCCGGCGCGCACGCGCTCGTCGAGTCGTTTGCGATCGGCACGTGACGGCGGATCGTCGTGCACGCACTCGGCGGTGAGCCGGCCGACGCCGAGCGGGAGGCTCCGCTCCCATCGGAGTCCGGCCGCGTCACCGATCATGATCTCGACGCTCCCGCCGCCGAGATCGAAGCACAGCGCGGGCGGGGGCTCGAGCACGACGCTCGCGCGGATCGCGGCGAAGACGAGTCGGGCCTCCTCGTCGCCGTTGATCACCTCGACCTCGACGCCGGTCTCGGACTCGATGCGGTCGATCAGCTCGGGTCCGTTGGCCGCGGTGCGGATGGCGCTCGTCGCCTTGGCGATGAACTCCCGGGCACCCAGCGCGTCGGCGAGCTGGCGCAGACGCCGGATCGCGGCGATCGCGCGATCGGCCGTCGCGGGCGGGATACGTCCGTGGCGGGCGACGTCGTCGCCCAGCCGCAACATCTCCTTCTCCCGCGCGACCGCCGTGAACGTGCCGTCGAGGTGCACGTCGGCGACGAGGAGGTGGAACGAGTTCGACCCGAGGTCGAGCGCGGCGATGCGCATCGGACAGGACGCTACCCACGGGCGTACCCTGGCCCGACCCCGCGTGTGTCGAACCGAACAACTCGGCGCGTGCAGGGAACCGCAGGAATCGGCGTGGAGGGAACCGCATCAATGGGCACTGAGGAACTGGCGTTCGAAGCTCGGATGTTGATCGACGGGAAGCTCGTCGATGCCGAGGGCGGCAAGACGTACGACAATCTCAACCCGGCTACCGAGACCGTCATCGGTCCTGTCGCCGACGGCTCGACGGCCGACATGGAGCGCGCCATCGGTGCCGCCCGGCGGTCGTTCGACGAGACCAAATGGTCAACGGATCGGGCCTTCCGGAAAGCATGCCTCCAGCAGCTGAAAGAGGCGCTCGACAAGCACAAAGAAGAGCTGCGCCCGCAGATCGTGGCCGAGGTCGGAACGCCGGTCGGTCTCACGTTCGCGATCCAGCAGGACACCTGCATCGACGACATGCAGTGGGACATCGACATGATCGACCGCTACGAGTGGGAGTACGAGCTCGGCAACCACGAGTTCTTCGGCCTGAACTCGAACCGGCTCGTGATCCGGGAGCCGATCGGAGTCGTCGGCGCGATCACCCCGTGGAACTTCCCCTTCATGTTGAACCTCTCGAAGATCACGCCCGCGCTCGCGGCCGGATGCACGGTGATCCTGAAACCAGCGCCCGACACGCCGTACTCGGCGACGTGGATCGGCAAGATGGTGGCCGAGGAGACCGACATCCCGGCCGGGGTGTTCAACGTGGTGACGGCGTCGGATCCGGCGGCGGTCGGCGACGTGCTCACCGGTTCGCCGCTCGTCGACATGATCTCGTTCACCGGATCGACCGCGGTCGGCAAGCACATCGCCGCGCGGGGCGCCGACACGTTGAAGCGCGTGTTCCTCGAGCTCGGCGGCAAGTCGGCGAATATCGTGCTCGACGACGCGAACTTCGCCGAGGTGCTTCCCGGCGCCGGCATGGTGTGCATGCACTCCGGCCAGGGCTGCGCGATCACGACGCGTCTGCTGCTGCCGCGCTCGCGCTACGACGAGGGCGTCGAGATGGTGAAGGCCGCGTTCGAGAGCTTCCCTTACGGCGACCCCACCGACTTCAACAACATGGCGGGCCCGCTCATCAACGCCCGCCAGCGCGACCGCGTGCTGGGGCTCATCGAGACCGGCAAGGCCGAGGGCTCGAAGTGCGTGGTCGGCGGCGGCGCGGCGACGCAGTTCGACAAGGGCTACTTCGTGGAGCCGACGCTGTTCGTCGACGTCGATCCCGACTCGACGCTCGCCCAGCAGGAGATCTTCGGGCCGGTGCTCGTTGTGATTCCGTACGACGACGACGACGACGCAGTGCGCATCGCCAACAACTCCCGCTACGGCCTCTCCGGTGCCGTCGCCGGCGGCTCGCTCGACCGCGCGCTCGGCGTTGCGCGTCGAATTCGCACCGGCACGATCTCGGTCAACGGCGGCCAGTGGTTCGGTCCCGACTCGCCCTTCGGGGGCTACAAGGAGAGCGGCCAGGGCCGCGAGCACGGGGTCGCCGGTTTCGAGGAGTACCTCGAGACCAAGACCGTCGGCCTGCCCGCGACCTGAGTCCTGCGCAAGCGTGAGGAGCGACTTGCCCGCTCGCGGCTACTGCTGCGAGCGGGCGAACGCGATGGTTCCCTCGAGGAATCCGGCGACGTCGCCCGCCTTGCTCGCGTAGACGCCGTTGAACCAGTCGGGCACCGAGACCTCGAGCCGATCGTTCTCGATCATGGTCATCACCGGCTCGACGATCGCGTCGACCGGCAGCATCTCGACGCCCGTCGTCCCGAGCGGGTCGTTGTCGGGCAGGTGGAACAGCTCGGTGTCGATTACTCCCGGATAGAGCACATGGATCTTCACGGGCGTGTCGCGCAGGTCGACCTGTAGGCACTCCGCCCACGCCGAGATCGCGGCCTTGGTCGCCGAGTAGGCCGACTCGGCGGGCGGTGAGAGGCGAGCGGCGACCGACGAGACGTACATGAGCCGTCCGCCCCGGGCGACGATCTCGTCGAGCAGCGCGAACGTGAGTCGGACCGGCGAGAAGTAGTTGATGAGCATTGTCGACTCGACGATCTCGGGCGTGAGGTCGAACACGCGCTTGCGCTTCGGGATGCCCGCGTTGTTCACGAGGACGTCGATCCCGCCGAGCTCGTCGGAGGCTTTGCTTGCGAACGCCTCGAGCCCGTCGAGCTCCCCGAGGTCGACGGTCCACGCGCGCGAATCAGGCGCGTGCGCTCGGCAACGCTCGAGGACCTCGGCGAGTCGATCGGCGCGGCGCGCGCAGATGCCGACGGTCGCTCCGCGCTTGGCGAATCCTTCCGCGAGAGCCGCGCCGATGCCTCCCGACGCGCCTGTCACCAACACGTGCTTGCCGCTCAGTGAGTAGCTCATGCGCGCCGACCGTAGTCGCCGCTAGCCTCGACCGGCCATGCCGCTCACACCTGCGTCCGCGCTGCTCACCGACCGTTTCGTGATCGTCACGGGCGCGGCCCAGGGGATCGGCGCCGCGGTCGCCGTCGCGTGCGCGCACTTCGGCGCCGACGTCGGCCTCTGCGACCGCGACGCCGACGGGCTGGCGCGCACGGCGGGAGAGGTCGAGGCCGCCGGTCGCACCGCAGTGACCTCGGTGCTCGACGTACGCGACGGAGACTCCGTGCGCGACTGGGTCACGACGCTCGACCGGGTCGACGTCCTGGTCAACAACGCCGGCGGGGGATTTCGGGCCCCGTTTCTCGACGTGAACGACAAGGGCCAGGACTCGCTCGTGCGGGAGAACTTCACGAGCGTCACGAACTTCGTGCGGGCCGCCGTCCCGCTCATGCCGGCCGGGGGTCACGCTTCCATCGTGAACATCACGTCGATCGAAGCGCACCGCGCGGGTCCGGGCTTTGCGATCTACAGCGCGATGAAGGCCGCGCTCGTCAACCTCACCAAGTCGCTCGCGCTCGAGCTCGGCGAGCGGCACATCCGGGTGAACTGCGTCGCGCCCGACGTCATCCCGACGCCCGGTATCGGCGGCGAGCTCCCCGTGAAGACGCCCCTGCCCGTCGCCGGCCATGTCGACGACGTCGCGGGTGCGGTCATCTATCTCGCGTCCGATCTCGGGCGCTTCGTCACCGGCACCACCATCCACGTCGACGGCGGCAACCTCGCCGCGGGCGGATGGGGGAGAGCCCCCGACGGCAGTTGGGTCACTACCGGCGAAGTTCGTGTAGACGAGGAGAGTTGGTCGTGAAATTCGGCGTTGCGCTCGGTGCACTGAATCCACACTTCCATCTCGACGCGACCATGGCGGCCGAGGAGCTCGGGTACGAGTCGGTGTGGCTCCCAGAACATCTGATCTTCACGCGCGCGATGTCGCGTTCTCCGCATCCGGGTCAGGAGCACCCGCCGGTACCGCCCGACGCGCCGATCTACGACGCGTTCGCGTACCTCGGCTTCCTCGCCGGTCGGACGGAACGGGTGCGCCTCGGTACGCACGTCTACAACATCGGGCTGCGCCACCCGTTCACCGCCGCGCGCGGCGCGCAGACGATCGACATCCTCTCGAACGGACGGTTCGAGTTCGGGATCGGCGCGTCGTGGCTCGAGGAGGAGTGGGTCGCCACCGAGCTCGACTTCACGACTCGCGGTCGCAAGGTCGACGAGGCGATGGAGATCTGCAAGCTGCTCTTCACCGAAGAGACGATCTCCTTCCATGGTGAGCACTTCTCGTTCGACGAAGTCGTGTTCGAACCGAAGTCGCCCCAGAAGCCGTGGCCGCCGATGCTCGTCGGTGGTGAATCGAAAGCGGCGCTCCGGCGCGCCGCCCGCCTCGGTGATGGCTGGATCGGCATGGCACACACGCTCGAGTCGGCCGCGGTGCAGATCGGCATCCTGCGCGAGCTGCTCTCCGAATACGGGCGGGAGTCGGTACCGTTCCAGTTCGTGCTGGGCGGTCCGGTGGCGACACTCGACGACGTGCGGCGTTGGGAAGACGTCGGCGTGACGCGCATGATCGTGTCGCCCTGGCGCCGGTCTCCCGAGGCCGTCGAAGCGATGAAGGAATTCGCCCACGCGGTGGTGCATCCGGGATGACCCGCCGACCGCGAGGCGTGATGGCCGCGACGGTTGCGCTCGCGGTTGTCGTCCTCGGTCTCTCCGCGTCCTCCGCTGCTTCCCTCTCAGAGCAGGCGCCGGCTGGACCCGGCGTGCACGCGGCGGCGGTACCGACCGAGATCATCAACGACGCGGTCGGCGATGTCGCGGATCCGCACGGCGACATCGTGCAGGCCGGCGCCGGAACCGACGCCTCGGGCTACGCATTCTCCGTGCACGTGAAGACGCCGATCGATCCCCGCACCGACCTCAGCTGGCGGATACGCCCGACGCACATCCAATGGTTCCTCGATACCAACCTCGACAGCGAGGCCGACGCGGTCGCGGTGATGCAGGCGGACGGCGCCGGCAATCTGCACGCGGTCATGGAGCGGTTCTCCGACCAGTTCGTGTACTGCACCGGGCAAGGCCGCTACACCGCGGCGCACGACTATCTCGCCACGTTCCCCGCGGGTTGCATCCCCGGTCTCCGGCATTTCCGATGGTCCGTGATCATGACCTACGACCCGGGCAGCGCGCCTACCGATGATGTCGCGCCCGACGGCTCGTTCGCGCCGGTGATCACGGTCGGCCAGGTCGGCTACTGGATGCTGGGTACCGACGGCGTCGTCTACGCGTTCGGGTCCGCGTTCGGCGTACGCCGGATCGCGTTCGGTGCGGCGGCGATGACCCCGAGGCTCGACGGGTCCGGGTTCTGGATCGTCGACGCCGCGGGCCACGTGTTCGTGCGGGGCTCCGCCGCGCGCTTCGGCGCGGCGCCCCCGCTCTCGCTCGGCGAGCGCATCACGACGATCTCGGCGACGCCGACCGGATCCGGCTACTGGCTGTTCTCCGACCGCGGGCGGGTGTTCCCGTACGGTTCGGCGCGTTCCTACGGCGACCTCGCGGCGCTGCACCTGAACGGGTCGATCGTCGCATCGGTCGCGACCCCGACCGGGCTCGGCTACTACATGATCGGTGCCGACGGCGGTGTATTCGCGTTCGGCGACGCCCAGTTCCGCGGCTCGATGGGCGGTCAGCACCTCAACCGGCCCGTCGTCGGCATCGCGCCGAGTCCCGACAACGCGGGCTACTGGCTCGTCGCGTCCGACGGCGGTGTGTTCGCGTTCTCGGCGCCGTTCCGCGGCTCGATGGGAAACACCGTGCTCAACCAACCGGTCCAAGGGCTCGTTCCGTACGGCAACGGCTATCTCATGGTCGCCGCCGACGGCGGCGTCTTCGACTTCTCCAACCGTGCGTTCCTGGGCAGCCTCGCCGGCGTGCAGCTCTCGGCACCCATCGTCGGCATCGCCGCCTTCACCACGTGAGGCGTCGGCCCGCCGTCGGGTGAGGGCGCTAGGGCGTGCGGTCGTCGGCCGTGAGCCGATCCGGATCGTGCGCGAAGTCGCGGATCGAGCCGACGTGGCGCAGCGCGACCTCGACGACGCCGGGTTGCATCGTGTGGCACACGCCCGCCATGAATTGCGGGAGTTGGCTGGCCACCGGGATGCCGTCGAGATCCATGCCCCGGCCCATGCCGATGTCGCACGCGCGGCGCAGCGTGATCGCGCGCTCGGCCTCGTCCTCGTCGAGCATCTCGTCGGCCCAACGCATGAAGCCGCCCTTCCAGGGTGCGACGTCGAACGGCGCCACGGCGTCGACGATGCCGTCCCACTGCACGTTCCAGGCAAGGACCGGGATGCCGTCGACCCACAGCCGGCACAACGACGCGCCGGTGTCGGGACCGCGTAGCGGTACTTCGAGGTCGTAGACGCGCTCGTCCCGGTGCGACGCAGCGTGCGTGATCGCGTGGCACGCGGCGTCGAACTGATGGGTGCAGT
>JAODBI010000276.1 GCA_025463875.1 Actinomycetes bacterium
TCGATCCGGAGCTTCACGGAGCGGGTCGGGAACGAACACGACCGTCTCGACGTGATCATCGCCAACGCGGGAGTGATGGCGACGCCCGAGGGCCGCACCGCCGACGGCTTCGAGACCCAGTTCGGCACCAATCACCTCGGGCACTTCGTCCTCGTGAACCGTCTCCGGCCGCTCCTCGCCGGTGGCGCGGCGCGCATCGTGAACCTGTCGTCGGCGGGTCACCGCTTCAGCGACGTCGTCCTCGACGACATCAACTTCGAACACACTCCCTACGACCCGTGGCAGGCCTACGGCCGCTCGAAGTCCGCGAACATCCTCTTCGCGGTCGAGCTCGATCGACGCGGGCGCGCCATGGGGCAGCGGCGTGCGCCGTGCACCCGGGGACGATCATCACGGAGCTCGGCCGGCACCTGACCGAAGAGACGTTCGCCGCGCTGCCCGCGACCCGGGCCGGTCAGGAGACGATCTGGAAGTCGATTCCCGCGGGCGCCGCCACGAGCGTGTGGGCTGCCTTCGTCGCCGACCCGGAGACGATCGGCGGGCAGTACTGCGAAGACTGCAACGTCGCGGCGCCGACCGACGACACGAGCACCCGCGGCGGGGTGTTCGCCTACGCGCTCGACCCTGACACCGCCTGCGCCCTCTGGGCCCGATCCGAGGAGCTGGTCGGCGAGTCGTTCCCGACATGACCCCCGAGCGGCGGATGCGTCAGGTCCCGCGCGGTGTCATCCCGGCCGCGACGTAGATCGCGTCGAGGACGCGCATGTTGGCGATCGAGTCGGCGGGAGGAGTCAGGGGCGGGGTACCTCGCAACACGGCCGCGCAGAACGCCTCGAGCTGGTACTCGTAGGTCGGCCGGCGCGAGCACCGTTCGGTGCGCGTGCCCCCGGAGGTCTTGACGCGCATCCGGTGCCAGACTTGCGGTGCGGTCGGGTTGATGACGCGCATCTCGCCCCGGTCACCGGTCACGTGCACCGAGGTTTGCAGGACCCAGTGCGACCACATCGAACACGTGATACGCCCCGTGTGGCCGCTCGGGAACGCCAACTCGGCGCGCATCGCGCGGTCGATCTGCGGCGTGCGCAATTTCGCGACGGCGGACACGACCTCGGGTTCTTCGCGCCCGAGCAGTCTCGCCATGTGCACGGTATACGTACCGACATCCATCGTGGCGCCGCCGGCGAGGTCGTACTGGTAACGGATGTCGGAGAACTTCGGCAGCGGGAAGCAGAGCGCGGTTTCGATCCGCTGGATGGTGCCGAGCTCGTCGCTCTCGACGATCTCGCGCATGCGGTGCGCGAGCGGGTGGTACCGGTAGTGGAACGCTTCCATGACGACGAGGCCGGTGCGCTCGGCGACCGCCGCGACGGCTTCGGCCTCCTGCGCGTTGGCAGTGAACGGCTTCTCGCACAGCACGTGCTTGCCGGCTTCGAGTGCGGCGATCGTCCACTGCGCGTGCAGTCCGTTGGGGAGTGGGTTGTAGACGGCGTCGATCTCCGGGTCCGAGACGAGGTCGGCGTAGGTCTCGTGCACCTGCGCGATGCCGTGCTTCGACGCGAACGCGTCGGCACGGCTGCGATCCCGAGCCGCCACTGCTCCGACCTGCGCTTCGAGCACGTTGCGAGCAGGCTTGATGACGGCCGGGGGTGCGATGCGCGCCGCGCCGAGTATTCCGATGCGAACCGTGTCCATGCGGAGCACTGTAAGAGTTCGAAGCCGACCGGTGCGCGTTCTGTGGAATGCTGTCGTCCGTCGAGAACACCGGTCTGGTCGAGGAGATAAGACGATGCTCGCGGTGGATCCGGAGATTGCGGAGCTGGCGTCGATGGTTCGGGTCGAGACGTTCGATCGAGAGCGGTTGGCGCTCGCGAGATCATGGGACATCGTCGGCACCGTCGCATTGTCGGATGCGGTCGAGCGCCGGGACCACGTCGTGCCGGGCGATCCCGATGTCGCGATCCGGGTGCACCGTCCCGTCGGGGTCGACGGAGACCTGCCCTGCGTGTATTCGATTCACGGCGGCGGCTACATCATGGGCAGCTACGGCATGGACGATGGCCGCTTTGACAAGTGGTGTCAGAAGCATCGTTGCGTCGGCGTGTCGGTCGAGTACCGACTCGCGCCCGAGACGCCTTACCCCGGTCCGCTCGACGACTGTTACCTCGGTCTGCAGTGGGTGTACCGACACAGTGCCGAGCTCGGCATCGACCCGAATCACATCGGCGTGGCCGGGGCGAGCGCGGGAGGCGGACTCGCGGCGGCGCTGGCGCTCCTCGCGCGAGATCGCGGTGAGATCCCGCTGCGCTTCCAGTTGCTCGACTGCCCGATGCTCGACGATCGACAGATCACGCCGTCAAGCCGGCTCGACGAGCTGCTGATCTTCAACCGCGAGTCGAACACCTTCGGTTGGCGGTCGTATCTCGGCGACCTCTACGGCTCGCCCGACGTGCCCGCGTACGCCGCGCCCGCGCGCGCGACCGATCTGAGCCGACTTCCCGCCGCCTATGTCTGCGTCGGCGCGGTCGACGGTTTTCGCGACGAGGACATCGAATACGCCATGCGTCTGAACCAGGCCGGCGTGCCGACCGAGTTGCACGTCTACCCGGGCGCGCCGCACGGCGTCATGTTGTTCCCCGACACGGCGGTCGCAAAGCGTTACGCGGCGGGCATCGAGGACTGGATCGGTCGTCAACTCCGCGTGGAGAGCATCAGCTGAGACGTTCTCGAGGTCACCGTTGGCCCGTGGCGGATCAGATCGGTTTCGCCGTCGTCATTGGATTGGTGGTCGCCATCGCCGTCGGCGTGTTGGCGAATCGCAACGCGTCGAGGGCAGCGGCTCCGCCGACAACGGTCTCGACCGGCGTGACGATCCCGCGCGCGACCACGAGTGGTACGAGTGCGTCGTCGTCGACCGCGGCGAGCACGCGGAGCACTGCGCTGCTCCCGTTGACGATCGCGGCACCGTCGCATCAGGACTCGTATGCACGCGCCGACGATTTCGGGGGCTGGATCGAGGTCCGCGGATGTCAGGACACGCGCGCCACGCTCCTACTGCGCCTGTCGCAGGTACCGGTGACGTTCACGAGTGCGCGGACTTGCACCGTTCGGACCGGCCGCTGGGTCGACCCGTGGTCGGGAGTCGTCACGACCATCGCGCGCAACTTTCAGATCGATCACACGGTCCCGTTGGGCAACGCGTGGAGATCGGGCGCGTGGTCGTGGACGCACCAGCGACGCGTCGCATACGCGAACGACCTCGCCGACACCGACCACCTCGTCCCGATCCTCGCGCACGAGAACGCGTCGAAGCGCGACGACGGACCGGAGAGCTGGCGACCGCCGAACCCGTCGGCGTGGTGTCGCTACGCGCTCGATTGGGATCACATCAAGGCGACGTGGAACCTGACTGCGACTGCCGCGGAATGGTCTGCGCTGCGGGAGATGAGCGCGACGTGTTGATTGGGAGCGCCGTCGGGCCCGGGTGGCGTTACGGGCGTCGGCGATACGCCTCGCGCAGCGACGCATGCACGCGCGCGCGGTGTGCGCGCGCCGACGGCAGCAGATTCGTGAACGCCATCGATCCGTGGAAGTGGCCGCGCATACGGACCGAGGTCACCGCGACGCCGGCCGCCTCGAGCCGCTGGGCGTATGCCTCACCTTCGTCACGCACCGGATCGAACTCCGCCGTGACGATGAGCGCGGGCGGCAACCCCGAGAGATCGTCGGCGAAGTACGGCGACGCGTAGGGATCGGTCGCCTGGCCGGGATCGGCGAGATACAACCGGACGTTGCGGGCGCAGGCCTCTTTCGTGAGGACGTAGCCCGTGCCGTGCTCGGTCATCGACGGGAAGCTCAAGGTGAGGTCGGTGACGGGAACCTCGAGCACCTGGAACACCAAGGACAGGCCACCGCGGTCGCGCGCCTTCAAGGTCACGACCGCCGCGAGGTTGGCGCCGGCGCTTACACCGCCGACCGAGAGTCGGCGCGCGTCGATCCCGAGGGCGGCGGCATTGTCGGCGAGCCAATTGAGTGCCGCGAAACAGTCTTCGGATGCAACGGGAAACTTGTGCTCGGGTGCGAGTCGGTAGCCGACCGCCGCAACCACGCATCCCGCTCCCTGCGCCGTCTCGCAGCACTTGGTGTCGGACTGCGCGAGCATGCCGAGCCAGAAGCCGCCGCCGTGAAGATGGAGATGCGCGGGGAAAGGGCCGGATCCGAACGGTGTATAGATCCGAAGCGTGATCTCGCCGCCGGCGACGGGAACTCGATGGTCGGTGATGCCTGCGACCTCGGGGGCGGCCTCGACCAGCTCGGACAGCCCGGTTGCAGGGTCGACCGGCATCCCGTCGGCGAGCCCCGCGTCGGCCGCGCCGAACCGCGACCCGTTCATCGCATCGAGGTGAGGGAGGAGCAGCGGGTCGAGTGGCACGGCGACAAGCTTCGCGTCTCGTCGTTCCGGACGGACACTTCGCGGTAGGCGGCGACGACATCGGATCTGACCCGGTCGGCGCCCGTCGGCTCGGCATCGACGAAAACTCGTGGGCCCCTGCGTTCGATGCATAACTCGCTCCCGGTGTCGGTAGAGAAACATCGCTCGGCCTCCACGCGGCCGGGGGGAGGCAACTCGAGATGCGGGGTGCGATGCGTCCGACCCGTCTGAAGCGTCCGAAGCGTCCGAGGCGTCCGACCCGTTCGGCGCGTTCGGCCCGCTCACCCCGACTCGCGTTGTTCGGCGTCTGCACGGCGTTGCTCGCAATGCTCGGAGGCACGGGCATCGCCGCGGGAGCGCAGCAGTATCCCGTGCCCTACACGTTTTCCGCGAACGTGCTGGCCGCGGTGACGCATCCCGGTTCGCCGCCGCCCGGATCCAACGACTGGTCGTGTCGCCCGAGCGCGGCGCACCCGCGGCCGGTCGTCCTCGTCCACGGTCTGTTCGCGAACATGACCGACAATTGGCAGACCATGTCGCCGTTGCTCGCGAACAACGGCTATTGCGTGTTCGCGTTGACGTATGGCGTCGCACCCGGCGCCACCGGGCCTTCGAACCAATTCGGCGGACTGACGCCGATGGAGCAGAGCGCGGCCCAACTCTCCGCGTTCGTCAACCGCGTGCTCACGGCGACCGGGGCGCGGACCGTCGACATCGTCGGCCATTCCGAAGGCGCCACCATGCCCGACTACTACATCGAGTATCTCGGTGGGGCGGCGAAGGTGACGCGCTACGTCGGCATCTCCGGAGTCAAGCACGGCACCACGTTGCACGGGATCGGGACGCTCGCGAACGAATTCGGCAAGCTGTTTCCCGGTGCGCCCGACGCGGTTTCGGGCTCGTGCGGATCGTGTCAGGAGTTCCTCGTCGGGTCGCCCTACATCGCCAAGATCGAAGCGCGAGCGCCCGCGAGTCGCGTGATCTACACGAATATCGCGACGCGGTACGACGAGTTGGTCTCTCCCTACACGAGCAGCTTTCTCGTCGGTCCGAATGTCACCAACATCACGTTGCAGGATCACTGCGCGCTCGACTTCAGCGACCACCTCTCGATCGTGTCGAGTCCGATCACCGGTCGCTACATGCTGAACGCGCTCGACCCCGCGCACGCCCGGCCCCCGGTCTGCACGTTGGTGCTGCCGGCCGCCTGAGATCACACGTCCGGATCGTCGCGCCGAATTCGCGTAGAAGCCCGTAGCGCGTCGGCCGCGCCGACCCTTTCGCGATCGGCACCGGCGGGCTATAGATGGTGCCGAGGGGCCGCAGCAAAGCACGCGTCGCAGTATCAAGGGACCACGATGCCGCAAGCGACGAGCTGATCAGGATCAGCCCAGTGACCGCGACGTCGATGACCGCGCCGGCGGCAACGGCCATCGGCACGTTGACGACGGTTCTCCGCGCCGACGATCTTCGACTTCGGTACCGACTCTTGCTGCTCGGCAGTCTGCTGCTCGTCGCGGCGTCGCGATCTCCGTATCTCCTGCTGCACGGTCGCTTCTGGGCCGAGGAGGGATCGATCTACTTCGTGCACATGAAGCACGAAGGCTTCTGGTACGTGGCTCGCCCGGTCGGCTACTTCTATGCGTTTGCCAACATTGCAGCGTGGCTGGCCGCGCGTGTGCCGCTCGAGGACGCGCCGCTCGTCACCGCGTGGCTCTCGTTGGCCGTCATCGCGGCACTGGTCTGGGCCTCGCTCTGGTTGCCGTCCGAGCTCCTCCCGAACGCGGGCGCGAAGACCACCGCGGCAGTGCTGTTGGTCGTCGGACCCCTCGCAATTCCCGTCGTGTGGCTGAACGCCACCAACGTGCAGACCTACCTCGGCATCCTCGCGATTCTGTTCTTGTTCGTCGACGTGGACGCCGTCGCGCGGGGGACATTCCTTGTCATCGTCGTGCTTCTCGGCCTCGCCGGTCTGTCGGGTTTGTACGCCGCCGCGCTCGCACCACTTTTCATCTTCAACGCCGTGCGCGATCCGACCCGTCGACGGATCGTGCTTGCCGCGCTCATCGCGGTGTGCGCGGTGCTGCAGCTGATCGTGGTGCAGATATCGCGCGCGTCCGGTGGCCTGGCTCAGGGGCGACTGTCCTTTCACGGGTTCGGCTCGATCGCGAGAGATCTTTCGGCGTCGCACTTCGGCACGTTCGTCTTCGGAGTCTCGCTCGCGAACCGCATTCACGGAGACTCGCGCGTGTACACGGTCGCGGGACTCGTCGCGCTCAGCCTCTTCGGTCTCCTCCTCGGCACGCTGCTCCTCTCGATCGTCGCGGTCGTCCCGAACGCGCGGGTGGCCGGTCTCCTGGTCCTCGCGTTCGCGCTGGAGGAGGCACTGGTCGTCTTCGGCAGCCGGCGCAGTCCGACGGGTCGTTACGCCGTCGTACCGATTGCGATCCTCGTGTTGATCGCGATCCACGGGCTGACTGCGGAGCGCTGGGCGTCGCGACTTTCCGCCACGCTCTGTCTGGCGGCGCTGATAGCAGGGTGTTCGGTCTTCTGGACTGCGAACCCGTCCGTGCTGCGTTGCGTCAACTGCCCGGGGTGGAGCCAACAGGTCGACGCCTGGAGGGCAGGGGGCCCGAATGTGCTCGTGATCTGGCCCTATCAGCAGAGGAAGTGGAGGATCCGCCTCCCGCGTGCCGCGCCGGCGTCGGCCCGACCGGCGGGATCACGCGCAGCGACAGGCGACCGTCTGGTCGAACAGCTGCCACCGGAATTGGACGAGGGGTGACGCTTCGCCGCATCCGGTGCAGCTGATACGCCAGCCAGTGCCGATGCGCGCGATCTCGAGTGGCACCTGCCCGGTCGAGAGCCGCTTGGGCTCGACGCGCGGCTTCGCGACCGCCGGGAGGTTCGTGAGCTCGAGCGCAAGATATGGCGTCGTCTTCGCAGGCGGGGGGAGCCGTGACTCGAGCCGCTCGATCACGGCTTCTTCGTCGGGCTCCGGCGCTCCCCGGCGCGCGAAGGTCACGAGCGCGTAGGCGGTCTCGACACCCAACGTGTGTGTCAGCGTCTCGATCGTCGCCTCGTCGAGTGGACGATCGAGTCGGACCCCCGCGGCGACGACGGCGCGCTCGTAGCTCTCGAGGTGCTCGGGCTCGCGCACGAGCTCCGGGCCCGGCGTCGCGAGGAATTCGTCGAGCGCCTTGAAGTGTGCGCTGTCGAAGACGCCGGTGGCTTCGGAGATGCGCTCGATCTCGTCGAGAAAGCCGTCGCGTTCGATGCGACTGGCCGGGTCCTCCAATGTGTCCTTGGCGAACATGATGAGGAACCGCGCCGACACGCCGCTTCGCTTCCGGCGCAGGATGCGACCCATGCGCTGAATCATCTGGCGCCGGGTCCGGCTCGCGCTCATGACGATGCCCAGGTTCGCATCCGGGACGTCGATGCCCTCGTCGAGCACCCGCGGTGCCGCGACCGCGTCGAGTCGGCGCACGCGCAGGTCGTCGAGGATCTCTCGGCGCTGTCGGCGCGCGGTCGAGCCGGTGATCAGGTCGATCGCCACCAACGGGTCGAGCCGGTTGATCGCATGATTCGCGGCGCGCACCGTTTCGGTGAACACGAGAGCGCCATCGGCGTTCTTGATGGCCGGCCCGAGATCCCCGAGCAGCTCGTACTTGCCGATCGTCTGCGCCACGATCTGGCGGCGCTTCGAGAACGCGTCGAGGTAGTCGCGCGCGGCCCGACCGTCGGCCCCCGCGTCGCGCTCGGCGAGATGCGCGACGGCGGCGAGGAAGTCACCGAAGGGATCGAGCGGCATGTCACGCACCGCACGAAGGTGTTGACGCGCGTTCACGAGCCGGTGCTCTACCTCGGCGTACTCCGCCCGTTCATCGACGGTGAGCGGTACCCCGACGAAGGCCACCCGCGGACGCGCGCACACCCCGTCGGCGATGGCCTGCTCGAAGCCGTACCGGTAACAGATGCCGCCGAAGTACGGCAGGAGCAACTCGGTCACCGCGTCGTCGCTTCGCTCGAGCGTGGCGGTGAGGCCGAGGCGTTCGCCGTACTGGCGCAAGAGCGCGCGCCGCAGGATCCCACCGCCGAGACCATGACATTCGTCGGCGATGAGCAAGCCGCCGGCCATGGTCGGGGGAGCGGGCTTGTAGGCCGCGGCCGAATGCCGGGTCGCGACGAGCACGTCGCACGACGTGGGATCGTCCTTCCCGCTGTCGCCCAACCGACCGATGCGAGCGTCGGGGAGCGCGACCTCGAGCCGTCCGTGCCACTGTTCCATGAGCACTCGGGACGGGACGACGACGAGCACGAAGCGACCGCGCCGCAGCGCGTCGGATGCCGCCGCGATCGCCACGTCGGTCTTGCCCGAGCCCGTGACGGCTTCGATGACACCTCGCCGTCCGCATCGCAGCCAGCTGATCAGTGCATCGAGCTGCCAGCGGTACAGCTCGCGATCGGATGAAACCTCTCGGACGAGCTCCATTCAGCGACGCAATCCTGCAGACATGCGAGGAACCACGGTACCGGTCCCCGAACCCCGCCTCGACGCCTCGACCTCCTCGGCGCCTCGAACGAGGCAGGTCGTACGACCAATGTGCAATCGACTCCTGCCCCCGCGGAAGCCGACGCTGCGTGTACCAGCCCACCTTCCCGAAGGAGCACGCCCATGAAGAAGATCCTCACGACCCTCGCACTCGGAGCCACTCTGGTGCTTTCGCTCGCCGGTACCGCCGAAGCGAAGTCCGGAGACGTGCAGAAGGCCGGCACGTGCTCGAAGGCCAGCACGTCGAAGATCAAGCTCCGCCCCGACAACGGCCGCATCGAGACCGAGTTCGAGGTCGACCAGAACCGCGTCGGGCAGCGCTGGAATGTCGCGATCAGCGACAACGGGGTCGTCGTCGTCCGCACGACCGCCACGACCCAGGCTCCGAGCGGATCCTTCGAGGTCCGGCGTCTGCTTCCCAACCGCGTCGGGACCGACTCCATCGTGGCCCGGGCGACCAACCCGGGTACGGGCGAGTCCTGCGTGGCGCGCGCGTCGATCTGACCGGACGACCGGACATCCCGACGACGAGATCCCGACAACCTTGACGACGAGGGGGCGGGCCGATCACGGCCCGCCCCCTCGTTTGTTCGCGGTCCGGCGTCCGCCGCGGCGAAGCAGGCGCGACCATTTGCGAACGGCGTCGTCGGGATCGGCGAGCGGCCACGTGAGGTGCCGTGACCTCTTCTCGCGCGTCCGTCGAAGCGGGCGGATTCCGCGCCATTTCCTCGGAGCGCGGGCGAGTCGCAGGTCACAGTCGTCGGACGCCGCCGACGAGTACGACGGGGCCGGAAAGGTCCGCCCCGTCGATGGCGAACGCGATCGCAAGTGTTGCGAGGACGACGACTGCGGCGGCCGCGCACTTCGCCGCGTGCCGCCGGGGCCGGCGCGATCCCGACGCGAGATCGGGACGCCGTCGACGACCTCGTCCGGGATCGCGTCGAGCGTCTCGACCGGCGGCAAGTCGGACGGTGTATCTCGATCGACGCTCGCGTCGTCACGCCCGGTAGCCGCGGCGCCCTTACGCGAGATACATCTCGCGCGTCTCGCCCGCGTCGCCTCGGCGGAAGTTGGCCAGGATCGAGGATTCCATTGGGACCAGGCGGAGGGTCGTCGCATGTGCCGTTCGCCCGCGCGCCGGGGCGAGATCGGATTGTCCCACTACGCGCGGCAGGAGTGCGCGCCGCTCTCCGGCGGAGTCGGCGGGAACGAGGGGTGTCGCGGCACGAGATCTGCCGGGCGATTCGGTCAGCCCGACTTTTCGCCGAAAGCGTTCGCTCGGTAGCTACGAAATTCGTTGCGTGCGACGGCCCGAGCGCCGAACACCCAGCGTGCGGCGCCCAGACCGGTGCAGTTCGTGGACGACGGAGGTTCGTGACCGCGGCATGTGGACTGCCGGAAATCAGATCGCGATCGACGTGAGGTCCTCACCGAAGACGATCTCGCCGTCGAAGTGCTCGCGTGCGATCGCGATCCATTCGTCGGCTGTGCCGGGTCCCGGGGTCGGGATCTGATGGGTGAGCACAAGTGTTCGCACACCACCGCGCGCGGCGGTCTCCGCCGCCTGCACGACGGTCGAGTGATAGTCGATGGTGTCGACGAAGCGTTGCATCGGGACCATGCGCACCAGGTCGTCGCGCAGAACTGTCTGTACGTATCCATCGGCGCCCCGGCAGAGGTCGTCCAGTCCGGCGCACGGCACCGTATCGCCCGCCAGCACGACGGCGCGACCTTCGAACTCGACGCGGTAGCCGAGCGTCGGTTCGACCGGCCGGTGATCGGTGCGCGCCGCGATGACTCGCAGCCCCTCGTCGTCGAACACCACTCCCGGAGTGACCTCGGCGATATCGGTCTGCGGCCCCCAGGTGAGGTCGTCGTGATGTGCGAGGCGATACTCGATGTCGGGACGCAGCATGTCGAGCAACCCGCTCATGATCTCGGCCGTGCGGGGCGGCCCGATGATGCGCAACGTCTTCGGCACCGGGCTCATGACCCATTGCGTGGTGACGACGTCGTTGAGATCGCAGATGTGATCGCTGTGCAGGTGCGTGAGCAACACGGCGTCGAGCAT
Organism: Actinomycetes bacterium; assembly: GCA_025463875.1. Lineage (GTDB taxonomy): Bacteria > Actinomycetota > Acidimicrobiia > IMCC26256 > PALSA-610 > PALSA-610. The sequence goes on from JAODBI010000276.1 coordinate 11,056, forward strand.
GACCGGGAGGACTCCGGCCGCGACGAGGCGCATGCACACCGCGCGGCCGGCATCGACGAGGAGGGTTCGGCCCCCGGCCCGTACGAGTGTGGCGGCGCCGGCCCGATCGCGGTCCGGTATCGGGTTCCCGGTACCGAGCAGCACCACTTCGATCGTCATGTCGTTCCTCTCGTCGGTCGGGACTCGCGAAACATCTCGCGGGCGCGATCCGCGAACAGCTGGACCTCGTCAGGCGGCGGAAGTTGCGCGCGCTCGAACATCTTGGTCTGCAGCGCCGGTCCGTAGTCGCCCAGGCTCTCGATCGCCTCCGTCGTCGCGGGCTGCACGACGAAGTGGATGTGCACCCGCCGCCGCCCGGCGTGCGACCAGAGCCCGACGTATACCTGCTCCGGCCCGCACAACTCGTCGACCACCCGGGCGGCGGCGCGCAGCAGCGGACCCAGCTCCGCGGTTTCGTCGTCGCTCAACTCCCCGACGCTCGTGACGTGACGCGCGGGCTTCACGAGCAGAGCGCCCACGCCGAGCGGACCGACGCAGTGCTCGACGATCCAACGTGCCGTTTCATGGATGCGCCCGCCGGGCAGTGGTAGGCGCCCCGCGGCGAGGTCACAAGCCAGGCATCCCTCGGTCCCGTTCATCGGCTCCACACTGCCATGCTCGGCTCGGAGAGTGATGCAGCAGACACCGGGGAAGAACAGTGCTTATATGTGCCCCACTGTCGACCGGTGATTCATTCGCAAGGACGACAGATGTGATGGTGCGAATGCGTCCGACGGGGAGCGCGCTCCGCGAAGCCAGGCCGGCATCTCCTCCGTCGCCGAGCGCCCGAGCGGCGGTTGCTCTCTTCGCCGCCATAGAGACGGTCGCCCTCCCGTTGCTGTTGTGGTGGGGTCGCGGCGGCTGGTTCACCTTCGACGACTGGGATCTCCTGTCGCAGCGAACGGTCGGCCGAGCGCACGATCTCTTCCTCCCGCATGGAGATCACTGGTCGACGCTGCCGATTCTCGTCTACCGGTTGATGTGGCAGTTGTTCGGCATTCGCAGCTACGTGCCGTACCAGCTCCTCGTGATCCTCTTACATCTCGCCGTCGCGGCACTCCTTCGAGAGGTGATGCGGCGCGCGGGGTGTTCGCCTTGGACGGCGACGATCTTTGCGGGCGTGTTCGTGTTCTTCGGCGTTGCCGCCGACACGATCCTCGTCGCGTTCTTCATGACGTTCGTCGGATCCTTGGCGTTCGGTCTCGTGCACCTCTTGTTGGCGGATCACGACGGACCCGTCGACCGCCGCGACCTGCTCGGCCTCGGTGCCGGACTGGTGGGAATGCTCTTCTCGGGCGTCGCGGTGACGATGGTGGCGGTCGTCGGGATCAGCACGTTGTTGCGGCGCGGCTGGCGCGTCGCCGCGCTCCACACGTTGCCCCTGGGCGCTGTGTATCTCGTCTGGCTCGGCATCATCGGAACGGAGGGAAACCGCCTGCCGCTCACGCGACCGTCGGTACCGGAGATCGCCCGATTCGTGGCGGTCGGGGTGCGCGCGGCCTTCAGCGGACTCGGGCAGTTACCGGGCGTCGGCCTTGCCCTCGCCGCCACGCTCCTCGTGGGATTGCTGATTGCGCGCCCCGCGTGGGATCGCGCTGCTCGCCACCATCTGGCAGCACCACTCGCACTCCTCGCCGGAGCGGTGATCTTCCTGGTCATCACGGGATCGGGCCGGGCGGGCAGCATCCTGTTCGTCCCGGTTGGGGGACCGGAGAACGCCCGTGCGAGCCGGTACGTGTACATCGTCGTCGCCTTGGCCCTGCCGGCGATCGCCGTAG
>JAODBI010000295.1 GCA_025463875.1 Actinomycetes bacterium
TTCAATCTCATCAAGCGGCACCGGCCCCGGTTCAACATCCGTCTGAAGGACGACAAGAGCTATCCGTACCTCGCCGTCACCCTCGACGAGGACTGGCCCCGGGCGATGGTGCTCCGCGGCAAGAAGCGCAAGGGCGTCCGCTACTTCGGTCCGTACGCACACGCCTACGCGATCCGGGAGACACTCGATCTCCTGTTGCGGACCTTCCCGATCCGCACCTGCACGAAGTCGAAGTTCGACCGCCACAACCGCCTGGGCCGTCCCTGCCTCTACGCCCACATCGAGAAGTGCGCGGCCCCGTGCGTCGGTGACATCGACCACGACGACTACGACAAGCTCGTTCACGATCTCCTCGACTTCCTCGACGGCGAGCACGACGCGATCATCCGTCGCCTCGAGGAGCGCATGCGCGAGGCCGCGGACACGCTCGAGTTCGAGCTCGCGGCGAGAGTGCGCGACCAGCTCCAGAGTGTGCGCAAGGCCATCGAGCGACAGCAGATGGTCGCGTCCCGAGAGGAAGACTTCGACCTGATCGGCCTCGACGAAGACCTGCTCGAGGCGAGTGTGCAGGTGTTCTACGTGCGCAAGGGGAGGGTCGTCGGGCGCAAGGGACTCGTCGTCGACAAGGTCGAGGATGTCGAGACCCCCGCCCTCGTTGCCCGCATCGTCGAACAGCTCTACGCCGACGCGCCCAAGGAAGACGTTCCCCGCGAGATCCTCGTGCCCGTCGAACCCGAAGACCACGAGCTCTACGAAGAGCTCCTCACCTTGAACCGCGGCGCCAAGGTGCGCGTGCGCGTGCCGCAACGTGGGGGCAAGAAGGAGCTGCTCCAGACCGCGATGTTGAACGCGCGCGAGTCGTTCCAACGCCACAAGATGCGGCGCGCGTCCGATCACAATGCCCGCGCCCGCACGCTGCTCGCGCTCCAGGAAGCCTTGGGTCTCCCCGAAGCCCCCCTGCGCATCGAGTGCTTCGACATCTCCAACCTGCAGGGCACCGAGATCGTCGGGTCGATGGTCGTGATGGAAGACGGCCTGCCCAAGCGCTCCGACTATCGCCGCTTCAAAGTCAGAGGGCTCGACGGCCAGGACGACTTCGCGTCGATGGAAGATGTGCTGACGCGCCGCTTCCGCAACTATCTCCGCGAGCGCGACGAGGGTGCGCACACCGGCAAGCGATTCGCGTACCCGCCCAACCTGTTGTTGATCGACGGTGGCAAGGGCCAACTCGGCGTGGCGGTGCGCGTGCTCGAGGAGCTCGGTCTCGAGGAGATCTGTGTCGCCAGTCTCGCCAAGCGCTTCGAGGAGGTGTACCTGCCGGGCAACCCGGAGCCGATCCGGATCCCGCGCGACTCGGAAGCCCTCTACCTGCTGCAGCAGATCCGCGACGAGGCGCACCGGTTCGCCATCACGTACCACCGTCAACTACGCGACAAGAAGATGATCGTCTCCGCGATCGACAACGTCCCCGGCCTCGGCCCGACCCGCAAGAAGCGGCTCCTCAAGGAGCTGGGCTCGGTGCGCAAGATGCGCGACCTCGACGAGGAGGCGTTCCTGGCGCTCCCGTGGCTGCCCGACCCGGTCGGCAAGGCAGTGTTCGCCCGACTTCACGGACTCGAACGCGCGACGATAGAGACGTCGTGACTCCACTCTCGCTCGACGTGACGATCATCACCGGCATGTCCGGTGCCGGCCGGTCCGAGGCCGCGCACGTCCTCGAGGATCTCGGCTACTTCGTCATCGACAACCTGCCGCCGATGCTCATCGGCAAGGTCGCGGAGCTCGCGAGCAGCACCGAGAAGCCCCTCCGCTACGCGCTCGTCGTCGACGTCCGCAGCGGCGACTTCCTCCACGACCTCTCCCAGGCCATCGAAGAGCTGCGGTGCAACGGCGCGTACACCCGTGTGCTCTTCCTTGATGCTTCCGACACGGTTCTCGTCCGCCGGTACGAAGCGAGTCGCCGGCGCCACCCGCTCTCCGACACCGACCGCGTCTCCGACGGCATCGGACGCGAGCGCGCGCTCCTCGAACCGTTGAAGGGCGAGGCCGATCTCATCGTCGACACGACGAGCCTCAACGTGCACCAGTTGCGCGATCGTCTCCGCGACGTCTTCTCGCAGCACGCGGTCGACGGCGCCCTGCACGTCAACATCGTCTCGTTCGGTTACAAGCACGGTCTGCCCATCGACGTCGATCTCGTGTTCGACTGTCGCTTCCTGCCGAACCCGCACTGGGTCGACGAGCTGCGACCGCTCGACGGTCGCGATGTGCGCGTCCGCGACTACGTGCTCGGCCGCACCGGAACCGACGCGTTTCTCGAACAGCTCGACGCCCTGCTCGCGCTGACGCTCCCGGGGTACGAGCGCGAGGGCAAGGCGTACCTCTCGATCGGCGTCGGCTGCACCGGCGGACGGCACCGCAGCGTCGTCATCGCCGACCAACTGGGAGAGCGACTCCGACGTCACGGTTACGCGGCCGCCGTCCACCATCGAGACGTCGACCGCGACGCCTGACGTGGGCCCGAGCATCGTCGCGTTGGGCGGAGGTCACGGCCTGTCGGTCGCGCTGCGCGCCATCCGTGAGTATGCGAACGAGATCACGGCGGTCGTGAGCGTCGCCGACGACGGCGGCAGCTCCGGACGACTCCGGCGCGACCTCGACGTTCCCGCGCCCGGCGACCTGCGCCGTTGCCTGATCGCGCTCGCAGGCGACGACGACGACGGCCCGTGGTCCGGCGCGTTCGAGCATCGCTTCAGTTCGGGCGAGCTGGCCGACCATGCGCTGGGCAACCTCGTGCTGGTGGGGCTCGCGGAGACGCTCGGCGATCTCACGGCCGCACTCGACGAGGCCGGGCAACTCCTCCGTGCGGTCGGACGAGTCCTTCCGGCCACCCTCGGTCCGGTCTCGATGGCCGCCCAGGTCGGCGGCGAGCGGATCACGGGCCAGGTCGCGATCGCGCAGGCGGGCAAACGCGCGCGCATCCACGAAGTCCGGCTCACACCGGCCGACCCGCCCGCCAGTCCCGACGCACTCACCGCGATCGCCCGGGCCGACCAGATCGTCCTCGCCCCCGGGTCGCTGTACACGAGCATCGTCGCCGTGCTGAGCGTCCCCGAGATCCGCGATGTCATCGCCGGCGCGCACGGCCGGGTCGTGCAGATCGCGAACCTGGCAGTGGAAAACGAAACGACCGGACACGACGGAACCGACCACCTGAGGGCCGTCCTCGACCACGGCGGTCGAGTAGACCAGTTCGTGTACGACCCCGAGCACGGCCTCGCGGTCGACCCGGCGGCGGTCGCTGCACTCGGCGTCGAGCCCGTGGCTGCTGCGATTGCCGGGCTCGGTGGGACGGGCCACGATCCGCAACAACTGGCGAAGGCGCTTTCCGCTCTGCTGTAGTCGGCGCCTTCAGGTTCTCAGAGGAGACACAGATGGCAGTACGGGTGGGGATCAACGGATTCGGCCGCATCGGCCGTTCCTTCACGCGGGCGATCCTGGCGCGCGGCGAGCAGGCCAATGTCGAGCTGGTCGCCGTCAACGATCCGTTCGGTGACGCGGAGACGATGGCCTTCTTGCTCAAGCACGACTCGGTCGGCCGAACCATCCCGAACGAGATCAAGCACGACGCCGGCGGCTTCTCGATCGACGGCCGTGAGGTCAAGAAGCTCGACGTGCGCGAGCCGTCCGAGATCCCGTGGGGCGACAACGGCGTCGACGTCGTCATCGAGTCGACCGGTCTCTTCACCGCACGCGAGAAGGCTGCCGCGCACCTGAAGGGCGGCGCCAAGCGCGTCATCATCTCGGCACCGTCGGGCGACGCCGACGCGATGATCTGCATGGGGGTGAACGACGAAACGTTCGACCCCAAGGTGCACACCGTCATCTCGAACGCGTCGTGCACCACCAACTGTCTGGCACCGCTCGCCAAGGTGCTGAACGACTCGTTCGTTGTCGAGCAGGGCCTGATCACCACGGTGCACGCGTACACAAGCGATCAGCAGTTGCAGGACCAGGCCACGGCGACCCGCAGCGGCAAGCCCGACCTGCGCCGCATGCGGGCCGCGGCGCTGTCGATCATCCCGACCTCGACGGGCGCCGCCAAGGCGATCGGCCTCGTCCTGCCCGAGCTGAAAGGCAGGCTCGACGGCACGTCGATGCGCGTGCCCACGCCGACCGGGTCGATCACCGACCTCGTCGCGGTGTTGGGCAGCGACGCGAGTATCGACGCGATCAACGACGCGTTCCGCGCCGCATCGGCCAACGCGAGCTACCGGGGCGTCCTCGAGTACTCCGACGAGCCGCTCGTGTCGGCCGACATCGTGCAGAACCCGGCGTCGTGCATCTTCTCGTCGGTCGACACGATGTCGATGGGCAAGATGGTCAAGGTGCTCGGCTGGTACGACAACGAGTGGGGCTACTCCAACCGCCTCGTCGACCTCGTCGAATTCGTCGGCTAGCCCGCACCCCTCCGACTCGGGAGCCGCTCATGGTCGATCCGGTTCCCCGGCTCGAGGACCTCGAGGTGGAACGCGGCACGCGCGTGCTCCTGCGCGCCGACTTCAACGTCCCCCTCCACGACGGGAAGATCGAGGACGATCTCCGGATCACGGCCGCGTTGCCCACCATCGAATACCTGCGCCACCGCGGCGCCGAGATCGTCTGCTGCTCCCATCTGGGCCGGCCGAAGGGCAAGGTCGATCCGCGCTTCTCGCTCGCGCCCGTCGCGCGCCGTCTGAGCGAGCTGCTCGGCATCGACGTCGCGCTGTCGCCCGAGGTCGCGGGATTCGAGTCGATGGACCGGGCCGAGAGCCTGCACCCGGGGCAAGTGATGCTGATCGAGAACCTGCGCTTCGACCCGGGGGAGGAGGCCAACGACGCCGCCTTCGCCGCGAACCTGACCCAGCTCGGCGACGTCTACGTCGACGACGCGTTCGGCGCCGCGCACCGTGCCCACGCATCCATCGTCGGTCCGCCGCTGGTCTTGCCCGCGGCCGGCGGGCGTCTCCTGGCCCGTGAGGTCGAAGTGCTCGGCGGCCTGCTCGATGCGCCAAAGCACCCGTTCGTCGCGATCCTCGGCGGCGTCAAGGTCAGCGACAAGCTCGGCGTCATCGACGCGCTCCTGCAGCGGTGCGACACGCTGCTCATCGGCGGCGCGATGGCGTTCACCTTCCTCGTGGCAAAAGGTGGGCACGTGGGCGATTCACTGGTCCAGGAGGATCAGATCGACCATTGCCGCGCACTCCTCGCGACGGGGCGCATCGAGATCCCGACCGATGTTGTCGTCGCCGCCGACATGACGGCCGACGCGCGCACCCAGCACGTCCGCGCCGGATCGATCCCCGACGGTATGAAGGGCCTCGACATCGGGCCCGAGACTGCGGGCCACTACGCCGACGTGATCGCCGGCGCCAACACCGTGCTGTGGAACGGTCCGATGGGCGTGTTCGAGCTCGAGCCGTTCGCGGCGGGGACGCGCACCGTCGCCGGCGCGGTCGCCGACTGCCGCGGGTTCACCGTGATCGGCGGCGGCGACAGTGCGTCGGCAGTGGCGCACTTCGGGCTCGCCGATCGCATAGACCATGTGTCCACCGGCGGCGGAGCATCGCTCGAGCTGATCGAGCTCGGCGACCTCCCCGGACTGCAGGCCTTACGCAAGGGGACCCGACGATGACCGTTCGCAAGCCGATGATGGCGGGCAACTGGAAGATGAACCACACCCACCTGGAGGCGATCCAGGTGGTCCAGAAGCTCGGGTTCCGCCTCGATGCCAAGGACTACGACCGCATCGACGTGGTCGTGTGTCCGCCCTTCACCGCGTTGCGGTCGGTGCAGACGACGATCGACGGTGACCGGCTCCAGATCCAGCTCGGCGCCCAGAACTGTCACTGGGAGATGAGCGGCGCGTACACCGGCGAGATCAGTCCGCTCATGCTCGCCAAGCTGAACGTGAAGTACGTGATCGTCGGGCACTCGGAACGGCGGCAGCTGTTCGGCGAGACCGACGAGATGGTGGCGAAGAAGCTCCGCGCCGTGCTCGCGACGGGCATGGCACCGATCCTCTGCGTCGGCGAGACGCTCGAGGAGCGCGAGCAGGGAACGACCGACGCCAAGGTGAGGAGCCAGATCGAAGCCGCGTTCGCCGGACTGCCGATGGACGACGCGGCGCGCTGCATCGTGGCGTACGAGCCGATCTGGGCCATCGGCACCGGTCGCAGCGCGAGCCCCGACGACGCCAACAACACGATCAAGGTCATCCGCGACCACCTGCGCATCGGCCTGGGCGACGAGTTCGCCGACGCGCTCCGCATCCTCTACGGCGGAAGCGTCAAGCCCGGGAACATCGCCGACCTGATGGCCATGCCCGAGATCGACGGCGGGTTGGTGGGCGCTGCGTGTCTCGATCCAGACGATTTCGGCCGGATCGTGCAGTATGCGGCGAGCTGAGTTTGCGCGGAGCACGCGGCGCGTAGACTGCTCGGGTTCCGAAGGCATGATCGAGGAGACCTGTCGGTGCTGTTGAACGCGGTGATCATCGTCATCCACCTGCTGGCCTCGCTGGTGCTGATCGTCTTCATCCTCCTGCACGCGGGTCGCGGTGGCGGGCTGTCCGACATGTTCGGCGGCGCCGGCGGCGGTGCGATGGCCGGTTCGACCGTGGTCGAGAAGAACCTCGACCGGCTGACGGTTGTGGTCGCGGTCGTCTTCACCTTCACGAGCGTCCTGCTCTCCATGCGCCTGGATTGACCTTCTCGTACGCAAATGTCTGCTTTGCGTTGGCTCGCGCGCTTATTCCCATGCTGAACGCGGTAGAACGCGGGATGCAGCAATAATTGGCCGAAAAGACGTATGTTCCCGGTGATACAGCCGAAGAAGGCCTGAAGTACCAAAAGAGCTAGGGGAGGACCTGTGAGTCTTGTGCGCCGAACACCGTTGCGACTCGTCGCAGTCGCACTGGCGGCCGCGTTGGCGTTGGCCGCGTGCGGATCGAGCAGCAAGGGCGGTGGATCCAATACGGCGTCGACCGGTTCGACGGTCGCGTCGGGAAACGTCCCACAGGGAGGCAAGCTGACCATCGGAGCCGAGCAGGAGCCCGACTGCATGGACTGGATCGGCACCTGCGCCGGGTCCAGCTGGGGATATTGGATGGCCGAGACCACCACCATCCCCTTCGCCTTCCTCGCCTCCGGCAGCGGCGGCGACCTCAAGAACACGCCCGGACCCGTTCTGGCCGGCGCGCCCACGGTCACCCAGAGCCCGGTCGAGACCATCACCTACAAGATCAACCCCGACGCCCACTGGTCCGACAACGTGCCGATCACGTGTGACGACTTCGCTTACACCGCCGACCAGCAGCAGAACGGCAAGGACATCTACGACCGCACCGGGTACGTCGACCTCCAACCCGTGACGTGCACCGACCCCAAGACGGTGGTCGTCAAGTACAAGCCGGGCAAGACGTTCGCGAGCTTCGAGCTGCTCTTCTCCGGGACGGTCGGCATCCTGCCGTCGCACATCTTGAAGGGCAAGGACCGCAACGCATTGATGAAAGACGGCTACACGTGGTCGGGTGGCCCGTGGGTCGAGAAGTGGAACAAGACCGACTCGATCGTTCTGACCCCCAACGCCAACTACTGGGGTCCGAAGCCGAAGCTCGACCAGGTCACCTTCAAGATCCTCCCCGACACAGCCGCCGAGTTCCAGGCGTACCGCTCGGGCCAGGTGCAGATGATCTACCCGCAGCCGCAGCTCGACGTGGTCGCCGCGATCGGTCAGGGCCTGCCCAACTCGAACACCCTCTACAACGCGAACACCGGCGCCGCCGAAGCGCTGTGGATCAACAACGCGAAGCCGCCGTTCGACAACCTCGTCGTCCGGCAGGCGCTCGGCTACGCCATCGACCGCGATGCCATCGTGAACCGTCTGTTCGGCGGCCTCGGAGTGAAGACCGCCGTCAACTCGCTCAACCCCCCTGTGGTGAAGGACTACAGCGACCCGAACGCGTGGGCGAACTACAAGCTCGACCTCGCCAAGGTCACCAGCCTGATGACCGGCGACGGTTGGGCCAAGGGTTCCGACGGGGTCTGGGCCAAGGGTGGCCAGAAGGCGTCGTTCACGATCAACTCGACGACGAGCAACAAGCGCCGTGAGCTGACCGAGACGATCGTGCAGCAACAGCTGCAGGCAGCCGGGTTCGACATGAAGATCGCGAACCAGAAGGCCGGCGATCTCTTCGGGAAGACCCTCCCGGCCGGTGACTATCAGGTCGGCCTGTTCGCCAACCAGCTCACGTCGTTGATCCCGGGCGAATGCAACCTGTTCTGCTCCGAGAACATCCCGACGGCGGCGAACGGCAACTCCGGCAACAACTGGTACCGGGTGAGCATCAAGGCGCTCGACCCGTTGCTCCGCAGCGTCGACCAGAATCTCGACGACGCGACCCGGAGGTCGGACGCCGCGAAGGCGGACGACGTCATGGCGACCAATCAGGTCACCTTGCCGCTCGACCCGCTGCCCGACATCGTGATCTGGAACAAGAACGTGGTTGGCCCCGTCGGGGACAACGCGATCATGGGACCGTGGTGGAACCTCGCCGAGTGGGGCGTGAAGAGCTAGCACTCCGATTGTGACGAGTCGTTTGCAGGGAGGTCCGGTCGCTTTGGCCGGACCTTTCTGCTCTACTTCTCGAAACCCAATCCCCATGTCGATAGGGACGACGCAGTGCTGACGTACATCGTGCGCCGAATTTTCTATTCGGTCCCCGTACTCGTCATCGCGTCGTTCCTCGTCTTCTGGGGCATCCGCACCACCTACGACCCGACCGCGAAGCTGCGCACGTCGCGCGACGCGGCCCGGGTCATCGCCCAGAGGCGCCACGAGCTGGGGCTGGACAAGTCGATCGTCAGCCAGTGGTGGACCTGGTTCACCAGCTTTCTGCACGGCAACCTCGGCGTGAGTGACCGCACCAACGGCGACGTGTGGAAAATGATCACACACGCACTCTGGCCGAGCCTGCAGCTCATGTTCTTCGGCATTGGGTTCGCGCTCGTCCTCGCGATCGCCGTGGGCGTCTACTCGGCCGTGAAGCAGTACTCGGTGGGCGATTACCTGTTCACCGGCGTCTCGTACATCGGGATCGCGATGCCGACGTTCCTCTTCGGGTTGCTCGCGATCGCATTGGTCGTGACGCTGCCCGTCACCTGGTTCCACTTGAATCAGCCGATCCTGTATTCGGTCGGGTTGCACTCCACCGGGCAGTCGGGCTTCAACCTCGACTACCTGCGGCACCTCGCACTGCCGGTCCTCACGCTGACAGTGCAGAGCGTGGCCGTCTGGAGCCGATTCCAGCGGGCGTCGATGCTCGACGTCCTGAACGCCGACTACGTGCGCACCGCACGGGCCAAGGGTGTCCCGAAGCGCAAGGTGATCTTCGGGCACGCGTTCCGCAACGCGCTGATCCCGCTCGTCACCGTCGTCGCCCTCGACTCGGCTTTTCTGGTCGGGGGCCTGGTGATTACCGAGCAGATCTTCTCCATCGGGGGCATGGGCCGGCTCTTCCTCGAGGCCCTGAGTGGCGGTGACGCGCCCGTCCTGCTCGCCTGGTTCCTCGTCGTCGCGGTCTTCGTGATCGTCTTCAACCTGATCGCCGACCTCATGTACAGCGTCCTCGATCCCAGGATCCGGGTCTCATGACCGTCATTCCCGAAAGCGACATCGCCGGTAGCCAGACCGAGCTCGAACTGGCGCCGGGCGCGGAACCGGTCGCGCGTACGAACTGGCAGCTGTTCCGGCGCCGGTTCTTCCGGCACAAGCTGGCGCTCGCGTCGATGGTCGTGTTGTTCGTGCTGATCGTCGTGTGCTTCGGGGCGGCATGGATCGCGCCGTTCCCGAAGAACGAGACGAACCTGCTCATCGTCCCCGGGGGCCCGAGCGCCCATCACTGGTTCGGTACGAACGAAGCCGGCCAGGACATGCTCACCCAGGTCCTGTACGGTGGCCAGATCTCGCTCAAGATCGGCCTCGCGGTGGCGTTCTTCTCGACGGTCGTCGGCGTGGTCGTCGGCGCGATCGCCGGCTTCTTCGGCGGATGGATCGATCAGGGGCTGAGCCGCCTGACCGATCTGTTCCTCATCGTGCCGGAGCTCGCGATTCTCGGCGTCGCGATCCAACGGCTCGGCCGTTCCGACAACGCGTTCATCTTCGTGCTCGCCGCGCTCGGGTGGATGTACATCGCGCGCGTCGTGCGCGGTCAGGTGCTTTCGATCAGGGAGAAGGAATTCATCGAAGCCGCGCGCGCGTCCGGGGCGTCGGGGACCCGCATCATCGTGCGCCACATCCTGCCGAACTGCATCGGCCCGATCATGGTGAACGCGACGTTGGCGATCGCGGCCGCGGTGATCGCGGAGACGACGCTGACCTACCTCGGACTCGGTCTGCAGCCCCCGGCCACGTCGTGGGGAATCCTGCTGAACCAGGCCGAGGGCGCGGTCACGAGCACGAGCCAGTTCTATCTGGTGTTCTTCCCGGGCCTCTTCCTCATCCTCACCGTGCTCGCCGTCAACTTCCTCGGCGACGACCTGCGCGACGCGTTCGACCCGCAATCGCACCACTGACCCTGTGACCGACTGACCCTGTGACCGACGTCGACCCCACCGATCTCGACACGTTCCTCCTGCCCGACGCCCCGGCGGCGATGGTGGCCGGAGAGACGGCACCGCTCTTGAGCGTGCGCAACCTCACCGTGCAGTTCGATACCGACGACGGGATCGTGCACGCCGTAGACGACGTGAGCTTCGACATGGTCGCGAACGAGACGCTCGGGATCGTGGGGGAGTCGGGCTCGGGCAAGAGCGTCACGTCGCTCGCGATCCTGGGCCTCTTGCCCAAGGGCGCGCACGTCACCGGCGAGGTGCGGTTCCGGGGCGAGAACATCCTCGGCATCAACGACAACGCGCTGCGGGAGCTGCGCGGCGATCGCATCGCGATGATCTTCCAGGACGCGCTCGCCGCGTTGAATCCCGTCCTGACCGTAGGGCATCAGGTCGCGGAGGCGATCTCGGTGCATCACGACCTGTCCAGAGCCGATCGCGAGGCGCGGGTCATCGAGCTGCTCGACCTCGTCGGGATCTCGCAGCCGGACCAGCGGTACAAGCAGTATCCGCACGAGTTCTCCGGCGGGATGCGCCAGCGGGCGATGATCGCAATGTCGATCGCGAACGACCCCGACGTGTTGATCGCCGACGAGCCGACGACCGCGCTCGACGTGACCATCCAGGCCCAGGTGCTCGAGGTGCTCGAGCGCATCCAGGACCGCACCAACTCCGCGATCATGTTGATCACGCACGACCTCGGCGTCGTCGCGGGCGTCGCCGACCGCGTGGTCGTGATGTACGCGGGCCGGCACGCCGAGATGGGGACTGTCGACGAGATCTTCTACGAGCCGAAGCACCCGTACACGCGTGGACTGTTGGCGTCGTTGCCGCGCGTCGACCGTCGGGTCGTGAACGAACGCCTGCACCGGATCGAAGGACAACCGCCGTCATCGATCTTCGTGCCGTCGGGGTGCGCGTTTCATCCGCGGTGTCCGTACGCCGACCTCCAGGGATTGTGCGTGACCGAGATTCCGCCCCTTGTCGATCTCGAGGGCGGCCATTTCTCTGCGTGTCACTTCGCGAAAACGCTCGACGAACGGATACCTCCGCATGCTTGACGAAGGCGTGCCGATCCTCGAGGTCCGGGATCTCGTCAAGGAATTCCCGATCCGTTCCGGTCTGTTCTCCCGCACGATCGGCTCGGTCAAAGCGGTGTCGGGTGTCAGCTTCTCGGTGCTGCCGGGCCAGACGCTCGGACTGGTGGGGGAGTCGGGCTGCGGCAAGACCACGACCGGCCGTTTGATCTTGCGGTTGCTCACGGCGACGTCGGGCTCGGTGCGGTTCCGTGGCGTCGACGTCTTCTCGATGGGACGTTCCGAGCTGCGCACGTTGCGGCGCAAGATCCAGATCGTGTTCCAGGACCCGTACGCGTCGCTCAACCCGCGCATGACCGTCGGCTCGATCGTCGGCGAGCCGATGCGCATCCACCGGATGAACCGCGGCCACGAGCTCGCCCGGGTCAAAGAGCTCATGAAGATCGTCGGGCTCAACCCCGAGCACGTGAACCGCTTCCCGCACGAGTTCTCGGGTGGGCAACGCCAACGGATCGGGATCGCGCGTGCGTTGTCGGTGTCGCCGGAGCTGTTGGTGCTCGACGAACCGGTGTCGGCGCTCGACGTGTCGATCCAGGCCGGCGTCGTGAACCTCCTCGAGGACCTGCAGGACGAGCTCGGACTCGCGTACGTGTTCATCGCGCACGACCTGTCGGTGGTGCGCCACATCTGCGACGAGGTCGCGGTGATGTACCTCGGCAAGATCGTCGAGATCGGTGATGCCGACGACGTGTACGAGCGTCCGCAGCATCCGTACACGCAGGCGTTGCTCTCCGCGGTACCGATCCCGGATCCGCGGCGCGAGCGGGCCCGTACTCGGATCATCTTGGAGGGCGACGTGCCGAGCCCGGTGCACCCGCCGTCCGGATGTCGTTTCCGCACGCGCTGCTGGAAAGCGGAGCCGCTCTGCGCCGAGCAGGAGCCGTTGCTCGAACTGCACTCCGCCGCGCACGTGACCGCATGTCACTTCGCGGGCGACGCACCCGTCGCACTCGGAACGGTTCCCTCGGAGCGGTAGTCGCTACAATCTGAGCCGCCCTACGGGGCTACACGTCGGAGTGGCGGAATAGGCAGACGCGCTAGGTTGAGGGCCTAGTGCCCGCAAGGGCGTGGGGGTTCAAGTCCCCCCTCCGACACTGAATGCGAGGTCGCGAGACATCGTGGACGGGTCTCGCACGACATGGCGGCGCTGGTCAGCGAGCGGACGATCGGAATTCGTCGTGAATCTCCAGTAAAAGTCCAAGCGCTTGGTCTCGCCGGACGCTTGCTTCATCCGCTCGGAAAGCGTCGATGATTTGGTTCAAGATCACGAGCCGCTTGTGCGCGTCCAGATCGATCACGTCCCGGTTCACCAGCCGGGCGAAGTCATGAAGGATCTGGCGGTAGGAGTAGTGTTCACCGGTTTCGGGGTCGACGCTCGAGCGCATCGTGACAACCTTTTCCACCACCCCGGCAACTTCCACTTTTGAAGTTGAGCGAAGTTGGCCGGCGAGGCGGGGCTGACGATCGAAGAGCGCATCGGTAACCGAGAGCCAGTACTCGCGCCACTGCAAACGAACGCGCTCCTGCTCCTGCCGTTGACGAACTTCTCGTGCGTGCTGCTCGCGCCAAGCTTCGGCATTCGGAAACGGCAGCGTCATGGCGATCGTGAGAACCGCCTGCCGCGAGTAGAACACGGGGAGATACTTCTGACGAACCCACTCTGGCGAAGTGAGCAGCGCATCGTCAGCCATCTCGGGTAAGTAACGAGCATCGAGCACGAGTCGAAACAGCTCGAATGCGTCGTCGTCCATGAAGTCCTGTTGGACTTCATGGAATGCCCGCCTCGGCAGATGGCCCGTCATTCTGGGATCTTTCAGGACCGCTTGAAACCAGCCCGCATCCAAGCCGTGAACCATGACCGGCTTCATCTCTGACGGAATGAATGAATCCGCGGCGATCGAAGCCCG
>JAODBI010000302.1 GCA_025463875.1 Actinomycetes bacterium
ACACGGCGACGACGAAGCCGACGTCGAAGACCACGGTCCCGCATTCTCCGCCCTCGACCCGAAAGCCGACACCGACCACCGGGCCCGGCAAGAAGAACGGGAAAGGGCCCTGACGTGAGCAGCGACGAGCTCGAGGCTCTGCTGCTCGTGCAGGACAGCGACATCACGCTCGACCAGTTACGCCACCGGCGGGCGGCGATGCCGGAACGCGCCGAGCTGACGGCACGTTCGGCGGACCTCCTCCGCACCGAGTCCGAGCGCGCCGAGGTCGGCGACCGCCATCGCGTCGTGCTGGCCGAGGAAAAGCGCATCGACGACGAGGCCCAGACGGTGGGGGAGCGGGCCGACGAGGTGAACAAGCGCCTCTACTCCGGGTCGATCTCGTCACCCCGAGAGCTGCAGGCGATGCAAGCCGACATCGACATGCTGCACCGCCGCCGCTCCGATCTCGAAGACGAAGAGCTCGAGGTGATGGAACAACGCGAGACGCTCGACTCCGAGCTGGCGACGCTCGATGCGCAGATCGGGGCCCTACAGGCGCGCGTGTCCGAGCTGAGAGCCACCATCGCGGCGACCGAGGCGGAGATCGACGCCGACATCGCGCGCGAGATGGCCGCGCGCGCCACCCTCGCCGAACCGATCGCGGAGTCGTTGCTGCGCGACTACGAACGGCGCCGCGCGCAGAACCGGGGTGCCGGGGCCGCGCGTCTCGTCGGCACCACGTGCCAGGCGTGCCACCTGACGATCCCGTCGACGGAAGCCGAGCGGGTCCG
Organism: Actinomycetes bacterium; assembly: GCA_025463875.1. GTDB lineage: Bacteria > Actinomycetota > Acidimicrobiia > IMCC26256 > PALSA-610 > PALSA-610. The sequence goes on from JAODBI010000302.1 coordinate 774, forward strand.
CCGCGACGCGGGCAGCGTCGTCTCGTACTGCGACAACTGCTCCGCGATCCTCGTGCCGTGACGCAGGACTCGCTCTTCGGCGCGCGTGCCGACGCCGGCACCGACCCCGCGCCCGCTCCCGACGCGGAGCGCACCGCTCCGGAGCAGCTCGACGAGGTACTGGTGTTCTGTGACGGTGGTTCGCGCGGCAATCCGGGCCCGTCCGCGATCGGCGCGGTCGTGCTCGACCCGTCGACCGATCCGCCCCGGCTGCTCGCCGAGGTGAGTGAGTGCATCGGGGTGACGACGAACAACGTGGCCGAATACCGCGCGCTGATCGCCGGTCTGCGGGCTGCCGCGCCGTACCACGCGCGCCGCATCCGGGTGCGCGCCGATTCCAAGCTCGTCATCGAACAGGTGAAGGGCACATGGAAGGTGAAGCAGCCCCACCTCCGGCCCCTGCTCGAAGAGGCGCGCGCGCTGCTCGCCGACTACGCGGTCGTCGACCTGCGCCACGTTCCGCGGGCGGAGAACTTCGCCGCCGACGCACTGGTGAACGCGGCGCTCGACGCGTCGGCGCCCGGCTGACAACCATGTTGCTCTGGTTCGTGTTCGGCGCGATCTTCGGCGTCTGGAACGTGTTCCAGAGCCCCGGACTCGACTTCCGGCTCGTCGCGGCCGGCGCGCTGTTGCCCGAGCTGATCGACCTCCCGTTCGGCGCGCAGGCCTACGCGCACACGTTGCTGGCGGCGATCGTGGTGCTCACGGCGACGATGCTGGCGACGATGGGGCGAGGTCGGCGCCTTCTGCGCCGGCGCGTCCTCGGGCTGGCGATCGGTTGGTTCTCCGCCCTCGTGTTGAGCGCGGCGTGGAGTCACAAGGAGGTGTTCTGGTGGCCTGCGTTCGGCGTCTCCCGGCCCGATGCCGCGCTGTTCCCGGCCGCTCCGGTGGTCGTCGTCGAGGAGCTGCTCGGACTCGCGGCCGCGTGGTGGACGTGGACGCGGTTCGGACTGCGCGACGACGCGCGTCGCCGCGAGCTCGTGCACGCGGGCCGGCTCACGATCGCAGGGGAAGCCGAATGATCGCGTTCGTGCGGCACGGTCAGACCGACCTCAACCGCGGCGGACGCTTGCAGGGACGGTTGGACGCGCCGTTGAGCGATCTCGGGAAGCTGCAGGCCGCGGCGCTCGGGCGCGGGTTCGCGTCGCAGCCCGTGACGCGCGTGCTGAGCAGCCCGCTGGCGCGCGCGTACGACACCGGGCACGCCATCTCGACCGAGCACGACCTCGAGGTCGAGATCGACGAGCGGTTGATCGAGCTCGACTACGGCGACTGGGACGGCCTGGCGCTGGGTGACGTTCCCGCGGAGTCCTGGGCCGCGTGGCGCGTCGATCCCGAGTTCGCGCCGCCGGGCGGCGAGCGCCTCTCGGACGTGAGCGCGCGCGTCCGCGCGTTCTGTGCCGACTTTCTGTCCGCCGATCTGGTGATCGCCGTCAGTCACGTCTCACCCATCAAGGCAGCCGTCTGCAACGCGCTGCAGGTGGACGAGCGCGTCACCTGGCGGATGCAGCTCGACGTCGCGGCGGTGTCACGCATCGGCGCCCGGCCCGACGGCACTCCCTATCTCGCGACGTTCAACGACGCATCCCTCGCGGCCGCCGTACGCATCTGAAGTTCGCATCTGACCGTTCGCCTCTGACCGTTCGCATCTGACCGTTCGGGCCCGGAGGAACGCCTCGGGTAGAACCTCCCGGTGCAGCTCGGCATCGTCCTCGCGGTCTTCCCGCTGATCTTCCTCGGCGAGCTGCCCGACAAGTCGATGTTCGTCTCGCTCTTCCTCGCGGCGCGCGG
>JAODBI010000304.1 GCA_025463875.1 Actinomycetes bacterium
CGAGACGGGCGCGATCGACGAGGCGCACGTCGGCACGCTGTGGTTCACCCAGACGACCACCGCGGGTGTCGGCGCGGTCAGAGCCGTCGCCGACGCCGTGCAAGCGCGTGCGACGCGCTCTGCGACCGGCGGTGTGCGGTTCTTCGTCGCCGCGAACCAGGAAGGCGGCGAGATCCAAGCGCTCGGCGGCGGCGGCTTCTCCCGGATACCTCCGGCGACGACGCAGGGAACACTCGACTCCGCGACCCTGGAGCGCGACGCGCGCAACTGGGGCGGCGAGCTGCGGAGCGCGGGTGTGAACCTCGACTTCGCGCCCGTCACGGACGTCGTGCCGGCGGGGACCGAAGCGCAGAACGCGCCCATCGGCCAACTCCGCCGCGAGTTCGGTTCCGACCCAAGTGTCGTCGCCGCCCACGGCCGCGCGTTCATCCGGGGCATGACCGCGGCGGGCGTGCTCACCACGGCCAAACACTTTCCCGGACTCGGTCGGGTGCGCGGCAACACCGACGACGTCGCGCAGGTGGTCGACACCGTGACGACTCCCGACGATCCGCTGCTCGCGTCGTTCCGGAGCGCCATCGGTGCGGGAGTACCGATCGTGATGGTCGCGCTCGCCACCTACACGCGGATCGATCCCGATCATCTGGCGGTGTACTCGCCGGTCGTGATGCAGTTGCTGCGAGTCGGGATGGGCTTTCACGGCGTGATCGCCTCGGACGACATGGGCGCGGCCGTCGCCGTCGCGAGCATTCCGCCCGCGGATCGGGCGATCAACTTCATCTCGGCGGGCGGTGACCTCGTCGTGTCGAAGACCGTCGCCCCGACCGAGGCAATGGCGGCCGCGGTGGTCGCGCGCGCGTCGTCCGACACGGCCTTCGGTGGCGTGGTGTCCGACGCGGTTCGCCGTGTCCTCGCCGCCAAGGACGCGGCGGGACTGCTTCCCTGCTCGGCCTCGGCGGGCTGAGCGACCTCGGCGAAAGTAGCGTCGCGTCCCGAACCGCGGTCGAGCACGCTGTTCGACGACGACCGTTCGACGTGTGGGAGCGTGACATGACCGTTCGGCGTCGAATGAGCGGGCGACGGGCCGAGGCGCTCGCGTTCGTCGTCGGCGCCGCGCTGCTCGCCGGTACGTGGATCCCGGCGGCCGGGGGCGGGGTGTCGGCATGGGAAAGTCACCTGTTCCGGTGGATCAACGACCTGCCCGGCGGACTCTGGCCCGTCGTGCGCGTGCCGATGCAACTCGGCAGCCTCGCGGGCTCCCTCGCCGTCGTCGCGGCGATCTTCGTCGTCACGCGTAATCGCCGGTTGACGTTCGCGACCTTCGCGGCGAGCGAGGCCGCGTACTGGGGGTCGAAGGTCGTGAAGACGATCGTCGCCCGACCCCGGCCCGCCGTCTTGTTGCACGGCGTCCATCTGCGCGAGGCGGCGAGCGGCTTCGGCTATCTCTCCGGACACACGTCGGTGGCCGTCGCACTGGCAACCGCGCTCGTGCCGTCGTTGCCGAACCCGGGGAAGGTCGTCGCGGTCACGCTCGCACTGATCGTCGCGTTCGCACGCATCTATGCGGGCGCGCACCTACCGCTCGACGTGCTCGGCGGCACCGGGTTCGGGATCCTGTGCGGGTTGGTCGCGCGCCGGGCATTGGGCGTTCCGCCGAGAGCGCGATCGTCTTGTCGACTCCGGCCATCGGGGGGAGCGGCCGCGGGCGCGGCCGGTGCAACCGCAACTCCCGATCCCGGCCCGCCCACGACAGAAGTATCAGCGCCGGCGTTCGGCCTCACAAGGTTCACAAGGCTCGCCCGGGTGTCTGGTCGGCCGCTACCGTGGGTATGACACGCGTGTCAGGTTGGCGCGCAGTACCTCGCAGGGGAAGCCGATGACCGTCGTTGCGCCGAGCGCACCTACAGACCACTACACGATCATCTCGGCCGACTGTCACGGCGGCGGCTCCACGGCGGAGTACCGCGACTATCTCGAGGCCAAGTATCACGACGCGTACGACGCGTGGCGCGGTGCGTACAAGAACCCCTACCGCGACCTGCAGGGCGACAGCCGCACCCGCAACTGGGACGACGCGCGCCGCTGGGCCGACCTCGAAGCCGACGGTCAGGTCGGCGAGGTCTTGTTCCCGAACACGATCCCGCCCTTCTTCCCGACCGGCGTGGTCATCGCCCGGCCGCCGACGAACGCCGAATACGAGTTGCGCTGGGCCGGTATCCGCGCCCACAACCGTTGGCTCGCCGACTTCTGCGCGCAGGCGCCCGACCGGCGCGCCGGGATCGCGCAGATCTGCCTCAACAACGTCGACGACGCGGTCGCCGAAGTCCACTGGGCGCGCGAGCACGGGCTGCGCGGCGGTGTGCTCGTACCGAACCTGCCGCCCGACCAGTACGACGTCGCGCCGGTGTACGACCCGGTGTACGACCCGATCTGGGCCGCGTGCCAAGAGCTCGACATGCCCGTCAACAGCCACTCCGGCACCGGTCTGCCCGACCACGGCAAGTACCCGTTCGCACAGGTGTTGTGGGTGATCGAGACGCCGTACTTCGCGCACCGGCCGCTGTGGTTCATGATCATGGGCGGCATCTTCGAGCGTTTCCCCACGCTCAAGTTCGTGATGACCGAGTCGGGCGCGGCGTGGGTTCCGGAGACGATCCGCCAGCTCGACGGACTGCACATGGCGATGTCGATGGGACGCACCGGCGAGGTCGGCTTCGATCCGGAGTCGGCACTTCCCATGAAGCCGAGCGAGTACTTCGCGCGCAACTGCTGGATCGGCGCGAGCTTCCCGAGCCCGAGCGACGGCAAGGCGCGCACGAAGATCGGCATCGACAAGTACATGTGGGGCAGCGACTACCCGCATCACGAAGGCGCGACGCCGTTCTCCCGCGAGAGCATCCGACGCGCGTTCCACGACGTCGACCCCGCCGAGCTGCATCAGATCTTCGCGGTCAACGCCGCGCACGTGTACGGCTTCGACCTCGCGAAGCTCGCGCCCCTCGCCGCACAACACGGACCGACAGTGGCGGAGATCTCGGAGCCGTACGAAGGCGTGCCGGCGGGCGCCACCAGCCCCAGCTTCTACCAGCGCTGACCATCCGCCCGACTCCCCGCTGCGCGCGCCGGTTCCCGCTGCGAGGCGGCTCGGGGGCCGGTCCTGACTGATTCTGCCGGTCTCCGGGCCCATGATCAGCTGCGGGGAGAACTGGTTCGCGGCGGGGTATGACGCGCGGCGATGCGAGACAAGCGGCCAGGACCGTTGGCGGTGCTCGGGCTTTCCTTCCTCGCGGGATCGATCCCGAACTCCAACATCGCGGCCCGCCGCCGCGCGTGCGTCGACCTGCGCGAGGTGGGAACGGGCACCGTGTCCGGGAGCGCGCTGTACCGCGTCGCCGGCTTCGGGCCGCTCGCGCTGTCCGGCATCGCAGACATCGCCAAGGCGACGGTCGGCCCCGTGCTCGCGGGCCCGACGAGGCCTCGGCTCGCGGCGCTCGCGGGCGGCGCCGCAATCGCGGGGCACAACTGGTCACCGTTCCTGAAGGGATCGGGCGGGCGGGGTTTCGCGCCGTCGCTGGGTGTGCTCGGCGCGCAGGCGCCGTGGGGTATCCCGGTGATGCTCGGCGGTCTCGTCGGCGGGCGCGCGGTTTCGCAGACGGGCCTCGGCGGTTTCGCGGCGCAGTGCGCGCTCGGCCCGGTCTTGTCACGCACGCGCGGTCGAGGCGGGATGTTGGTGGCGGCGTGCGTGGTCGCGCCGATGTGGATGAAGCGGCTCGCCGGCAATGAGCGACCCGCGGACCCCACGTGGCGAATCTACGCGCGCCGACTCCTCTTCGACACCGACGGACCCGACGTCGCGCTTCACGACACCGGCGCACACACGACCGACAAGCCGGAGACGTGAGATCGTCCGCGCTCTCGTCCCGACCGTTCCGAACCCTGCTCGTGGGTCAGGCCGTCTCCGCGCTCGGCGATTGGATGGGGACGTTCGCGCTCATCGCGCTCGTCTATCAGCAGTCGAGGTCGTCGACCGCGGTCGGCGGTGTGCTCGCGTTGCGTCTCCTGCCCGCCGCCCTCGGCGGACCGCTCGCCGCGCGCGCCGCGTCCCGCTGGCCGCAACGCAAGACGATGATCGCGATGGACCTCGTCCGGGCCGTGATGATCGCGCTCGTCCCGCTGGTACGCGGATTGTGGTGGATCTACCTCTGGGGATTCAACGTCGAGGTCGCCAGCCTGGTGTTCCTTCCGGCGCGCGACGCGTTGATTCCGGAGCTCGTCGAAGAGGACGACCTCGAGCAGGCCAACGGTCTGATCCTCGGTTCGTCGTACGGGCTGATTCCGTTCGGCGCGGCGGCGTACGCGCTCGTCGCGGCGCTCCCCGGCGGCGACATCTTCGGCCGGCCGCTCGCGCTCGTCTTCGCGCTCGACGCGGCCTCGTTCGTGATCTCGGCACTGATGATCGCGCGACTCGGGCATGTGCCCCTCCGCGCCCAGCTTCGCCCGCGACCACCCGGCCCGGGCGCCGAAGACACGCAGCCGGCTCCGAACGACGAAAGCAGCGAAGTCACCGAGAATGCCGAGGCGAACGTCCGCTTCCGCGACGCGTTCCATCTGCCGCTCGTGCGCGCGGTCATGCCCGCGACGATCTCGGTCGCGCTCGGGCTCGGCGCGTTGTTCTCGCTCGGGATCGAATTCGTCCGGACGGTGCTGCACGCGAGCGATGCCGAGTTCGGCGTGCTTGTCGCATTGTTCGGCGTGGGAGCTGCGGGCAGCCTCCTGGCGTTGCAACGCGTCCGGCACTTCGACCCGCTCCGATCGGCGCGCGCCGGCGTGCTCGCCCTGGGTGCGATCGTCGCGTCGTTCAGCCTCTCGCCGACGATCGAGTTCGCGTTGCTCGGCGCGGCCGCCTTCGGTGCCGCGGTCGCGTGGACGCTCGCGTCCGGCATGGGAGCGATCCAGTCGCGGCTCGCCGGCCGCGAGCGCATCCTCGCCTTCGCCGCGTTCCACATCGTCATCCGGTCGGGACTCGCAGTGGCCGCGGTCGGCGCCGGGGCCGCCGGCGAATTCGTGGGCGTCGTGCACTGGCCCGTGTTCGGTCGGCTGGAGCCGACGCGCCTCGTCCTGTTCTGCTCGGGAATAGTCGTGGCGCTCAGCGCGCTCTGGGTACGGGAATCGTCCGCCCACCCGCGGGACCGGCGTCGGCCCCGGCACCGGACCGTCCGGATGCTGCGGAAACCCACGCCCCATCGAAGGGAGCCCGATGCCAGTCTCCGTCGTGACCGACAGCGCCGCCGCACTTCCCCGCGCGATGCCTCGCAACCGTTCGATCGAGGTCGTGCCGATGTGGCTGACGATCGACGGCACGTCGATCCGCGAGGGCGAGATGGCGCTCGACGAGTTGTTGACGCACTCCGACGTGAAGACCTCGGGGCCGTCGCCGGGCGAATTCGAGGCGACGATCGCCCGGTGCCTCGACTTCGGCGACGACGGCGTGGTCGTGCTCACGATCGCATCGGCGATGAGCAGTACCCACGAAGCAGCGGTGCTCGGCGCGCAAGCCGCCGGTGGTCCCGTCCGGGTCGTCGACACGAAGACTGCGGCCGGCGCCCAGGCGCTCGTCGTGCTCGCCGCGGCCGACGCCTCGGCGCGCGGTGAATCACTCGATGCCGTCGTCGGCACCGCGCTGGCCGCGATCCCGCAGATGAGACTGGCGGCGACTGTTCCGACGCTCGAACATCTCGTGCGCGGTGGACGCGTGCCGAACATCGCGGGTTGGGCCGGGCGCCGGCTCGGCATCGCACCGCTGTTCGAGTTCCGCGACGGCCGCGCGCATCCGCTGCGCCCCGCGCTCGGCATGACCGCGGCCTACGACCGCATCCTGGCGCGTTGGCGGCGCGGTCGCGTTCCCGACGCGCGGCTGCACGTTGCGGCCCTGCACGCAGATGCGCCCGTGGAGGCCGAGAACCTGCTCGACCGCGTCCGCGCCGAGGCCGAACCGGCGACCGCGTTCGTCGCCGAGTTCGGCAGCGTGATGGTCGCCCACACCGGCCCGGGCCTCGTCGGGCTGGCGTGGCGGTGGGAGCCGCTCGGCGAAAGTTGACCGCAGACGGCGGCGCGAACTCCTACCGCGGACGCTCGGCGTACTGCGACAGGACCCAGGCGATCGATTCGCGTACGGGGTCGACGGCACTCGGCTCGAAGGCGTGACCCATGCCGGGAACGATGACGAGCCGGCTGGGTTGCGGCGTCATGTCGACGAGTAGCTGGGCGTCGCGCGGTGAGATGAAGCGATCGTCGGCTCCGTGCACGTACGCGACCGGGACGCGCATCTTTGCGGCCAACTCGATCGGCGGCGCGGGATTCGTCCACCGGCGTGCGATCCGAACGCCGCACAGCCGAGCCGTCACCTGGCGACCGATGCCCGTTCGGGTCATGGCTGCGCCGAGAACGCCGCGGACGTTGCGAGGCAGGCGCCACTCCGCAGGACACGACACGATCACCGCGCCCGCCACATCGGCGTCGGAGTCGACGTAGCGCAACGTGGCGATCGCGCCCATCGACGCGCCGACGATCACGACGCGCTCGGTGCGCTCCCTGGCCAGCGCGACCGCGGCCGCGACATCGCGTGCCTCGCAATCTCCGAGCGTCGACTCGCCGCCCGAGCCACCGTGGCCGCGCGCGTCGTAGGTGACGACGTCGAAACCGTCGGCGTGCACGGCAGCCGCGAGTGACTCGACGTTCGGGCACTGCGACGACGCCGTGAATCCGTGGACGATCACCACCGTCGTTTCCGGCGCAACCGGGCCGAGGAGACGCTTGCCGACGAGCGCGAGACCGTCGGTCGTGCGGAGGGTGCGGTCGGGCATCAGACCGCACCGGACTGCGCGCGGCGCCGCGGCCACGTCACGCCGATGTTGTTGCGCGCCATGCTGTGGCGGAACCAGAGCGTCGAGGCGACGATGGCGCTTGTCGTCATGCCCGCGGACACGACGCTGCGCAGCACGACGAATGTGCCGACCGACTGCGAGAACAGGAGCCAGATCGTGATCCCGGCGTTGGCCGCCTGCGCGAACGCCCACAGCAGGGAAATGTCGCGGAAGAACCGGCGCACGTGCACGTTCGCACAGAACTCCGGCGAGAGCGGGCAGAAGTCGACCGCCAGGCGTCCGGCGAGGGGCCGGCCGAGCGCGACCGACACGAGGAACGCTCCGCCCACGAGCGCCGTGCCGAGCGACGGCTGGAGGAAGTACACGACGACGGAGTGCGACGCGAACGCGATGATCGTGCGCGTCGTGAGACTGAGCGCACCGAGCAGGAGTATCCCCGGGACGGGGCGCCGCATGCAGAGCCGCAGGAGGATGAGTCCGTAGACCCACGCGAGCCCGATGGTCATCGCGCCCCAGACGCCGACGATCCGCAAACCGACGAGGAAGAGTGCCAGGGGGATCACGACCCCTTCGAGCACTCGGAGCGAGGCGCGGCGCGCCACCGTGAGGAGATCCGGTATTTCCAAGTGAACGCTGGTCATTCCCGTCCGATCGGCGTGCCCCCCAGCCGCCTTGATGATGGCATGACGAGTCGTCCGGGCCCGGGCGGGGCCCCGGTTCGCCGATCGCAGTGTCCGGCGACCCGCGCTTCCGGCTCGATCGACACGCCCCAAAGGGACCACCAGGCGTCGCCTCGCACCGCTTGACTCCCGGTACGCGCGGGTAACACACGCCGTGATGGCGCCGCCGCGCGAACACGACCACCTGGAAGAGCTGGACCCGGAGAAGGCGTATCGGGAGCTCCGCGCCGAGGCGGAGCGATGCCGGGCCTGCGATCTCTGGAAGCCGGCGACGCAGACCGTGTTCGGCGAGGGGCCGGTGCCCACGACACTCATGCTGATGGGTGAGACGCCGGGCGATCACGAGGACCGGGAAGGCCATCCGTTCGTCGGGCCCGCGGGCCACCTGCTGGACCAGGCGCTCGAGCGGGCCGGGATCGATCGCTCGACGCTGTATCTCACGAACGCGGTGAAGCACTTCAAGTTCGTGCGGGGTCGGAGCGACAAGGTCCGGTTGCACAAGTCGCCGAACCGGGCGGAGGTCGGCGCGTGCCGGCAGTGGTGGGAGCGCGAGCTCGAGATCGTCGATCCCTCCGTGCTCGGACTGCTCGGCGCGACCGCGGCCCAAGCGGTGTTCGGCCCGAGCTTTCGCGTCTCGAAGCAGCGGGGTGAGCGGTTCGACGTGAGCGTGGGAGGCCCGGCACCGAAGAGCACGTCACTGCAAGTCGTGGCCATCGCGACGATTCACCCGTCCGCGGTGTTGCGGGCCGGTGATCGGCGCACGGAAGTGCTGGACGGCTTCGTGCGCGACCTCGAGACCATGGCCCGCGTCGCGGCGGCGCCCGATCGGCGTTGACCGTGCTTCGGATCGGGACGTCGGGTTGGCAATACAACGACTGGCGCGGCCACTTCTATCCACCCAAGATCCCGACGACGCGCTGGCTCGAGTACTACGCCCGGCACTTCGACACCGTCGAGGTCAACAACACGTTCTACCGGCTGCCCGCGGCGAAGACCTTCCGCGACTGGGCGGCGCGGGTACCCGACCGTTTCGAATTCGCGATCAAGGCGAGCAACTACCTCA
>JAODBI010000308.1 GCA_025463875.1 Actinomycetes bacterium
AGGGCTTCACAGAACACACCACCGCTACGATCCTTGCGCGTGACCACCACCCCCGGCGCGGATGCCGCGTCCACGATCCGCTACGCAGTCGACGGCGCGGTTGCGACGATCACCCTGAACCGGCCCCGCGCCGCGAACGCCCAGAACAGCCAGATGATCGAAGAGCTCGATACGGCCTTCGACCGGGCCGACGCCGACGACGACGTCCGGGTCATCGTGCTGGGCGCCGAGGGCAAGCACTTCTCCGCCGGTCACGACCTGAAGGAGCTGCTCGCGGGCGAGGAGCACTGGTCGGCGCTGCGCGTCACACCCGAGGGCAAGTTGCGCCACGAGCAGGTCATGTACTTCGACAAGCTGGTCAAGATCCGCGACCTGCGCAAGGTCACGATCGCGGCGGTCCAGGGAACGTGCTCGGCCGCCGGCCTCATGCTCGCGTGCATGTGCGACTTGATCGTCGCGGCCGACGACGCGCGCTTCTCCAATCCGGTCCTGCGCATGTCGGGCGTCGGCGTCGAGCTCCTCGTCGAGCCGTGGGAGCTCGGGCCGCGCAAGGCGAAGGAGTTCCTCTTCTGCGCGCAGGAGTTCGGTGCGGTCGACGCCGAGCGCTACGGACTCGTGAATCGCGTCGTGCCGCGCTCGGAGTTGGAAGCGGCGGCGCGCGCGATGGCGGAGCAGGTCGCGCTCGTCCCGCCGCTGACGGCCGAAGCGGTGAAGGCGTCGATCAATCACATGGTCGACGGCATGGTCAGCGCGAGTCGTGGAGCTACCACTTCATGCTCCACCAGTTCGTCTCGAACACACCGACCGCGCTCGCCAAGGTGGAGGCGCGCAAGTCCGGCGGCATGGACGCGGTGAAGAAGGAACAGGGCCGCTCGTGAGCGGTGCACTCGAAGGGGTGCGCGTCCTCGATCTGGGGACACGCATCGCTGCGCCCTTCTGCGCCGGGCTGCTCGGCGAGCAGGGAGCCGAGATCATCAAGATCGAGCAACCGCGCGGCGGCGACTTCATGCGTGAGATCGGTCCATTCGTCGACGGCTATTCGCTCTTCTGGGCGGTCGAAGGTCGGGGTCGCAAGAGCGTGACGATCGACCTCCGCACCCCCGACGGCCAAGACCTCTTCCGCCGGCTGGCGGCGACCGCGGATGTCGTCGTCGAGAACTTCCGACCGGGAACACTCGAGCAGTGGAACATCGACCCCGCGCACCTCGCGGAGCGACTCGTGACGATCCGCATCTCGATGTTCGGTCAGGACGGCCCGTACTCCAAGCGCCCCGGGCTCGATCGCGTCGGTATCGGCTACGGCGGACTCCTGAACCTGACCGGTTACCCGGACCGCCCACCGGTTCGCGTCGGCGTGACGATCTCCGACTACCTCACGGGCGTGTTCGCCGCGCACGCGGCCGTCGCCGCGCTGTACGCGCGCGATGCGCGGGGTCGGGGCGGCGCGATCATCGACGCCGCGCTCTACGGATCGGTGCTGCGGATCCTCGAGTGGACACTTCCCGCGTACGACCGGCTCGGAACCGTACGGACCCGCGAGGGCAACCGGCTCGCGAACTCGGCGCCGCTCGACAACTACCGCACCGCGGACGGCAAGTACGTGTGCATCGTGGCCGGCTCCGACGCCAACTTCACCCGACTGTGCAAGGCGATGGACCGGCCCGATCTGCTCAACGACCCGCGCTTCGCCAAGCTCTCCGACCGCGCGACCCACGGCGACACGATCAACGGCATCGTCGCCGACTGGACCGCGACGCTCGACGCGCGCACCGTCGAGGAACGCTGCGTCGCGCACGACGTGCCCGTCGCAACCGCGTACACGTCGGCCGACATCTTCGCCGACCCGCACTTCGAGGCGCGCCACGACCTCGTGACGGTCGACGACCCGGTCATCGGTCCGATCCGCCAGCAGGCGCCGTTCCCGCGCCACGTCGGGGAGACGCCGGTGGCGCCGTCGGGCGCGCCTCGCCTCGGCGAGCACACCGACGAGGTGCTGGCGACCTTGCTCGACCTGTCCCGCGCCGACCTCGACGCACTGCGTTCGAAGGGCGTCGTGTGACCATCGACGGGGCCGCGGATCGACGACCGATCCACGAAGGCCTCTTCGAGCTCGGCGCCGACGGCTCGATCGCGTTGATCGGCGGCTACTCGCCCACGAGCACGAAGTATCACTTCCCGTTGCTCGACACGTGCCCCTACTCCGGCGCGACCGACATCGAACGGGTGCTGTTGTCGACCGACGCGACACTCTGGGCGTGGACCGCGGTCACCGCCGCGCCGCCCGGATACAACGGGCCGGTGCCGTACGGCTTCGGCGTGGTCGAGCTCGGGCACGAACAGCTGCGCGTCATCACGCGGCTGCGCGAAAGCGATCCGACGCGACTCGAATTCGGCCGGCCGATGACCCTCGTGGCCGAGGAGCTTCCCGACGGAGTGGTGACGTGGGCGTTCGCATAACCGGCACGGGCATCCATCCCTTCGGTCGTTTCGACGGCAAGACCACGACCGACATGGGCGTGCAGGCGGTGCGCGCCGCGTTGGCCGAGGCCGGAAACCCCCCGTTCCAGGCGGCCTTCTGCGGGACCGCGTACGGCGGGGTCGCGTCCGGTCACAAGGTGCTCGGCGCGCTCGCGCTGACCGGCGTCCCGATCGTCGACATCGAGGCGGGCTGCGCGAGCGGCGGCGCGGCCCTGCAGCTCGCGGCCGGCGCGATCCGCGCCGGGCAGTACGACTGCGCGCTCGTGTTCGGCGTCGAGAAGATGCCGAAGGGCATCATCCGATCGTCGTTCTTCGAGCCGTGGCGCGAAGAAGGCGGCCTCGCGGCAACGCCCGCGTACTTCGCGCTGCGGGCGCAACGGCTGTTACGCGAAGCCGGTCTCACCAAGCAGCACCTCGCCGACGTCGTCGTGAAGAACCGGCGCAACGGCGTGCACAACCCGAACGCGATGTTCCGCAAGGAGGTGACAGCCGAAGAGGTGCTCGCCTCCCGCCTCGTGTGCGATCCGCTGCACCTCTGGATGCTGTGCTCGCCCAACGAGGGTGCCGCCGCGCTCGTCCTGCAACGAGGTGATGGTGGCGTACAACTTGCCGCGGCCCGGTTGCGGTCGCATCTGCCCGGCAGTGTGCTCGGCGAGGCGACGCCGCTCTCCGGCATCGACGACCGCGACATCGTGCCGCCCTCGACCCTCAGCGCGCGCGACGCGTACTCCGAAGCCGGCGTCGGTCCCGACGACCTCGACGTCGTCGAGTGCCAGGACACCGACGCGGCGCGGGAGCTGCTCGCGTACCAGGAGCTCGACCTGTGCGAGCCGGGAGACCAGGCAAAGCTCCTCGACGGCGCGCGCGTCGTCGTGAACCCGAGCGGCGGCCTTCTGTCGAAGGGTGAACCACTGGGCGCGTCGGCGCTCGGTCAGGTGGTCGAGATCGTGCACCAGCTACGCGGCGACGCCGGACCGCGGCAGGTCGAGAACGCGCGCGTCGGGCTCGCGCACACGGTCGGCCGGGGCGCCAACGCGGCGTGCGTGATCGTCACGCGCTGAAACCCGCTGCGCGCTCACCGGGCCCGCAGGAACCAGCCGCGCGGGTCCCAACGCCGCAGCGCCGCCACTTCGTCGGCGGTCGGTTCGTCGAGCACCGGCAACGCCGCAGCCGGCTGTTCGAGGTCCCATCCGCAGAGGGCACGTACCTCTTCGAACGAGGTACCGGGCGCGAGGGCGCTCACCTGCAACACGCCGGCGCGCTTCTCGAATGTCGCGAGGTCGGTGACGAGCGCCTGCACGTGCGTTCCGGGTGAGGTGATGTACGCGCACTCCGCAACGGTGCGCTGTTTGGTGAGCGTCGCCACGATCACGTTCTCGGCCGCGGTGCTCGCCACGTCGTTACCGCCGCCCGATCCGACGAGGAACGGACGCGGAGGGATCCAGGTCGAGTTGATGTTCCCGAAACGATCGACCTGCGCGCCGCCCAGGCATCCGATCGTCGTGGTACCGGTGCCCCCCACGAGCGCGCCCAGCACGAACTGCGCGTCCGCGAGCATCGTCGCGGTCGGGAAGTTCCGGTGGTTCAGCACGAACGGATCGCCGATGGTCGCGTCGTAGTCCCACAAACCGATCTCGGCGGTGAGCTTCACGTCGGAACCCCGTTCGCGCGCGAGTTGCACGCCCAGCCACGCCGCGAGATTCGCGACACCCGCGCCGGCGAGGACCGCGTGCGCGCCGGTCGCGACGACCCGGGTTGCGAGGTGACGGGCGCCCAACACCGCGGCGCGTTCCCACGCGTTCACCGGCGCGTCGAGATCGGGCGGGTACGCGGCGGCGTCGGCGCGCCACGATTCGGGATCCGCCTTCATCCGCAGCGCGGCGACGCGGTCGGCGCCGAGTCGGTCGATCCACTGCTCCTGCGACTCGACCTCGAGCACCCAGTGCCGGATCCACGCGTCGTACGCCTCTTCGCCGGCGCGGGTGGCGGCACGCGCGTCGACCCAGAAGTCGTAGTCCTCGCCGTAACCGTCGACCGGCACCGATCCCGCGTACAGGCCGCCCGGATGCGCCCCCATCGGACACTCGACGACCGCGAGCACGAGGTGACTCGGAATGCGGACGAGGTGCGACCACGGCCGCACGTCGTCGACGATCTTCTCCACGGTGACAACCACGCCCCGGCGCGCCGCGAGGGCACCCCACAACCCTTCGAGAAGTGGCGGATGCACGACGACGTTTCCTTCGCGGTCGGCTACGAGTCCGTGCATGAGCGCGACATCGGGAACGAGCGGAGCCAGCAGTCCGACCTCGCCGAAGGGGGTCTCCGCCCGGCCGAAGGCGTCGTTGTCCTCCATCGACGACCCGGCGATCGACCGCGTCACGATCGCCGGCAGACCGCGGGCGGCCGCCTCGAGGCGCTGGGAGAACGCGAGGAACGACCAGTGCTCGACCTCGACCTCGCCCCGCTCATACGCGCCCGCGAACCACGGGTTGGGGGTGAAGTTGGGGAATGTGTCTCCTGAGTATCCCGTGATCACCTTTTTGACCAAGCCGCCTCGAAAGAACAACGCGCCGAGGCTGGAGAGCGAGAGCATCGCGAGGGTGAACTGCGGGTCGCGCCCCCACCATTGCCGCACGATCTCGCGCGTCGCCGCGGTCCAACGCGTATGTCCGACGATCGGATGGAGCACATCGCCCGCGCGCACGTGCTGCGCGATCGCTTCGGCGAGCGTCGCGGATTTGTCCGGCATGCCCGAAAGCTAGTCACCCACATACGGCGGTAACCTCCTTGGGTGGTTGCGCACGCGCTCACACCCGATCCGTTACCCGGTCAGGTTCCCGAACCGCACCTCGCCGAGAGCGCGGAGAGCGCGGACCCGTCCGCCGGTGGAAGGCGCTACCGCGGTCTGTCGGCGCCGGAGCGACGGCTCGATCAACGCCGGCGATTGGTACGGGCCGCGATCGACGAGTTCGCCGCGCGCGGGTATCACCACACGTCGGTCGAGGACATCGTCCGCAGCGCGCGCACGAGTCGCACCGCGTTCTACGCGTTCTTCGACAACCGTGAAGACGCGATGTACGGCGCGCTGCAGACGTGCCTGCGTTCGCTGCTCGACACGATGCGCGACAAGCTCGAGCACGCATCGTTCGGCGACAACCTGACCGAGGTCGGTGTGCGCGCGTACGTCGACTGTCTCGTCGCCGATCCCGCGGGCGCCCGCGTCATCCTGCTCGAAGGCGTCGGCACCTCGCCCGAGGTCAACGCGCTGCGGAGTCGCATCCGCCGCGAGCTCGCCGACGTCATCCGTGATCTCTGGGCCCATTCCGACCCGCAGGCCGCGGGCAACCCGCAGGCGGCGGCGATCTCGGTCGGAGTGTTCGGCATACTCTTCGAGTCGATGGTGCACCTCGCGGAGACGAACCGGCTCGCCGAAGCTCCCGATCACGTCCCCGCCCTCGTGACGGCGATCGACCGCGTCCTGGCTTCCCATCCCGTCGGGTGAAGCTCGGCATCGTCACTCCCGGTCTCACGATGCTGCCGCGCGCGCACGCGCACTGGGAAGAGGCCGCGACGTTCGCCGACATCGTCGGCATCGTGCAGGAGGCCGAACGGCTCGGGTATCACCATTGCACGTGCAGTGAGCACGTCGCCGTTCCCGTCGACGTCGCCGCGGTGCGCGGCGGCCGCTACTACGACCCGCTCGCAACGTTCGGCGCGCTCGGCGCGCTCACGAGCTCCATCCGGTTCGCGGCGCACGTGCTCGTGCTCGGGTACCACCACCCGCTCGAGATCGCGAAGCGGTACGGCACGCTCGACGTCGTCACGGGAGGGCGCGTGATCCTCGGGGTCGGAGTGGGATCGTTGGAGGAGGAGTTCGACCTCCTCGGCGCGCCGTTCGCCGACCGGGGTGCGCGCGCCGACGACGCCATGGCCGCGCTCCGGACCTCGCTGTCACAACTCGAGCCCGAGTACCACGGCGAGTTCTACGACTTCGAGGGCTTCCTCGTCGATCCGTGCGCGGTGCAGGCCCGGGTCCCGATGTGGGTCGGCGGGCGTACGTACCGGTCGCTTCGACGCGCGGTCGAGCTCG
>JAODBI010000323.1 GCA_025463875.1 Actinomycetes bacterium
GCCGAGGTGCTCGACGATCTGCGCGACCGGCTCGCGCGCACGCGCTGGCCCGACCAGATCCGCGGGAGCGGTTGGGACTACGGCACGAATCTCGAATATCTGCAAGAGCTCTGCACGTACTGGCGCAACGACTTCGACTGGCGCGCGCAGGAAGAGCGGTTCAACCGGTGGCCGCACTACCTCACCGAGATCGACGGCCAGCAGATCCACTTCATCCATGCCCGCTCCGACAAACCGAACGCGCTCCCGCTCATCGTGTCGCACGGTTGGCCGGGCTCCGTCGCCGAATTCCTCGACGTCATCGAGCCGCTGCGCGAAGACTTCCACGTGGTCGTCCCCTCGTTGCCGGGTTACGGGTGGTCCGGTCCGACGACCGAACCGGGTTGGGACGTGCAGCGCGTCGCGCAGGCGTGGAAGACGCTCATGGCGCGCCTCGGCTACGACCGTTACGGCGCGCAGGGTGGCGACTGGGGCGCGATGATCTCGGCGCGGCTCGCGGCGATCGACCCGGAGCACATGGTCGGCCTGCACTCGAACATGCTGCTCGCGTTCCCCGAAGACGCGAGCGGGATCGAGCTCACCGAATCGGAGATCGCCGACCTCGTGTGGGTCGGCGAGTTCATGAAGACGGGCGCCGCGTATCAGGAGATCCAGGGCAAGAACCCGCAGACGCTGGGCTACGGCCTCACCGACTCGCCGGCCGGGCTCGCGGGTTGGATCGTCGAGAAGTTTCTCGTCTGGACCGACAACGACGGCAGTCCCGAGGACGCGGTGACGCGCGATCAGCTGCTCACGAACCTCACGGTTTATTGGGTGACGAAGACGATCAACTCGTCGATCCGCCTCTACTGCGAATCGCAGCGCACCGACCGCTTCGGGCCTACCGGCGAGTACATCACGGTGCCGACTGCGGCCGCGGTGTTCCCCAAGGAGATGTTCCGCATCCCGGAGGCGTACGCGAAATCGCGCTTCAACCTGGTGCGCTATAACCGTTTCGACCGGGGCGGCCACTTCGCCGCTCTCGAAGAGCCCGATCTCCTGGTGCAAGATGTACGGGAGTTCTTCCACGACCTCGCTTCCGAGCCGAGCTGACGAACCTGAGGTAGGCACATGCACGATCTCGTGATCAAGGGCGGTTCGGTCGTCGACGGCACCGGTGTTCCCGGACGCACGGCCGACGTCGCCATCACCGATGGCGTGATCACCGAGGTCGGCGCGGTCGGCGGTGCGGCGCGCGAGACGGTTGATGCCGACGGCGCGCTCGTCACGCCCGGCTTCGTCGACGTGCACACCCACTTCGACGGCCAGGTCACCTGGGACCCGATGCTCACCCCGACGTGCTGGCACGGTGTCACCACGATCGTCATGGGTAACTGCGGGGTTGGTTTTGCGCCGGTGAGGCCCGACAAGCACGCGTGGCTCATCGGTCTGATGGAAGGGGTCGAGGACATTCCCGGCGCCGCGCTGTCCGAGGGCATCCAGTGGGGATGGGAGCACTATCCCGAGTACCTCGACGCAGTCGATCGGGCCCCGAAGATGCTCGACGTGGGCGCGCAGGTTCCTCACGGCGCGGTGCGCGGCTACGTGATGGGGGAGCGCGGCGCGAAGAACGAGCCCGCGACCGCCGACGACATCGAGGCGATGGCCCGCATCGTGCGCGAAGGCATCGAGGCCGGCGCGCTCGGCTTCTCGACGAGCCGCACGATCGCGCACATGGCAATCGACGGCGAACCCGTTCCCGGAACGTTCGCGGCCGAGGACGAGCTGTTCGGTATCGGCCGGGTGCTCGGGGAGCTCGGCACCGGCGTCTTCGAGCTCGCGCCCGCGGGTGCGCTCGGCGAAGACCTCGCGGCACCCGAGCGCGAGATGGCGTGGATGCGCAAGCTTTCGGCTGCCATCCAGCGGCCTGTGACGTTCGCGCTCACCCAGAACGACCACGATCCGGAGTCGTGGCGCTTGATGCTCGAGCTGTGCGCGCAGGCGACGGCGGAAGGCGCGCAGGTGCGCCCGCAGGTTGCCGGACGGCCGGTGAGCCTACTGCTCGGGCTGCAGACCTTCCACCCGTTCGCGTACTGCCCCTCGTGGGCGCCGATCGGTGGGGCGTCACTGGCGGAGAAGGTCGCGGCGATGCGCGACCCCGCGCTGCGCGAGAAGCTGCTCGCGGAGGTCGACGACGCGATCGCGCCGATGAAGCAGTTCCTCGATCCCGAGCGCGCGTTCCCGATGGGCGACACGCCCGACTACGAGCCGTCGCCCACTCAGAGCGTGGCCGGCCTCGCCCGCGCCCAGAACCGGCCCGGGATGGAAGTGTTCTACGACGCGCTACTCGCCGACGACGGCCTCGGTCTCGTGCTCCGTCCCCTGCTCAACTACACCGACTTCTCACTCGATGCGGTGCGCGAAATGTTGTTGCACCCGAGCAGTGCATGGGGACTCGGCGACGGTGGGGCGCACTGCGGCACCACGTGCGACGCGAGCACACCCACCTACATGCTCGCCCACTGGGCCCGTGACCGCGCGCACGACCGTCTGCCGCTCGAGTGGATCGTGAAGAAGATGACGGCCGACACCGCGTCGCTCTACGGACTCGGCGATCGTGGCGTGTTGCAGCCGGGCAAGGTTGCCGACGTGAACGTCATCGACTTCGACCACGTGCAGCTCGACCGCCCCACGATGGTCCACGACCTCCCGGGCGACGCGCGGCGCTTCGTGCAACGGGCGCGCGGCTACCTCACGACCGTGAAGTCGGGCGAGGTCATCCTGTGCGACGGCGACGACCAGGGCGCCCGCCCGGGCCGTCTGTTGCGCGGCTCCCGTTAGACGACGTCGTCATTCGGACGCACCGGCTCGTCAGACGCCCGGTTTCCACACCATCAACACCAAGAAGATGACGACGAAGATGTCGAGGAACGTGCCGGCCGCGGCCATCCGCTTGCCGACCGCCTGCAGCTCGACGACCTGAGGCGGCGGTCCGCCCGCAGGCGGCGGCCCTTGCTCCATCTCCGCGAGCAACGCGTTGATGCGCTTGTGGCCCGGGATCAGGATCGAATGCGAGATCCCGATCGCGATCATGTAGACCACGAGACTCAACCAGATCCATGTCTGCGAGAACTTCCAGGCTTTGTCGCTCGCGAACACGAGCAGGATGCCGAAGATCGGGATCGCGTAGATGAACTTCTCGGCGATGTTGGAGACGAAGTAGTTCGCCTCGGAGACGGCGCGGCCGGCGGGTCCGGGACGCTTCTGGGCCTGGGCCGCGTAGATGCCGTTGAGCATGACCGCGCCCAGCCCGACGATCGCCACGAGGATGTGGAGTACGAGCAGCGTCTTGTAAAGACCCGAGTCGGTGTTCGCAAGCATCGCGAGATGCTGGCACACGCGCCGCCGTTCGCGCGACATGATGCCGGGATGAGCAACGCTGATCGACCCACCCGCGTCGGGCTCCTGGCGCCGATGCCGTCCGAGTTCTCACCACTCGTGAAAGCGCTCTCGCTCCAACGCGGCGAGACCGGCTACACCGGGAGCGCAGGACCGATCGAGCTCTTCGCCGCCAAGACCGGCATCGGGACGCGGCTCGCGGCCGAAGCGACCGAACGCCTGCTCGACACCGCCGCCGTCGATCACGTCATGGTGGTCGGCATCGCGGGTGGTATGGGACCGAGCAAGGTCGGTGACGTGATCTTTCCGGAGGTCGTCGTCGACAAAGCCTCGGGGACCGAGTACCGGCCTTCGCCGTTGCACGAGGTGCAGTCGCACGGACGGCTGGTCACCCATGACGACTTCGACATGCAACCGGCCGAGTGCGCGGCACTGGTTGCCGACGGCTTCATCGCCGTCGACATGGAGACCGCCGCGGTCGCCGGAGTGTGCGAACGGCGCGGCGTGCGTTGGTCGGCGGTGCGCACCATCAGCGATCTGGTCGGCGTCACGCCCGGCGACGTCATCGGGCTCGCGAATCCCGACGGGTCTCCGAACGTCGGCGCGTCGATCCGCTACCTGGTCACGAAGCCGTGGCGTATCCCGAAGCTCGTCCGGCTCGGATTCGACTCGCAACGAGCCGCGTCGGGCGCGGCGGCGGCCGCGTCGCGTTCACTCAACGCCGCCCGGCCTTCCTACTGAAGTCCGCAATATTGAGGCTCGTAGACGGTCGGCCGCGCCGTCACGCGGCCGTGGCGGCGGTGTCGATCTTGAAGACCGGGTGCCGATCCAGGATGGCGCGCAGCTCGTCGTCGGACGAGTCGGGACCGACGCCTTCGAAGAACACGCCGACTTCCATCTTCCAGCGCCGCAGGTAGGCGCGGATGACTCTCGCCCGGTCGTCGCCCTCGACCTCGGTGGCGCGGAACGCGTCGACCCGGCGGCCGACCCGGAGCTCGCCGGTGCCGGCGACGCGGAGGTTGCGTACCCACTGGGCCTGTCCGCGCGGCGCGACGAGATACTGCGAACCGTCCAGGTCGAGCAGGTTGACGGGTGTCTTGCGCCACTCGCCGCTCTTGCGGCCGACCACGCGCAATTCCCGTGAGCCCCACACGCTGATACCCAGCCGGGTGGCGATCACGACGATGCGGTTGAAGACGTTGCGGGTGAACCAACCGGGCGCCTGGTAGTGAGCGGCGTCCGGGGTGGGGGTTGCTTCCATGGTGAGATCTCCTCGAGTACGCATCCGAGAGCACCGCTCTCGCTCTCGACACCTTGCTCCCGAGCGCCCGGGTTGTCAAGAGCAGTGCTCTCGAAACTTGGCACTGCTCTCGAGATAGGGCAGACTGGCCACATGACGACGACGACCCCTGGCCCAAGTGCTTCCCGCACCGCTCGGGACCGGGCCCGGCTCGAGCTCACGGAGGAGATCAAGGCCGTCGGCCGGCGGCACCTCGCCGAGCATGGCGCGTCGGGGCTCTCGTTGCGGGCAGTCGCCCGCGAGGTCGGCATGGTGTCCTCGGCGGTCTACCGGTACTTCCCGAGCCGCGACGACCTCCTGACCGCGCTCATCATCGACGCGTACGACGCGGTCGGGGAGTGCGCGGAAGCGGCCGATGCGGCGGCCCGAGACCGTGGCGTCGCTGTCCGCTGGCTGAATGTCTGCGAAGCGATTCGCTCCTGGGCCCTCGTGAACGCGCACGAGTACGCGTTGATCTACGGCAGTCCTGTTCCCGGCTACGCAGCTCCGGAAGCCACGATCGGCCCCGCGAGCCGCGTTCCCCTGGTGCTGCTCCGGCTCCTCGCCGACGGGGTCACGAGCGGCGAGGTCGTCGCGGGGGACACACCCCCGATGTCACGCGTGGTGCGATCCGACCTCGCGCTGCTGCGGCGCACCGCCGCACCGTCGGTCCCGGACGCAGTGCTGTCGCGCGCCTTCGGCGTGTGGGCCCAACTGCTCGGGACGATCAACCTCGAGATGTTCGGCCATCTCCACAACACCATCCACGACTACGACGCGTTCTTCACATTGCAGATGCGGCGGGCGAGCGAGTTCCTCGTGCAGGCGGGCTAGTCCGGGCACCGTCAGCGCCGGCCGCTTCGAGTTCCACCGAGGGGCCGGTCGAAGCAGAGCCGGAGGTAGGTGGGGGCCGTCTCGCGTTCCGGCACGCAGTCGATCCCGGGGCAACGGTCACGCCGAGGCGGAGGCGTTCGGCAGTCGAGACCCTCGTGCTCGCACAGAGCCTCGTGAGCCGGGCGCACTGCCACTACCGCTCGGCGGCGACCGTGAAACTGTAAGGCGCACGGGCGTCGATACCATCCTCGACGATGCCGCCCGACCCCATCGTCGAGATCGACGGACTCTGGAAGTCCTTCGGCGAGGTCAGCGCGGTCGAAGACCTGTCGTTCACGGTGCAGCGGGGTCAGGTTTACGGTCTCCTCGGCCCCAACGGCGCGGGCAAGACCACGTCGCTGCGTGTGCTCATGGGACTCGAACGCCCGACGCGCGGAACCGCACGGCTCTTCGGCGAGCGCGTCGTCCCGAGCAGCAGGCAACTCGCACGCGTCGGTGCGATGGTCGAGCAGGCGGCGTTCGTTCCGCACCTCTCCGGGATGCGCAATCTGCGGCTGTGGTGGGAAGCCGGCGGCGCCCGCATGAAGGACGCCGATCTCGACGGCGCGCTCGCCATCGCCGGTCTCGACGATGCGATCGATCGCAAGGTGAAGACGTATTCGCAGGGGATGAAGCAGCGGCTCGGGTTTGCCCGGCTGCTACTCGGCCGCCCCGAGTTGTTGGTGCTCGACGAGCCGACGAACGGCCTCGACCCGGGAGAGATCCGCGAGATCCGCGAGCTGATCACCCGGCTCAGCACACACGGCGCGACCGTGCTCCTGTCGAGTCATCACCTGAGCGAAGTCGAGCAGGTCTGTAGTCACGTGCTCGTGATGAATCGCGGCCGCCTCGTCGCCGACGGGACCGTGAGCGATCTCGTCGGTGCGGCCGGACTCGTGTATGTCGAGGTCGACGACCGGGAACGGGCACGGGCGATCCTGTCGAATCTGCCGAACGTCTCGAAGGTGCAGGTCCAAGGGGACGGGCTCATCGTCGAGCTGCTCGACGGTCAACGGTCGGACATCGTCGCCACGCTCGTCGGTGCCGGTCTCCGGCTCGAGACGATCATGCCGACCCAACAACTCGAGGAGGCGTTCCTCGAGATCCTGGCGGCGGGCGACGCGGCCCGATCGCGCACCGAGCAGGCGGCCGCGCCGGCATGATCGCGCTGATCCGCACCGAATTCTTCAAGGCCGCGAATCGCACCCGAACGCTTGTCATCGGGCTGTTGTTGGTCGGATTGCCGACCCTGATCGTCTTCGCGATCAAGTCACGCGGTAACCGCCCGCGCAATGCGGACGATGCTCAGGGGTTGTTCCGTCTCGCCCAGCAGAGCGGTCTGCTCGTGCCCGCCGCAGTTCTCAGCGTGATGAGCGGCTTCCTGCTCGTGGTGATCGCGGGCACGTTCGCGGGTGATTCGGTCGCCGGCGACGCGTCGTGGGGCAACCTGCGCTACCTGCTCATGCGGCCCGTCCCGCGCGGTCGCCTGCTCGTCGCCAAGGCGATCGTC
Source organism: Actinomycetes bacterium (assembly GCA_025463875.1). GTDB lineage: Bacteria > Actinomycetota > Acidimicrobiia > IMCC26256 > PALSA-610 > PALSA-610. The sequence goes on from JAODBI010000323.1 coordinate 7,041, forward strand.
GCCGCGACGCTCATCTGGAGTGCGACGATCCTCGTCTCGCTCGCGGCGCTCGTCGGTGGGGTCGTGGTGTTCGGCGCGAAGGCGCTGAGTATCCCCGGACTCGGCGCGTTCGCACCCGGCGCCCTCGCGACGGGTTTCAACATCAGCCAGGCCACGTTGCTCCTGCGTCTCGGGATCGGAACCGCGTACGTCGCGTTCGGCTTCACGGCGCTGCTCGCAATGGGCACGTTCTTTTCGATCCTGACCGACACCGCCGCGAGCGCCATCGGCGCGACGGTCGGTGTCTACATCGTCTCCGAGATCCTCGACGGCATCACGCAACTCGGTCGCATCCGCTACGCGTTTCCGACGCACTACCTCAATTCGTGGGAGACGATGTTCACCGACAATCGCTACTCACACGACATGGTTGTCGGCCTCGTCGTGCAACTCGTGTACCTCGCCGTGTTCGGGACCATCGCCCTCATCTGGTTCCGGCGCAAGGACATTCGTTCCTGAACACAAACCCTGCCCACAGTTGGCAGTGAAACGGGCGCCACGCGCCGGAAATCCTGCCCACAGATGGCAGAGAAACGGGCGCCACGCGCCGGAAATCCTGCCCACAGTTGGCAGTGAGATGGGCGCCGCGGCCCTACGGTTCGTAGGTCCAGTCGGGGCGCTTGCGTGCTTGCTGCTCGTCGATCACGGCGTGTCCGTCGACGATGTCGACGAGCTTCGGGACGACCGCACGGTGCTCGTGCGTGCAGGTGCCCTGCAGATGCGCGTCGAAGTCGGCGGGGAACGTCCGCAGGATGCTCCCGATCAGCTGCTGCTCCTCGACCGGCAGAAAACAGCGGTTCCCGTCGGCCACGACCGAAAGCCAGTGGTTGATGGTCTCGAGGCTCTCGTCGCTACCGCGCCCGGCTCCGATGTCGTCGAGCGCGCTCGTGATCGCACCGGTACCGAGCTTGCACGGCGGGCACTGACCGCACGACTCGACCCACAAGAAGCGTGACATCTTCGACGCGACGTCGACCATGCACGCGGTGTCGTCATAGATGATGAATCCACCGGCGCCGAGTCCGCTCCCGGCGGCGGCGAACGGCTCGAAGGCGAGGGGCGTGTCGAGCGCGGTCTCGGTCAGGGGCGCGTTCGTCACCCCGGAGAAGACGGCCCGGACGCGCCGGCCCGGGCGCGGCGCGCCGAACATGGTCAAGACCTCGCGCAACGGCGTACCGGCCGCGACCTCCACCACACCTTCCCGCTCCGAATCGCCCACGATCGTGCAGACGACGGTGCCCGGCGTCTCCGGTGTGCCGATCGAGCGGTACCAGTCGACGCCGTTCGCGAGGACGTGCGGCACGTTCGCCAGCGTCTCCGCGTTGTTCACCGCGGTCGGGTTCGACTCGTGACCCCGCGTGTGTCCGGCCTCGGGCTCGTGCGCCTGCCAGCCGAGTTGGGGCGCGGTTGCGAACAAGCCGTGCACGTACGGAGGTAGCCACCGGGGGAGCGGATCGTTGCCCTCGATGACTTCGAGCAGCGCCTTCTCCTCGCCGAAGAGATACTCCTCGGGTCCACCGACGATCCCGACCGACAGGTCGCCGACCAGACCCGCCTGCTCCATCTCGGTGACCGCCGCGGTCACGCGTTCGCGCTCGACGGTGAAGCTCGCCTTCAACGCGATGAACACCTCGGGTGCGTCGAGCGTCAACGCCGCGATCGCCAGTCCTTCGACGACCTGGTACGGATTGGCGCGCAGAATGGCGCGGTCCTTGAACGTTCCGGGCTCGCCCTCGGCCGCGTTGCACACGGCGTATCGATGGCGGCCGCCCGCGCGCCGGACCGTCTGCCACTTGGTGCCAATCGGGAACCCCGCACCACCGCGGCCGCGCAGCCCCGATCGTTGCAGCTCGGCGATCGTCGCCTTCGGGCCGAGCTCGCGGGCGCGGGCCAGTCCCGCGCCCCCGCCCGCGGCGAGCCACTCGTCGATCGAGGCGACGGGTCGGTCGGGAAGCACGATCGTGAAACGTCCCATGACTGCATCCTTCCCATGCCGTACGGTGCGCGCCGCTGATCCTCGCACTTGAGGCGACTTTTCCCCCGGACGCCTGAACAAACCGGCGGCGTCCGGCGTGTAGCAGGTGTGGAAGCGGCCCCGGTCAAGGAGATCGAACGCGTCGTGCTCGTGCCGGCCCCCGACTTCGACGAGTTCTTCCGGGCGGAGTACCGGCGAGTCGTCGCGCTGGCATCAGTGTTGTGCGGACGGACGGGCGTGGCCGAGGAGCTCGCTCAGGACGCGTTCGTCTCGGCTTACCGGCATTGGGAGCGGGTTGCGCAGTACGACGACCCGGCGGCGTGGGTGCGACGGGTCGTCGTGAACCTCGCGACCTCTACGTTGCGGCGACGCGCCCGGGAGACGCGGGCGGTGGCCCGGCTCGCCGGCCGCCGCGCCGCCGAATCCGCGCGGCTGCCCGCGGTCGACGACGAGTTCTGGTGTGCCGTACGCGATCTGCCGCGTCGCCAGGCCCAATGCGTCGCGTTGCGCTATCTCGAAGACCGATCCATCACCGACATCGCGGCCGTGCTCGGTATCGCGCCCGCGACCGTTCGCGTCCACCTGCACTCCGGTCGCGTCGCGCTCGCGGCGTGCTTCGGAGAGACCCTCGACGAGGAGCCGGCATGACCTTCGACCAGCGCGCCCGGGATGCCGCAGGAGCGGTACGCGACGACCTCGACGCGATCACGATCCCCGAACCGACGGCGGTTGTACGGCGCGCCCGCCGACGCCGAACCGTACGGATATCGACGACGGCATTCGTCGTGGCCGTCGCGGTGGTCGCGACATTCGCGTTCGTGCGCCGCTCCGACTCGCCGACGGTCAACGTCTCCGGAAGCTCCACCACGGCCGCGAATGGCGCGGCCTACGTCTGGTCCGGCGACGGTTTGTGGTCGACGATCGACAAGGCGTCGTCGGGAATCGCACCGGCCGCGTCGTTGCACGCGCTCACCTCCGACGGCACGACGCTCCTGCTCGGCGGCGAACGCCCGGGCAACGGTGGGTACGTCGTCACCGTGTGGTCGAGCAGCGACGGCGTCCACTGGTCGGAGTCGGAACATCCGACCGAGCACGACAGCATTTCTGCCATGGCAACACATGCGGGCACCGCGATCGCGATCGGTGCGCCCGGCGGTCTGAATGCGTTCGTGTGGCGATCGCAGGACCACGGTCGGCACTGGGACGAGATCACCCGCGGCCCCGTATTCGGTGCGCCCATCCCGAACAATCGTCCAGGCGCGTTCGTTACCAGCCTGTCGTGGCACGCCGGTTGGTGGATCGCAGCCGGCGGCGCGGCCGACGGCTACGAGGGAATCTGGATCTCACGAGACGGCGTGCAGTGGCAGTTGGTACTCGACTCACGTTCCTCCGGATCGATCGACGCGGTGGCCGAGACTGCGAATGGCTCGCTCCTTGCATACGGCGTCTCCGCGGTGCACCCCGCGGGCACGATCGAGATCGGATGGTCGACGCGTGATCCGTCCGATTGGGGACGCCCCATCAGGATCGAGACGCCCGGTCTGGCACTGCAGGGCGTGAACGGCGATGCAACCATGGCGATCGGGACTCGGACCGATCGCGCGCCCGAGACGACTCCGATGTTGCGCAGCGCGGACGGTGGGCGGACGTGGACGCGCGACACCACGTTCGGGTCGAAGTTCCCCTTCTCCAAGGCGTCGGCCGTGACGACCGCGGCCGGTGTCTATGTCGCGGTGGGCACGTCGACCGAAGCAGGCAGCCCGGCGGCATGGTTCTCGTCGCGCAGTGGCGGATGGGTCGGCGGTCCGGACGACCCGAAGGATCCGAACATGCAGTCGACGAAGGGGTCGCTCGGCCTCGTCGCGGCCGTCGACAACCGGATCGTCTTCATGGAGTCGGGGGGCGCGCTGGACCGCTTCTACACGTTCGACGTCGCGCAACCACCCATGCCTCGTTCGCCGGGAGCGGTCGCGTCCGAGCAAACGGTTCCCGGACTCGCGCGCGCGGTCAGTCGCCTGCGGGGCGTTCCGCTTGCGTACGGACCGGTGGCCTATGCCGAGATCGTGGTGACGACGCGCGACAAGGTCGCGGCGATATTCGGTACGAGCCCGCAGTCACCGACGGGAGTTGTCGAAGTCATGCGCGTTGTTGGGGACTTCGTCTGCACTGAGTGCTCGACCCCTCCGCACGTCGCGACGCCGCGGGGTCACGAAATACTCCTGTTGATTCCGCGCGACTCTGTGCACTTCCCGCAGGGCGGCGGGTCGGGCTTCAGCATCGGAGAACGCGTGACCGACCTGTCCGGGTTCGGGACCGTCTACCGGATGCCGAACCGCTGACCCAGTCGACTACCTGCTGGGACGCTTCCGGCTCAGCGCCCGCTGGAGTTGCGCCTTGGTCATGTGCGACCGGCCGCTGATGTTGCGTTCCTTCGCCTCTTCGTAGAGCTGATCGCGCGTGCGACCGCTGCCGCCGTGCGCGCGCCGGTAGCCGGCGCGCTTCTGCGACGAGATGTCGGTCTTCGACAGTCTCGACGCGGTTCTCGCCTCGCCCGAGCGGGCCCGGGCCTTGTTCACTGTGCGCGCCGCGATCTCTTCGGCCCGCTTCTCGGGAACGCCGCGCTTGCGCTCGGACTTGCGAATCTCCTCGTACTGACGTTCCCGCTTCGGAGACGACCCTCGTGGCATGACTGATCCTCCTCTATGTGCAGCGTTGACGACGACGAGGGAGGAATACCCGAACGCACGATCCGCCCAAACTGGAGCGTCAACTACGACGCGATTGCACGTGCGCGTCGCGGGGTACCAAGCGCGTCCGACAACACATACCCGAGCACAATGAGGGAGCTTTTCCGTGAGCGATGAAAACACTGGTCCCCGCGCCGCAGTGGAGGGCGTCGTCGAGGACGTGAAGGGCAAGGCCAAAGAGGTCGCCGGCCGTGTGACCGGTAACGAGCAGCGAGAGCGCGAAGGTCAGGCCCAGCAGGACAAGGCCGCGGCCGAGCGCGACGTCGCCGCCAAGGAAGCCGAGGCCGAGAAGGCCCGCGCCGCGGCCCGCGCCCACGAGGCCGAGGAAAAAGCCAACCAGAGCTGAGTCTCGCGTCGCCGGTCTGCGCGGGAGCACGGGGACCTCCGCCCCGTGCTCCCGCGATCCGCGCGCGGTCCAGAACTCCATCCGCCACACCGCGGGTGGGAGTGTGGCCGACGAGCTCCAGAAGCTCGCCGATCTCGGGATCGCGGCGTGATCGACGAGGCCGAGTTCCAGCAGCTGAAGGCCAGGATGCTCGTGGCTTGAGTCAGAGCATCACGATTGTGCGGCCGACCGTCTGACGACTCTCCATCGCCTCGATCGCGGCGGGGACGTCGTCGAAGCCGATGGTCTCGCCGACCACGGGCTTGATCTTGCCGGCGACGACCAGCTCGACGATCTCGCGCATGATCTTCGCGCCGACCTCGCTCGTCGCGAAGTTCCAGCCCATCGCCGTCTTGAGCATCTCGGCAATCTCGGGTGCCTGGTACGCGAGGAGCACGCCGCACAACTTGAAGTTCCCGAGCGCGACGCGCCGCGGCACGATGAAGGGCTCGTCGGCTACGAGCTTGTTCGACGCGAAGCCCATCATGAGGTAGCGGCCGTTGTAGGCCGTGCACTGCATCGACTTCTCCATGACGGCTTCACCGACGTTGTCGAACACGACGTCGACGCCCCGGTTCGCGGTCTCGGCGAGCACCACGGGCGCGAAGTCGGTGTCGGTGTAGTTGATCGCGACGTCGGCGCCGAGCTCCTTGCAGAGCTGCACCTTGGCGTCGGTGCCCGCGGTCGCGAACACCCGTGCGCCCGCGTGCTTGGCGAGCTGGATCGCCGCGGAGCCCGATCCGCCCGCGGCTGCATGGATGAGCACGCTCTCACCGGCTTGCAGCCCCGCGCGGTCGAAGAGGCCGAGCCACGCCAGATGAAACGGGAAGTAGAGCGCGGCTGCGCCGGGGAGCGGGACCGTGTCCGGCATCTCGAACGCCGACACCGCCGGACAGATCGCGTACTCGGCGAAGCCGCCGTTCGCGCCCTTCGGCATGGCGACGACCCGGCGGCCTCCCCATTCTTCGGTCCCGGCGCCGCACGCGTCGACGACGCCCATGACTTCCATGCCCGGGCTGTACGGCAACTCGGGCCGAACCATCATGTTCCCGCCGGTGATGCGTTCGAGGTCGTTCAGGTTGAACGGGATTGCCTGCACCCGGACGCGGAGCTCGCCGGCCTCCGGCGCGGGGACCGGGATCGTGTCGAGCCGGAGCACCTCGGTGGGGCGCCCGTACTCGTGCAACCTCCACGCGCGCATCGTGAGATCTTCGCTCGACATCTGCTCACCTGTCCCCGTTTTCGTGGTCTCGTCTCGTGTCTAACAGCCGTCGTAGCGTGAGGCCAGCCTCTGCTTGCGGATGTAGAGAGATGTGTTTAGATTGAGCCGAAATTCGCCGTGACCGGGGGGTCGCATGTTGTCGCGGAAGCTTTCGATGAACTCGCGCGCGCGGTGCGCAACGGTGTTGGTCGTAATCGGACTCGTCGCCGCTGCGTGCGGCGGGAACCACGGCAACGCGGCGCCGACCGCGTCCACCGCGCCGAGTGGAGGGCAGACGACCACGACCGCGCCATCCGCTCCCAAGTTCGGCACGCTCGATTCGCCGTGCGGTTCGGGTAGCGCCAAGGGCGCGACCGACACGGGGATCACCGACACGTCGATCACGATCGGCTACGGCGACGACGCGGGCTACTCGGCGGCGCCCGGTCTCGACAAGGAGATGTCGGACGCGATCAAGCCGATGATCAAGTGGTGCAACGATCAGGGCGGAATCAACGGCCGCAAGGTCGTCGGCAAGTACTACGACGCGCAGGTGTTGCAGGTCACCCAGGCCATGACTCAGGCCTGCAACGACAAGGTGTTCATGCTCGTCGGGCAGGGTTTCGTGCTCGACGCCAACCAGGAGACGACGCGCATCGGCTGCAAGCTGTCGACGATCCCCGGCTTCGCGGTGGGTACGGCGTTCGCGAGCGGATCCGGTATGCAGCAACCCATCCCCAACCCCGGCGACGAAGAAGCGCTCTCCTCGGCCTACCAGGTTGCGAAGCTGTTCCCCGAGGCGGTCAAGAAGGCGGCGTTCGCCTACGCGGACTTCCCGGCAACCACCGAGACCCGTGACAAGGCTGCCCTCGGTTACCCGAAGGCAGGCTGGAAATTCCTCAACTGCGATCAGCACTACAACATCGCCGGTGAGTCCGACTGGAAGCCCTTCGCCACGAACCTCAAGTCGTGCGGTGTGCAGGCCGTGGTTTGGGTCGGCTCGCCCGACCCCAACATGGAGAACTTCCTCAACGCGTCGAAGCAGGTCGGCTTCACTCCGATCTGGGCCACCGACCCGAACGGCTACACCGCCGCGTTCGCCAAGTGGAACGGGCAGAACGGCGGCGCGGCCGACAAGGTCTACGTGCGCCAGACGAATGTGCCCTTCGAGCTCGCCGGCCAGGTACCGGCGGTGAAGGAGTACGTGGATCTGGTGCAGAAATCTCACGGAACGATCGGGCTGCTCGGCGAGCAGTCGGCTTCCGCGTTCCTACTGTGGGCGACCGCGGTGAAGTCGTGTGGCTCCGCCGTCACCGCCAAGTGCGTGCTCGACGCGGCGGCCGCGGAGAAGAACTGGACGGGCGGCGGGTTGCACCTGCCGACCAACCCGGGTGACAACACGGCGCCGACGTGCGGGATGTTGATGAAGCTCAACGGTGCGACCTGGGTCAAGGTTGCGCCCGGGGCCGACACGCTCTTCGAATGCAGCGACAAGTTCGTCGTTAAGGGCCTCAAGACGTCGGCAGTCGCGGCGGCCAAGATCAACGCCCAGCGCATCGCGACCGCGTTCGGTACGTTCACGCCTAAGTAACGGCCACGGCCGAGCTCCGACGGCGTACCGAGGACCCGCATGAACCTGCTGATCAACGGTCTGATCACTGGTGCGGTGTTCGCGATCGCCGCGAGCGGCCTGGTGGTCACCTACTCGACGTCGGGAGTGTTCAACTTCGCGCACGGCGCGCTCGGGATGCTGTGCGCCTACGTCTACTGGGACCTGCGGGTCAACGACGCCCACACGTGGCCGTTGCTCCCGCAGGGTGTGTGGCCGGCGCCCCTGGCGCTCGCGTTCGTGCTGCTGATCTTCGCGCCGTTGCTCGGCGCGGTCCTGTACCGCGTGGTCATACGCGGGCTGCAGGGCACCTCGGAGATCGTGAAGCTCGTCGTTCCGATCTCCGTGCTGCTCGCGGCGATCGGCCTGGCGAACGGGGTCTGGAAGCCCACCGACTCGCACTCGATCCAGCCGTTCTTCGGCGCCGACCACAAGGTCACCTGGTTCGGGGTGGTGCTCCTCTGGCACGACCTGACGATCCTCTTC
>JAODBI010000385.1 GCA_025463875.1 Actinomycetes bacterium
TGTCGCCGATGGTCTTGTAGCCGTGGTCGGCGCCGTGCGGGGCCTCGGTGCGGTTCGCCAGCTCCAGGACGCCGGGGTTGGTCTCCGCGATCATCTTCTCGCAGTAGTCCACCCCGACGAGGTTCTCCTGGAAGATGTTGTGGTCGAACATGTACTCGGCGGCCTCACCGAGGTTCACGATCTGCTCGCCCAGTGCCGGCGGGCGCACGGCGTACGCCATGTTCTGCGCGTAACACGAGCACGTCGCGTGATTGTCGCCGCAGATCCCGCAGATGCGACTCGTGATGAAGTGTGCGTCGCGCGGGTCCTTGCCCTTCATGAAGATGCTGTAACCGCGGAAGATCGACGACGTGCTGTGGCACTCGGCCACCTTGCGGTTGCCGAAGTCGATCTTCGTGTAGATCCCGAGACTGCCGACGATGCGCGTGATCGGATCCCACGCCATCTCGACGAGGCCATCAGCATTCTGGGTCTTGGTAGGCACGACTACCTCCGCTCGGCTTTGTATCCGGTGAGCAGCTGGCGACCGGGAGTCCGCCACTTGGGCTCCTCGTCAACGGTCTTGAGCGTGATCTTGCGCAGGCCCCGGATCACCGAGCCGTACGCGCCGCTCGCGATCGTCGAGATCCGCGCGCCCGGCGGTTCGTCCATGAACGGCATGAACTTGTCGGGGAAGCCGGGCATCGTGCAGCCGATGCAGATGCCGCCGACATTCGGACAGCCACCCACGCCGTTGATCCATCCGCGCTAGGGCACGTTGCACTTGACGACGGGTCCCCAGCAACCCAGCTTCACGATGCACTTCGGCGAGCCGTACTCGGTGGCGAAGTCGCCTTGTTCGTAGTAACCCGCGCGGTCGCAGCCTTCATGCACGGTGGCCCCGAACAACCACTGGGGTCGGAGCGCGTCGTCGAGCGGGATCATCGGCGCCTGACCGGTGGCCTGGTAGAGCAGATAGAGAATCGTCTCCGAGAGGTTGTCGGGGTGCGTCGGGCAACCCGGTACGCAGACGATCGGGATCCCCGCCTTCGACTTCCAGTCCCAGCCGAGATAGTCGGGTACGCCCATCGCGCCCGTCGGATTGCCGGCCATCGCGTGGATGCCGCCGTAGCACGCACAGGTGCCGGCCGCGAGCACGACGAGGGCCTTCGGCGCGAGCCGGTCGAGCCACTCGCTCGTGGTCATCGGTTGATCGGTCTCGGGGTTGTTTCCGAAGCCGCACCAGTAGCCCTCGCGCTTGATCGCCTCGTTCGGGATGGATCCTTCGATCACGAGCACGAACGGCTCGAGTTCGCCGCGGTCGGCCTTGAAGAACCACTCGATGAAGTCGTCGGCGCCACCAACCGGGCCGCACTCGAAGTCGATGAGCGGCCAGTGCACCGCGATCTTGGGGAGCCCGGGAAGCGCACCCAGCGCGATCTCCTCGATGCTCGGCTGGGTTGCGGCCGTCAGGGCGACGGAATCACCGTCACAACTGAGTCCGGCATTGATCCACAGAACATGGACGACCGTCTCGTCCGGTGGCGCCTCGTTGGTGACCGTCACGACCGCGGACCTCCCCTGATCGACCGCGCACTTTCCCTACGCAGGGATACGCCCCAACCCGGCCCCTTTCAATCGGTGCATTTCCCACCGATGACCATGACCGCCGGCGGCGCGTGACACAGATGCCGGGCCGGGGTATACCGGGCTCGACTCTTCTGCTCGATCAAGGACCCGCCCCGTGCTGGATGGTCCCGCCCCGACCGACGCCGACGCGGCGCGCGCCTCCCGATTCGAGTTCGCGCCGCCGCGCCATTTCGTGTTGCCGGCAGTCCTCCTGCTCCTCTCCGAGCAACCGGGCTACGGGTACAACCTCGAGAAGGATCTGCGCGAGTTCGGCTTCGGGAAGATCGACCGTCCGACCGTGTACCGAACACTCGCGCTGCTCGAGCAGGACGGTCTCGTGCAGTCGTGGACGGAGGCACCCACCGCCGGCAAGCCGCGCCGTGTCTACGGAGTGACGCCGTTGGGTGAACGCGTGCTCCGAGTCTGGATGAGCGTGATCGAAGAGGAACGTGACTGTCTCGCGCGTGTGCTCGGCCGGTATCGCGCGACGGGCACAGTCGACGCGGCGTTGGCCGAGGTCGAAGGCGGGTGGGCACGTGCACTCGACCTCGGCTGGTCGCCCGTGTCACCGATCTCGCCGTCGCCGCGCCGCGTCGAACCGCTGGCCACGCTCCCGTCGGGAACCGACGCCGGCGTCGGTACCCACCGCGTCCACTTCCGGCTCGTGCCCGAGCGCTCGGTCGTGCTGCTCGATGTCCGATCGACGGTGGGGCCCATCAGCTTCGGCGCGATCGGCGTGACCGGCGCGCTGGAAGCCGAAGTCGCCGCCGACCGCGTGAGCTGCGTCAACCAGCCGGCGGGGTTCATCGAGATCGCACTCGACGGACTGCGATCCGGCAACGGGCTCTACGACGCGGAGCTGCTCCGCCGCATCGACGTCCGTCGGTTCCCGATCGCGCGGCTCGAGCTCTCCCGGTGCGCGCCGTTGTCGTCGGCGAATCGTTACCGCCTGCAGGGCGAGCTCGCGTTTCACGGGGTGACGCAGCCCGCCGACGGAACGGTGAACGTCACGGTCAAGCCCGACGGTCGTCTCGTCGTCACCGGCGAACACGTCTTCGACATCCGCAGCTTCGCGGTCCCGTCGCCCACGATGCTGATGCTGCGGATCTACCCCGACGTTCGTGTGCGTCTGCAGATCGAAGCGCAGACCGACGGGACCTGACCCCTCGTCGAGTCACCGAGACACCGAGCTATCGAGCTATCGAACTATCGAGCTATCGAGTCACCGAGAGGACGAGCACCATGGGAATGTTCGCCGCATTCATTATCGGCTATGCGATCGGAGCACGTGCCGGCAGCTCCAACCTCGACGAGATCCGCGACGCGATCGCGGAGCTGCGAAAGTCGGACGAGCTCGCCGACCTCGCCGCCGCCGTCCGGGCGCATGCGAGCCACACGCTGCACGCGCTCGCGGGAATGGTCGACCCCGACGAGGCGCCCGGGAACGAACTCGACGGCGCTCCCGACCTCGTCGACCAGGTCAAGCACATCTTCGCCCGACCGGAGGTCGCGCGCTAGCTGTGGTTCCCGGTGACGTTGTTCAGGCCGGTCACGTCCTGGCCGATGCCGCGCAGCCCGACGACCGAGCCCGCGGACCCGGCCGCCGGGTGCCCCCGCACGTAAATCTCGCGCACCTCGCGGTCCGGTCGCACCACGCGGTACTCGTCCTCGAAGGCGTGGGCGGACGCGACGGCCGCTTCCATCTTGGTTCGCACGCGTAGCCGGTCGTCGTCGTGAATTGCTTCGACGTGGGCGTCGAAGGTGCCTCCGAAATCGAGCGGGTCGATGCCGTGGATGCGGTGGAACTCGTCACTCCACTGCACAACGCCCGTGCGCAGATCCCAGAGCCAGCTGCCGACGTGCGCCAACGCCTCGCTCTCGCGGATGCGCGCGTCGATCTCGGCCAGGCTGGCCTGCGCGATCCGCTGTTCGGTGATGTCGCGGGCGATCAACACCAATCTCACTGACTCGTCCGGCGCGCCTGCGACCGGCGTGACCGAGAGCGAGATCGGGACCGGCATGCCATCGTCGCGCACGACCTCGCTCTCGTAGTGCGCGATCCGCTCGCCGGCGACCGCGGCCGCGAGGAGCTGCTCCACCTCGTCGCGCAGGTGGGCCGCGAACATCCGCACACACGATCGCCCGAGGATGTCGCAGGCCGCCCACCCGAACAACCGTTCCGCAGCAGGATTCCAGCTGGTGATGGTCGCGTCGGCGCGTTGGACGAACACCGCGTCGTTCGACGTCTCCAGGATCGCGTTCAGGAGCACCTCGTCACCAACCGGCGAAGGGACCGTGCTCATGGACGATCGCTCGCGGCGACCGCCGTCCGCGCCCGGAGTCCGACCAGCCAGTCGCACCACTGCTCGATCCCCTCACCGGACCGGGCGCTCAACTGCACGAGGTCGGCCCCGGGGTTCACGGCGCGCAGGTTCGCGAGGAACCGGTCGAGGTCGAAGTCGAGGTGCGGGAGGAGGTCGATCTTGTTGATCACCACGATGTCGCAGGCGCGGAACATCACCGGGTACTTGAGGGGCTTCTCCTCGCCCTCGGTCATGGCATACACCATGGCTCGCGCGTGTTGGCCGACGTCGAACTCTGCCGGACACACGAGGTTGCCGACGTTCTCGATGATCACCATGTCGAGCTCCGCCAGAGGAAGGTCACCGAGGCCCGACCTCACCATGATCGCGTCGAGGTGGCACTCGCCGCCGAAGCCCGCGCTCGTGTTGATGAGCGACACGGGCGCACCGAGCCCGTCGAGCTCGTCGGCGTCGAGACTGGTCGCGATGTCGCCCTCCAGGATCCCGAGCCGGACTCGTCCGCGCAGCTCCGCGATGGTGCGTTTCAACAGCGTGGTCTTGCCCGCCCCCGGCGACGACATGAGATTCAGGGTGACGACACCTGCGCGCTCGAAGTCGGCGCGGTTGCGGTCGGCGGTGCGGTCGTTCTCGGCGAGGATCGTCTCGAGCACCGCGACGCGGTCCGTGCCCGTCTCCGGATAGCCGGTGTGGTCCCCGACGTCCCGGTGCCCGTGGTCATGGTCGTGCCCGTGATCGCGATCGTCGGGTCCGTGATCCCCGTCGTGCTCGTGGGCGTGGTCGTGTTGGTGCACGGTGCCGTCGGCGTGGCGGTGGAAGCGTCCCATCAGAAGACCTCCCGGGCCGGGTCGATCGACGCGATGAGGAATTCCTCGCCGCACAACAGCACGACGTCGCTGCCGAGACACGTCCCGCACACGAGGATGGGCGCGTCGAGGTTCGTGTGGGCGCCGCACGACCGGCACTCGACGATCGCCGGTACGTGGTCGATGTCGAGCCCGCAGCCTGCGAGGTCGGTCCCCTCGGTGAGCAACTCCCAGGAGAACAGCAACGAGTTGGGCACGACCTGGCGGAAATAGCCGATGCGCACCTGGACCCGGTCGACACGTTTACCGCCGGCCCGTCGCGTCACGGTGTCGAGAATGGCTTCACAAAGGGCGAGCTCGTGCATGCCGAATTCCCTTCTCAGACGTGAGTCACTGCCGCCGCGCACCGTTCGCAGGTTCCGGAGACGGCGACGCGATCGACGTCGATCGTGAAGTGGGTCTGCCGTTGGAGGGTGCTTGCAAAGTCGATGAGCGCCTGCTCGGACACTTCCGTGATCGCACCGCATACTCCGCACAAGACATGGCCGTGCCGGTGATCGGTTCGGTGATACACGATCGCCTCGCCGTTCAGCTGCAGCGGCTTGAGCAGGCCGATCTCCGTGAGCAGTTCGAGTGTGCGGTAGACGGTCGCCCGATCGGGTGGCGGCTCCGCCTGCTCGACCGCGGCGAGCACGTCGGCCGCGGTGAAATGGTGTTGTCCGGCGTCGAGGATCGCCGCCAGCACTGCACGACGCGCCGGTGTGATCCGACCGCCGTGCGCACGGATCTCGGCGAGAGTGTTCTCGAGCCGCAACACGTTCCGAGCATAGGTGCGCGAACTCGCTATTGCACCCGCGTCGCAACACTCTTACCGTCGCCGGTAGTTGCGATGCGATCGCAACTGCCGAATGTGGAGACGGCGCATGCACATTCCCGACGGGTACCTGAGTCCGGAGACGTGCGGGGTCTTCGGCGCAGCCATGGTGCCGGTGTGGACCACAGCCGGTCGTCGCGTCCGGAAGATCGTCAAGAACCGGTACGTGCCCCTCGTCGCGCTCGGCGCGGCATACAGCTTCTTGGTGATGATGTTCAACGTGCCGATCCCTGACGGCACTACTGCGCATGCCGTCGGCGCGGTACTCATCGCCGTCCTGCTCGGGCCGTGGGCCGCGGTCGTCGCGGTGAGCATCGCGTTGCTGATCCAGGCGTTGTTCTTCGGTGACGGGGGCGTGCTCGCGCTCGGCGCCAACACGTTCAACATGGCCTTCGTAATGCCCATGGTCGGATACGGCGTCTACCGGACACTGAGTCGCAACGTCTCGTTGACATCACCCCGGCGGCCGATCGCGGCCGGCATGGGCGCCTATGTCGGGCTCAACGCGGCCGCGTTTTGCTCGGCGGTCGAGCTCGGGCTGCAACCTGCGTTGTTCCACAGTGCGAACGGAACGCCGTTGTACTCGCCGTTCCACCTCGCCCAGTCGATCCCCGCGATGGCGTTTGCCCATCTCACGGTGGCCGGCGGTGTCGAGTTCGCCCTGACTGCGGGCGTGGTCGCGTATCTCCAACGCGCCAACCTGCCGCTGCTGCGCATCAACCACCGCGCGGTTCCCGACACCGACGCCGAACTCGCGCCGCCGAATCGACCACCGTGGAGATGGGCGCTCGTCGGGTTGGCGACGCTGGTCGTACTGACCCCGGTCGGCCTGCGGGCTCCCGGTGGCGCATTCGGCGAGGACGCGCTGTCGGACCTCCCCTTGCACAAGTACCACCTCGACGCGGTGCCGACTGGACTACGACACTACGCGGGCTTCTGGCACAACGCGCTGTTCAACGGATACGGCTTCGACAACGGCTCGCATCCCACGATCGGGTACCTGGTGTCCGCGCTCGTCGGCATCGCCGTGATCGGTGCGGTCGTATTCGCCGGGTTTACCGTCGTCCGCCGTGTGCGGCGCGGCCACGACGTCGATGACGACTTCGAAACCGCGCCGACGTGAGTGCGACCTCGACAACGCCGAAGTGGTTGCTGCAACACGAGGTTGGTCTGTGTCCGTGCGCGTGCATCGGGAAGCGGCGCAAGGGCGGCGTCATCGAGAAGACGACGAGCGGAGCGGCTGCATTACTCCGCCAAACGCTGTTCTCCGAGGATGTTGCCGGGGAACGCGGGCTCCTGCAGCGTCTTGACCCCCGCGTGAAGGTGCTGAGCTTGCTGGGTCTGCTGGTGGTCACCGCCGACCTGCGCCACATCCCGGTCCTGCTCGGCATGTACGCCGGAACGCTGGCCCTCGCCGCCGCCTCGAAGCTCCGCCTTTCGTTTTTCGTCAAGCGGGTGTGGCTGTTCATCCCAGTCTTCACCGGCGTGGTCGTCTTGCCCGCGACGCTGAACGTCGTCACCCACGGCGACATCGTCGTACCGCTCGGCACCTGGTTCGGTCATCACCTCGGACTCACAGAGCAAGGACTGCGATCCGCGGGCCTCGTTGTCACCCGCGTCGCGACGTCGATCTCGCTGGTCGTGTTGCTCACCATCTCGACGCCGTGGGCCAAGCTGCTCGCTGCTCTCCGCGCATTGCGCGCGCCCCGCCTGCTGATCCTGGTGCTGGGCATGGCCTATCGCTACCTCTTCCTCCTCCTCAACGCCGTGACCGACATGTATGTCGCACGCCGGGCGCGAACTGTGGCGGGCGCGACCGACGCGACCTCCGGCCGTCTCCTGGTCGCGGCCTCGGCCGGCGCGCTCTTCGGCAAGGCCCAGACGCTCGCCGAAGAGGTCCATCTGGCGATGGTCGCACGGGGCTATGCAGGCGACGCGCGCAGCGTGACCGCGTTTCGCATGCGACTCCTCGATGCCGCGTTCGTGCTCGCATGCGTCGCGGCGGCGGTCGCGGCCGTGGGCGTCGATCGACTCCTCGGACGCTGACGTGACGGTCTCCGACGCTGATATGCCGACGGCCGACGACGCGCTGCTGATCGTGGAGGGTGCGTCGTACTCATACCTCGACCGCTTCCCGGCGCTGGACGACGTGTCGATGTCGGTGCAGTCGGGCGAGAAGGTTGCGCTCCTCGGCGCCAACGGCTGCGGGAAGTCGACCCTGCTGAAGGTACTGGCCGGGTTGTTGTTCCCCGACCGGGGTCGCTATACGGCCTTTGCCGCCCACGTCACCGAGGACGGGCTGGAAGACGCACAGTTCGCACGCGGATTCCGGAGCCGTGTCGGGGTCGTGTTCCAGAACTCCGAGGCGCAGGTGTTCTCGCCGACGGTGCGCGAGGAGATCGCGTTCGGTCCCCTCAACATGGGCCTGGAACGCGATGAAATCGCGGAACGAGTCGACGACTCCCTCGCGATGCTCGACATCTTGGATCTCGCCGACCGGGCGCCGTACCAACTCTCGGGCGGTCAGAAGAAGCGCGTCGCGATCGCGTCGGTGCTCGTCATGAACCCGGACGTTCTGCTCCTCGACGAACCGACCGCCACCCTCGACGCTCGCACCCAGGACTGGCTCATCGACCTCCTCGTCGAGCTGAACGCCGCGGGCAAGACGATCGTGCTCGCAACGCACGACCTGAATACGCTCGACCGCCTCGCCGACCGGTGCATCGTCTTCTCCGAGGACCACCGCGTCGCCACCGACGGCCCGACGCACCGCGTGCTCCGGGACCAGGACCTGCTGGCAGCGGTCAATCTTGTTCGCGCCGGGAGCCGATCTCCGCGCCTCGCTGCCGGATGGCCCTTACCGTCCTGACATCCACGTCAGGGTGATTCCCCACGGCGGAGTTGTCGCCCGACACCGATGCTCCAACGATGAGACACCAACGGTCGGTCGCGTGACGGCGGTCATCGAAGTCGAAGGACTCTGCAAGGCATACGGACAACGACGCGCCGGCCGCGTGCGCGCTATTGGCAGCAGGAGACGAAGCGACGAGCATGGCGGGCATGGCGACGGGAACGGCGCCCCCTCTTCGGCCGCGAATCAGAGCTGCGAGAGATAGCCGAACTCGTCCGCGCCGCCGCAGCGGACGGCCACGGTGGTGCGCTCGCGATTCGCGGCGAAGCCGGTGTCGGCAAGTCGACATTGCTCGCCGCCGCGAGAGCGGACGCGCAGCGTCGCGGGATGGTCACGATGAGCGTATCGGGCGTGCAGTCCGAGGCGCGGATCCATCTCTTCGCTTACGTCACGTGGCTGTCCCTCGCGTACGCCTCGGGGCGCAGACCGCGGGCGCACGTGCAGTCATGCAACTGATGCGACGCGCCCATCCCTTTTTCTACGGTCGGTTCGACACAGCGACGCCGCGTGAGCAAACACCTTGCCGCTCGGCGCACGCAGCCAATGCATCAACCGGGACTACACGAGGAGATAGCGATGAGCACCGGCAAGGTCACGACACAGGACGGGACAGAGATCTTCTACAAGGACTGGGGCATGGGGCAGCCGGTGGTGTTCAGCCACGGCTGGCCACTCAACGCCGACGCCTGGGACTACCAGTTGTTCCTCATGGCATCCAACGGTTTCCGCGCCGTCGCGCACGACCGCCGCGGCCATGCGCGCTCGAGCCAGCCGTGGAACGGCAACGACATGGACCACTACGCCGACGATCTCGCTGCGCTGATCGAAGCGCTCGATCTGCACGACGCGGTACTCGTCGGTCACTCCACCGGAGGCGGCGAAGTGACCCGCTACATCGGTCGCCACGGCACCTCACGCGTCAGCAAGGCAATCCTGGTCGGCGCGATTCCGCCGCTGATGGTCAAGACCGCCGGGAACCCGGGCGGCACGCCCATCGACGCCTTCGACGCGATCCGCACCGGACTCGTCACGGACCGCTCGCAGTTCTACAAGGACCTGAGCGCACCGTTCTACGGCGCCAACCGGCCCGGCTCGACCGTTTCCCAGGGCGTGCGCGACGCCTTCTGGCTCATGGCGATGCAAGTCGGGTTCAAGGCCGCGTACGACTGCGTCAAGGCCTTCTCCGAAACTGACCTCACCGACGACCTGAAGAAGATCGACGTTCCGACCCTGATCATCCAAGGCGACGACGACCAGATCGTGCCGATCGACGACTCGGGTCGCCTCTCGGCGAAGATCGTCAAGGACGCCGAGCTGAAGGTGTACCCCGGCGCTTCGCATGGCCTGTTCCAGACCCACAAGGAACAGTTCAACGGCGACCTCTTGAGCTTCGTCAAGCGCTAACCGTCGCCGCTATGCCACGAGCGGTCGGCGCACCGTTCATGACGATCTCTTGAGGGCGCGGGCGAGCTGATATCGCGAGTTGATGCCCAGCTTCGTGAACACCTTGTGGAGGTGGTACTCGACGGTTCGGCGACTGATGTAGAGCTGCGCCGCGATGTCGGGATTCGAGGCGCCGTCGCCGGCGAGCTCGGCCACCCGCGCCTCTTGCCCGGTCAGCTCCCAGCTCGTCGCGGGACTGGGCGCGCGCACATGCTCGCCGGTGGCGAGCAGCTCCCGTGCAGCACGGTCCGCAAAGGCTTCGGCACCCATCGCACTGAACATCTCGTTCGCAGTCCGGAGTTGTGCGCGAGCCACTGTCACGCGCCGTTGGCGCCGCAACCACTCGCCGTAGACGAGATGCGCGCGAGCGAGCTGGGTCCTCATGCGCGTGCATCCAAGGCGGGCTATCGCTTCGCGGTAGAGCGCGTCGGCCGCGACAGCATCGTCGGTCACGAGCGCGCGCGAACGGGCCTCGAGGCCGAGCGCGTAGTCGGTCCCGCAGGCACGGGTCCGCGCCGCGAGCTGGTCGACCGTCACGGTCGCGAGCTCGTGTTCGCCGGCTCGCGCGGCCGCTTCGATCAACTCAGTCA
>JAODBI010000074.1 GCA_025463875.1 Actinomycetes bacterium
GGGTACCGGTTCCTTGATCGAGAACGCGTCCTGGACGTTCGCGTGCTGTTGGGCGCTGTTGCTCATCTCGCGCTGAGGCTTGGTCTCGCGGGTCTTCGTCACTACCGGTGCGAACGGGAGGCGTAAACGGGCGGCGACGCGCTCGGCCAAGTCGTGCACCAACGCGGGCGAGCGTAGGGACGGGACGCACGTGACCCACTCGATCTCGGGGTCGAAGGTCTGCTTCGCGATCAGGTCAGCTAGGGCCCAGGCGAGGTCGTCCGAATACTTGCCGGCCTCGCGTTGCTCCTTGACCTGGGTGCCCCAACCGCCGTCGGCGTAGTGGGACAGGACTCGACCGATTTCCGCGCGCTCTTCGATGGGAATCTTCTTGCCATCGGGCCACTGCTTGCGGGGTTCGAGCGTCAGGCTTCGGCCCCGCAGGAACTTGACCGCCTCCCGAGCCAGCTCGCGGTCGATCTCGACGGGCAGGAGATGATCGCCGACGCACCACGAGCACCGACCACACGGCGCGGCGGACGGGTCGTTGAGCTCACGTTGCAGGAACTCCATCAGACACGACGAACTCGAGAGGTACTCGCTCATCCGATCTTGCTCGGCGCGCCGGGCCGCGGTCACGGCCTCGACACGAGCCGCCGGGTACTCCCATTCGCGAGGGGTTCGACGCCACTTCCCTCGATTGCGCTCTACGACGCCTTCCACCTCGAGCACCTTCAGCATGTTCTCGAGGCGGGCGTGGCGCATGTTGACATCACGCTCGATCGCGCGCGCCGTGATCCACTCGTCCTCGTCGAGGATGCCCATCACCTGCTCGGCGTCGGCGCGGGGCGGGAACGCGGTGTTGATGAAGTAGTCCTGGATCTGGCGATCCTCGTGACCGACCAGCGCGATCGCGTGGGCATTCTCGAGCGCGCGCCCGGCGCGTCCGACTTGTTGGTAGTACGCGATCGCGGAGCCGGGCATCTGGAAGTGGACGACGAACGCGAGGTCGGGTTTGTCGTAGCCCATCCCGAGCGCCGACGTTGCGACCACGCACTTCAGCTCGTTGCGCTGCAGCATCGACTCGACTTCGAGCCGGGCGTCGAGTGGATCGTCACCCGTGTACGCCCTTGCGGCAATGCCATGCTGCGCGAGCCACGCCGCGACCCGACGCGCGTCGTCGATCGTCAGCGCGTAGACGATGCCCGTCCCCGGCAGCATCGGGATCGCCTGCGCCAACCAGGCCAGGCGCTCGGCCTGCGCCGGCATATGCAACACGTCGAGGGCGAGGCTGCGGCGATCCAGTGCGCCCCGCAAGACAAGCAGATCATCGCCCAGCTGAGCGACGATGTCTTCGACGACGCGATCATTCGCGGTCGCAGTGGTGCACAGCACCGCCACGCCGCTCGGCAGCAGGTTGAGGATGCGCGCGATGCGGCGGTAGTCGGGCCGGAAGTCGTGACCCCAGTCGCTGATGCAGTGCGCCTCGTCGATCACGAGCAGCCCGATGCGCTCGGCGAGATCGGGAAGCACGGTGTCGCGGAACTGCGGATTGGCGAACCGCTCGGGCGACACGAGCAGGAGATCGACCCGGTCGGCGTCGAGATCGGCGACGATCTTCTCCCAGTCGTCGGTGTTGTCGCTCGTGATGCGCGCCGCGCGCACGCCGCCGCGCTCACCCGCTTCGATCTGGTTGCGCATGAGACTGAGCAGGGGAGAGACGAGCAGCGTCGGCCCGGCGCCGCGCGCTCGCAGCATGTGCGTCGCCACGAAGTAGACCGCGCTCTTGCCCCAGCCCGTCCGCTGCACGACGAGCACGCGCCGGTGATCGGCAACCAGCGCCTCGATCGCCTCGAACTGGTCGGGCCGGAACTCGGCGGCCGCGCCGACCAGCGCCCGCAGCGACTCGTTCGCCTCTTCCAGTAGGTCACTCATCGAGAGGCAGCCTCGCACGAGGGTGCGCCACTGCCGGATCAGGCAGCCGACTTCGGCTTCGCGTTCGATCCGGGGCTCTTGTGCGCCTTCGGGAGTTGCTCGGGCAGCGGTCGACCGGAATACCCACCACGCTTGTCAATGGGTGTCGGCTCACGCCTCGCCATGAACGTCCTCCGCGAATCCGAAGAAGTCCAAGACGCGGACCTCGTCCCAGCGCACGAGGATACCCCCGCCGACGTCGATCAGATTCTCCTCGTCGTCGTGAGATGGCTGGGATGTGACACGCAGATCGGCACGGCACCAACAACATCTCAGTCGGCGGACGTACGCGCGGTCCGGCGGAGACTCATCCGTTACACGCGCTCATTCGCGCGCTCTATAGATCTCGGTTAGGTTCTCGAGGCGGTTTCGGATCACGGCGGGAGACGGCGCGATGGGCCCGGCGACGAGGCAGGGAACGTGTAGAAGACCGGGTCGCGCCCGACTGGCGACTTCGTTGTCCCTGGTCGTTCTCTCAACGAGTTTCCTGGTTGGGTGGTCGCGCCCCGCGATAGCTGAATCAGATACGCAGGCGCCGCAGTTGTTGAGTTTGTCGTTCAGTCCGCCGTCGGTCGATGTGTCGAGTGGTGCGGCGGTGGTGGTGGTGTCGGCCCGGATGACCGATGATCTGTCGGGGGTGGCGACGGCGA
>JAODBI010000090.1 GCA_025463875.1 Actinomycetes bacterium
ATGACCGGCATCGGGGACCTCATCGAGCTCGGCCCGCTCGGTGCCGACGTCATCCGTTCGCTGTTGGAGACAGATCATCCCGGCGCACCCGGGCCCGACCTGGATCGCTGGACGCGCGCGGCCCGTGGGAATCCTCTCGCCGCGCAGATGGCGGCGAGGAACGCGTCGATCACGAATGTCGCGGCGTTCGTCACCGCCGCGTTGCGCGATCTCGACGAGCCGGCGCGCGAGGCAGCCGCGCGCCTCGCGCTCCACGGCTTGCCGCTCGCCCTGCCGGACGCGACCGGTCGAGTCCTCGTCGAAGCCGACCTCGCCGTCGCGGCCCCCCGGCAGACGTACGAGCTCCGTCACCCGCTCATCGCGGCGGGCGTTGTCGCCGCCCTCGACGACGAGCAGCGCGCGCGTCTCCACCGCGAGTTGGCGCGCACTGCGCCGGACGCGTCGCGACACGCGCACCACTTGGCCGACGCCGGTGACGAGCACGCGGCCGCCATGGCCCGCGATGCCGCGCGCCGCGCACCGACCATTGCCTCGCGGGCCGCGCTGCTCCTGCTGGCGGCGCGGCACGACCCCAATGCCGACGACGAGACGACCCTCGACGCCGCCGACGCGCTGCTTCGTTCCGCTCGCTATTCGGACGTGATATCGCTGCTCGGTTCGCGTCCGTTCGCCGAACCGGACGACGACGCCCGCGCGGACCTGATGCTGGCTCACGCGTTCTGGGCGGAGACAAGGATCGAGGAAGCACGCGCCGCGATCGAACGACTTCGGCATTTCGAGACGGGCGCGCCCGACCCACGACTCGTCGAGGTCCTGACCCTCGAGTGCCGCATTCTGAGCCGCATCGACTGGGAACGTGACGCCGCGCTCTCCGTGGGACGTCGAGCGGTACACCTCGCGCAGAGAATCGGTCACGGTGAGCTCTCGGCGCGGAGCGCGCTCAGCCTCGCAATGCTTCTCAGCGGCGACGACGGCTGGCTTGCCGAGCTCGAGCGCGCGCAGGCACTGGTGTCCAGCGCCGACGATCTCCACGAGGCCGTGGTTGCGGCCGACACACTCCTCTTCGGTCACCTCGTAGGCGCTGACGCTGAGCGGTGCCGTCCGATCGCCGATCGCATGATCGAACTGACCGAAGGAGTGTCTCCCGCTTGGAACGGCTACTTCCGGGCTGCGTCGTTGTTGGCCGCGGTCATCGTCGACGGGAACGGCAAGGCGGTGAGAGATGTCGGACCGTCACTCCTCGAACGCCCGCTCACCGTACGCAGCCGTGAGATGGCGACGTGGAGCCTCGCGCTCGCGTTCGCGGACGCGGGACGTGACACCGAAGCGCTGCCGCTGGCGCGACGCGCCGTCGAACGGGCGAGTGATCCGTCGGCTCGCGCAACCGCCCTCTTCGCGCTTGCAGAGACGCACTGGTTGGCCGGGCGTCCGGATGAGGCCCTCGCCACGGCACTCGAGTGCGCGGCCTTGCCCGTCCACGGCTTTCCCGGTCAGGTCAATGCCGCGCTCATCGGGGCATGGTCCGCCGCTGACTTGGGGCTCGAGGTCGATCCCAGCCTGGCAGCGGCGGCGACATCGCAGCACAGAAACCTCCGCGGCGCGGCCCTCGAAATCGAGGCGCTGCTGGCCGCTGACCCCGCCACCGCGAGTTGCTTGTTCACCGAGGCAGCGGCTGCATCGGAACACACGAGTCGCCGCGCCGCGGCGCGTGCACATTTCGGCGCCGGCCGGTTCGCCCTGCAGGCGGGCGACGTCGACTCCGCCCAGACCTCACTCGCGGCGGCCGCCGAATCCTGCGCCGAACACGGCCTGGTCGCACTCGACGGGCGCGTGCGTGCCGCGGCGCGCGTCGCGGGCGCCGGAAGCGCAGTAAGACGCGGAGCACTGCCGACCGTACGCGAGCGCGTGCTTCGTCAGGTCGCGACGGGCGCGACGACGTCCGAAATCGCCGCGTCACTGCATCTCCGGCCGTCGACGGTCGAGTCGCACATTCGCTCCGCGCTACGGGCCAGCGGATCGACGACGCGCGCGCAGGCCGCGTCCGGCGTCGTACGCGGGCAAGGATCTCGGTGCACGTTGTGCCGGACCGACGACGAGTTGGCCCAGGCGCGCGGCCCGTTTCGCGCACGCGATCAATGGCTGCTCCACGCCGTCCCCGCCGTCCCGTGGAGCCTGGCCGCTTTCGCAAAGCACGCGCTCGTGTCGGGCACAGTCTCCGATGAGACGTCCGCCGCCCAGGCCATTCTTGCTGCAACCCGCGGATTGCAAGTGGTTGCCTGCGTGCCGGATGCGGAGCTCGCAACGAGTCTCGAACGGACGCTCCGCCAAGTCGGAGGCGTCCGCTGGTTCAACCCCGACACCGAACCCGCCGATCGGCTCTCGGTACAAGAGCACGAGATCCTCGCTGCCCTTGCGGCCGGGGAGTCCGGGGAGGAGGCTCGGCAACGGCTCGGATTCTCACGACGCACCCTCAGCCGCCGACTCGCGACCATCCGTTCGGTGTTGGGAGTGTCGACCACCGCGGAGGCTGTGAGCCGGTGGTCAGCCGCGACGGGGGGCCCCTGAGGCCGGATCGACGCAAAACCCGGTCACCCCGGGTCCCTGCTCGCCACACCCGCGACCCGCGAGCACCGCAACTTGGCTCACATTGGGGAGTGTTCGAAGCGCCACGCGCCATGAGAATCGCTTGGGCGGCACGAGGGGCGGTCTGATGAGGCGTTCATCGAGTGTGGGGGGCGGGGCAATGGGCGGAACGACGGTTCATCAGAGCGCGCGGCGAGAAGATTGCAGACGCTCTTTGCGTGCTCGGTTCGTGGTGTCGCTCGTCGCGCTGGCGGCGCTCGTCACGTTGGCGGTAGGCGTCGTAACGCCGACGGCCGCCGGGGCGGACGACGGTGATGCCGTCTTCGCCGATGGCGTGACGGTGACTGCGCAAGCCAGTTACAGCTGTTCTTCACGCACGGTGAATGTGCTGCCGACCACGAATGAAATCCTTTCCGGCAGCTTCGGAGTCTACGCCAAGGCCTACGTGTATGACTTCAACTATGGCGGCTGGATCGAGAGCGGCTGGTTCAACGCAGACGGAATCACGACGATGGTCTTCTCCGGGATCACCGCGCCGTACCGGTACGCATACATCACGTATGCCCATGTCATAAACAACCAGTGGGTGGAGCCCTCCGATTGGGTCTACATCAAGGATGATCTCGACAACTCGAACACGTTCTGTAACGCCAACGGATGGAGTGCGCGAGCCGCAGGGACACCGGCCGCGCGGGCCAGCGTGACAAGGAGTCTCAAACCACCGGTTACCGCGATCCAACAACAAGGCGTCGCCGGTCAGACCAACGTCGCCTTCGCGGCTCACCTCGAACCGACGCCGTCGGACAACGGCTACTGGATCACCGACGCATTCGGGCGGGTCACTACCTACGGCGATGCTCGCAATCATGGGAGCTGGGGTGCGCTCGAGCGCGGAGAAGCCGTAACGGGCCTTTCGTCCATGTCGCGCTTCGATATCCGCCACCCGTCCGAGGGCTACTGGTTGTTCTCGAACAAGGGCCGCGTCAAGGGGTTCGCGCAGGCCCGCTTCTACGGAGACCTGCATAGCGTCGCACTCAACGGTCCGATTTTGGGATCGATCCCGACGAGAAGCGGACACGGCTACTACATGGTCGCGAGCGACGGCGGGATCTTCGCCTTCGGCGACGCGCGATTCTATGGCTCCATGGGCGGCCGTCATCTGAATGCACCCGTCCGTGCGCTCGTGCCGACCAAATCCGGACGCGGCTATTGGCTCGTCGCCAGCGACGGAGGAATCTTCGCATTCGGCGATGCCGCGTTCCGTGGTTCGATGGGCGCAACGCACTTGAACCGACCGATCGTCGGCATGGTGCGCTACGGCAATGGCTATCTCATGGTCGGTTCCGACGGCGGGATCTTCAACTTCTCGAACAAGGCCTTTTTCGGATCGCTCGGAAACCGGCCGCCGGCTACCCCCATCGTGTCGGTCGCCTCGACCGAAGGAACACCCGGATACTGGATGCTCGGCGGCGCCGGGACGGTATACGGGTTCGGCGGCTCTCACGTCTTCCGGCCCGGCCAAGCGCACAGTCAACCGCACGCGCCGCTCTTGCCGACACCACCTTTCTAACGAGAGACAAACGCGCGGAGGCGCGGCTTCGTCGGCGACGAGCTGCACAGGGGCAAGAAGTGCGATCGGGCGCGGTCGCACGCAATGTCACCGAACTCGTCGACCCGCCTCGCGTCAGCCGGACGGAGATGCGTGCGTTGTCGCCGGATGAGGAGCGACGGCTCTAGCACGCGGCGGCCGGAACCCCACTCGAACCGGTCCACACGATCGCAGTCACGACCCGCATGCGCGAGGGCGAACTGTTCGGGCTTCGATGGCGCGATGTCGATCTCGACGCGCGCAAGTCGCGCGTCGTCGGTTCGCTGCTCCTCGCGAGGGCCCGATTCGAGGGTGGCGCACCTCCCCCTCACAGGGCGGGAATCGCGGGTGCGAGGAGGAGGTGACACCGGTCGTATCTGACCACAAGCCGCTCATCACGGAATTCGACTAAATGCGCACAAAACGCACGTGGCCCGGCGGCGCAGTGTCGAGACTGCCCCGTGCCGTGGCCGACACCCATCGGGGCGGGGTCGGCGAAAAGAGGCTACGCGTCGTTCCGCACAACGAACCGACGGGTAGCGGCTCAGCTGCTGCGATGCCTGCCGGCAGCGCGAGCGGCGATGAGTTCGAGGGCCTCATCGGGAGCACAGCCTGCTTGGTCGCTCACCTGGACACCGCTGCGCACATCCTCAAGACCAAGGCTTGGCCACGAGTGCGATCCAACTTGCGGGAGCGTAGGCCGATGGGTGGCTCACTTTGCAGTTGACGCG